>JANMQN010000131.1:0-12127 GCA_031370535.1 Sphingomonadales bacterium | reverse complement strand
TGACAAGCGAACATTGCGGGGAATGACAGTGTCAAAGACAAGATCTCCAAGACAACTACGCACATCGTCAGCTACCTGGTCGGTCAGGCGGTTGCGCCGGTCAAACATTGTGAGAGCAACGCCCATGATAGCGAGATCAGGATTGAAGCGCTTTTGTATACGCTCAACTGTCTGTAATAACTGACTTAAACCTTCAAGTGCAAAGAACTCGCATTGCAATGGGACCAAAATAGAATCGACCGCCACGAGCGAGTTTATAGTCAGCAACCCGAGCGATGGCGGACAATCAATCAGACAAATGTCCCAATTGGCGTCCGACTTATCGAAGGCTGCCTTCAAACGTCCCGTCCGGTCCTCAAACTCCACCAACTCTATTTCCGCTCCCGACAGATCCACCGTTGCGGGTACAAGATCCAGATTGGGGATGATCGTTGGAATAGCCGCGTCCTTCAGCGAAGCATCGCCGAGCAGCAGATCATAGCTACTGTGCACACGGTCCACCTGCTTCAAACCAAGGCCGGTCGAAGCATTTCCCTGTGGATCAAGGTCGACCAAAACACAACGCCAACCGCTGGCTGCCAGCGCAGTCGCCAGATTGATCGCAGTCGTGGTTTTACCCACTCCGCCTTTTTGATTTGCTATGGCAATGCGAATCATATTGCTTGCTGCCTCTGGGCCGCTGAACTGGCCTCATTTCCGCGCTTCCCCGTCAAATGCCCGACTAAAATGCCGGCCTCCGCGTCGGTCACGCTATGCTCAACACGAAATTCGCCATTCCAGAACGGCTCGACTTCGTTCCATTCCTTAGCTGCATTACGACCCTTTGGTAACAGCCATAAAGTCTTATTTGTGGAAAATCGCTGCGCAAGTTCGAACAACCGCGGTAATGGCGCGAAAGCACGTGCACTGATGATTGAAAATGGGGCAGTTTTAACCCGTTCCAGTGGTTGTCCGACAACTGTAACCTGTTTTTCCATATCGAGCATCGCGACGGCGCGCTGGAGATAGTCGATCCGCCTGGTTCGTGATTCTACAAGTGTCACATTATAGCTGCTGCTCAATAACGCGACAATAATACCGGGAAAGCCTGCTCCGGCACCGAGATCGATCCAGTCAATTGGGGTAGAATCTTCTTCAGGTAAGAATTTCAATAATTGTGCACTGTCGACAATATGGCGGTTCCATATATGATCGATTGTAGACGCGGAAATGAGATTTTGACTCTCAGCCTCTCTTTTGAGAAACCCGATAAAGACATCTAACCTCTGTTGTGTTTCACGTGAAACATCGAAGTTTGAACGCAGCCATTCCTGTGCCTCTCGCTCGGTCATGCTGCAATATCTGAAGAGGACTGCGCTCGTTTCGCGTGAACAAGAATCGCGGCAAGAGCCGCAGGCGTAATGCCTCGTACTCGCGCCGCAGCGGCCAGCGTCTCCGGCCTAGCGGCATCAAGTCGCTCAACCATCTCGTTTGATAGACCCGATACTGAGCGATAACTGAACGACGTCGACAACGTAATTCGCTCGTTGGCTGAAATATCTCTAATCTCGGCTTCCTGCCGCTCAAGATAAGGTGCGTATCGCCCGTCCTGCTCCACTTCCTTAAGCAGTTCGAACGGACAATCTGTTTCACGTGAAACATCCAAAAGGTCGTGGATGCCTACGGTTGGATAGCGAAGCCAGGCTGCTAGCGGCATGCGGCCTGCGTCGCGCTTAACTGCCACTCCGCGCTTAATCAAATCATCGGCGCTAACTGGCTCTGATAGTCGTTCTTCGATGGCCGACTTGTCTTTTGATCGCTGTTCAAAAGCTTTCTTGCGGATTGCTCCGACCGCACCAATGGTAATCCCCATTTGGGTCAGCCGTGTCCCAGCATTATCTGCCCGGAGTCGCAACCGGTACTCGGCCCTTGCCGTTAGCATGCGGTACGGCTCGGTAACTCCGTGCAGGGTAAGGTCGTCCACCATTACAGCCAGATAACTGTTGGCTCGATCAATGGCAGGCATCTCGCGTTCCAATATCCTCGACGCGGCTCCCATTCCGGCAACTAATCCTTGTGCCGCCGCCTCTTCATATCCGGTGGTGCCATTGATTTGCCCAGCACAATATAGGCCTTCAAAGCCGCGCACGGCCAATGTGGAATCCAGAGCGCGAGGATCGATATGGTCATATTCAACTGCGTAGCCCGGCACAGCAATCTCGCATTGTTCGAGCCCTGCCATCGAGCGCACCATTGCTTCCTGAATATCGGTAGGCAGTGACGTTGATATGCCATTGGGATAAACCAGATGGCTATCCAAGCCTTCGGGCTCCAAAAATACCTGATGCCCATCGCGATCGCCGAACCGAAAAATCTTGTCCTCGATCGACGGACAATAACGTGGTCCCTGCCCCGCAATATCACCGCCAAATAACGGTGACCGGTCAAGGCCGCCACGGATGATATCATGTGTTTGTGCGTTCGTGCGGCTGATCGCGCAAAAGAGTTGCGGCACAGACCGCCGCGTATGCATCGCTGACATTGTCCAGTCGCCGTCATCCGATGGCTGGATCTCCAAAGCGGCCCAGTTGATCGTGCGTCCGTCTAGCCGGGGTGGAGTTCCAGTCTTCAGCCGCGACATTGGAAGACCTGCACCGCGAATTTGTTCGGCCAACCTGAATGCCGACGATTCGCCAACACGGCCACCAACCAATCGCTCTTCGCCGCGGAACAGCTTGCCGCCGAGGAATGTACCAGTCGCGAGTATGACGGCCGTAGCCTTGATGATCGTGCCGTCAGCTAATTCCAGGCCTGCAACCCGATTCTCGCTGCTGGCAAAACAAAGAGCTGCCGCTTCGCCTTCAATGATAACGAGATTGCTTAACTGGCCTAGCTGCTGCTGGATCGAAGCCTTGAATAAACGCCTGTCCGCCTGAATCCGCGGGCCCTGCACAGCTGCGCCCTTCGATGCGTTTAGCATGCGGTAGTGAACCGCCGATTCATCCGCGGCGAGCGCAATTAGGCCATCAAACGCATCGACCTCCCGCACCAGATGGCCTTTGCCCAAACCACCAATCGCGGGGTTGCACGACATCGCGCCTATCGTTTTTCGATCAAAGCTGACCAGTGCCACGCGCGCGCCCATCCGGGCAGCTACCGCTGCCGCCTCGGTTCCCGCATGCCCGCCACCAACCACGATGATATCAAAAATTTGACCCATGGGGTGCGCATAGCGCAACCGGCTAGCCTGGTCAAAGCGACACAGAGTGTTTCACGTGAAACAGTTTATTTCCCGACACAAAAACGGCCAAACAGCGTATCAAGCATATCCTCGGTATGCGCGCGGCCCGTGAGCGCATCTAGCGACAGCCGCGCCTGCCTTAGCTGCTCTGCTACAATCAGCCAGTCTGAGCAGTTCGAAGCCTCCTTCAAAGACTTGGCGCAATCTCCCATCAATATGCGCTGCCGCTGATTTATCGCGAAGCGATCGGGTGGCGGCAGCAGCATTTTGGCAATGTTGATTATATGGCGCACAAGAACATTCATCCCTTCGCCACTCAGCGCAGACACACGAAATGCAGCAGCGCTTTTGCCAGCATGATTTGTTTCGTCGCATTTAGCATCAATTTCAACAAGTTGCGGGTGATGAGGGCCGTCGCCTTCATTTCCCAGCCATAATATCATGTCGGCCGAAGTCATCGCGCTGCGGCTGCGGTCAATTCCCATGGCCTCGATCGTGTCCTCGGTAGTGTCACGCAGCCCTGCCGTGTCAGTAAAAATTAGAGGAATACCCTCCAGCGCGACCGGTACTTCAATCATGTCGCGTGTGGTGCCTGCAATGTCTGAAACAATCGCAGCTTCTCGCGCGACCAGCGCATTGAGCAATGTCGATTTGCCGCTATTTGGTGGTCCGCCCAGCACAATGCGAAGCCCCTCGCGCAACTTTTCCGCGGTAGGAGCATCGAGCAACGCCGTGACGGCGTCATGAAGCCTGATGCAAGCAGCTGATATTTTTATATTATCCTGCGTTTCGACATCACCCTCATCAGAAAAGTCAAGCTCGGCTTCGGTCATGGCCGACAAGCGCAATACCTCCTGCCGCCACCCCTCAACTGCGGTACTAAACGCGCCACCCATCATTGCACTTGCCGCACGGCGTTGCCATTCAGTCTCTGCAGAAAGCAGATCAGCCAGACCTTCGGCTTCGTTGAGATCGACCCTACCATTCAAGAATGCGCGCCGGGTAAATTCACCTGGCTCGGCTCGGCGAAGTCCGGGCACCGCTGCCAAGACAGCTTCAATCGCACGGACCACCGCGCGGCCGCCGTGGAGATGCAACTCGGCAAGATCCTCGCCACTGGCACTTTGAGGTCCCGGGAACGTTAGGACGAGTGCATGGTCGAGCACATCACCAGTTTCGGGATGCTTTAGTTCCGCTAGAGAAGCGCGACGTGGTTCGGGGACACGGCCCACCAATGCGCGGACGGCATTAAACGCTAACGAACCGCTGACCCTGATGATCGCAATCGCCGCCGGAGGCGCGCCGCTGGACAGCGCAAAGATCGTGTCAGCGGCATTCATTGGATGGTTTTACTTTTTGTCCTTCGGGCTCATTCCCGACATCGCCGCCTTCGCGCCGGTTTCAATGAGTTGCTGGAACAATTGCAGCCCCATCTGCCCCATCGGTGCGATCTGCTTGCCGATTTCCTGCAGCTGCTCGATGCCTCCGGCACCTTTCATTAGCTTAGTTACATTCTCGACATAGGCTTCGTTCGCTTTGGTCACATCGGGTAGGCCCAAAAGCGCCCTTGCCTCTTCGGGCGAGCAATCAATCTCGATATTCATCTTCATGGGACACGCCCTCCTCTTTGCCCTGTTGTTAGGGACACTATAATGACAAAGCCGAATCAAGCAAATGCCGTGAGAAGGAACGAAAACATGGGTGAGATGATCAAAATCAACGCTTTGGGCGAAGACGCTCTGTTCCCCGCTTATCTTGCGGCGCCAGCAGGCACTGCATCGGCAGCGATTATTGTCATACCTGAGATATTTGGCGTTAATGGGGGCATCAGGCAGAAATGCGACCGATTGGCAGCTGAAGGTTATCTCGCAGTCGCCCCGGACATATTCTGGCGCATAGCTCCCGGCATTGAGCTTAACCCTGATATTGAGGCTGAACTTCAGGAAGCTTTTGGCTATTTTGGTCAATATGATCCAGATGACGGCGTGAAAGACATTGAGGCCACGATCCACGCCGTTCGTGGCGGTCTGGCAGGGCAGGCACCGGTTCAGAAAGTCGGCTGTGTCGGTTACTGCCTGGGCGGTCGCTTGGCGTACATGGCTGCGACACGAACCGACATCAGCGCCTCAGTCGGCTATTATGGCGTGATGATCGAACAGATGCTGAACGAAAGCCATGCCATCGCTAACCCCCTGATGCTGCATATCCCGACCGCTGACCATTTCGTCGGACCCGAGGCTCAGGCCGCGATCCATGCAGGACTTGACAACAATCCCAAGGTGACGTTGCACGATTATCAACGCCTAGATCACGGCTTCGCGACCGAGATAGGGGATCGGCGGAATGACGAAGGCGCAAAGCTGGCAGATTCACGAACTTCATTATTTTTCGCCGAGCATCTGACCTGAAAGAAAAGGGCTCCTGAAGAGGAGCCCTTTTGCTTATATTCCGGCGAAAGCCATCACATGTGGTTGGACCTCATGCCAGCCCTCGTAAATCATTTTGCCCGCGACATAGACGATCACAACCAGTCCGACCCACGCAATCCAGCGGTAGCGTTCTATATATTGGGCAATGATATTGGCAGCGATGCCCATCAATGCAACCGCGAAGATTAGGCCGACGATAAGAATCCCGGGATGCTCGCGCGCCGCTCCTGCGACGGCGAGGACATTGTCGAGGCTCATAGAGACGTCGGCGACGGCTACACCCCAAGCGGCACCAGCGAAAGTCTTGGTGGATTTCAGGCCCGAATGTTCGTCACCAACAATTTCTGGCGAACCCGCTGACTCGCCGGCATGACCTTTAATGTCACGGTACATGCGCCAGGCTACCCATAGAAGCAGCAAGCCACCGGCCAGGACCAACCCGACGATGCCGAGCAACCATGTAACCATCAAAGCAAAGATGATGCGCAAAACCAGCGCCGCGAGCACCCCGATAAGGATGACCTTCTTACGCTGGTCCGCAGGCAGGCCCGCTGCCAAAGCGCCAACGACGATCGCATTGTCGCCAGCCAGCACGAGATCGATCATCAACACCTGAATGAACGCGGCAAAAGCCGCAGGTTCTGTGATATTAGAGAAATCCTTGACGATAGCCGCCCAGATATCTGCAGGTCCGCCCAAGGAGGTTGCCGTTGACGCGGTTGCAATCAGAAATTCGAACATGCCTGGCCCTATTGCTTATGCTTACTGGTTCATCGAATCGAAGAAGTCTTCGTTGGTCTTCGAATCCTTCATCTTGTCGAGCAGAAATTCCATCGCGTCGACGGTGCCCATTTGCATGAGGATGCGGCGAAGCACCCACATTTTCTTGAGCTTGCCTTCCTCGACCAGCAACTCTTCCTTGCGCGTGCCGGACTTGCCGACGTCGAGCGAGGGGAAGATACGCTTGTCCGAAACTTTGCGATCGAGCACGATTTCAGAGTTACCTGTACCCTTGAATTCCTCAAAGATAACCTCGTCCATACGACTGCCGGTATCGATCAGCGCTGTTGCGATAATCGACAACGAGCCGCCCTCTTCGATGTTCCGCGCGGCACCGAAAAAGCGTTTCGGGCGCTGCAAAGCGTTGGCATCGACACCGCCGGTTAGAACCTTGCCCGATGACGGTACCACCGTGTTGTAGGCACGGCCGAGGCGGGTAATCGAGTCGAGCAGGATGACCACGTCATGCTTGTGCTCAACCAGGCGCTTGGCCTTTTCGATCACCATTTCGGCAACCTGGACGTGGCGTGTCGCGGGTTCATCAAAGGTCGAAGACACAACCTCGCCCTTTACAGAACGCTGCATGTCAGTGACTTCCTCCGGCCGCTCGTCGATCAACAAGACCATCAGGAAAACTTCCGGATGGTTTTCGGTAATCGCGCGCGCAATGTTCTGCAGCAAGACGGTTTTACCGGTGCGCGGCGGCGCAACGATGAGGGCGCGCTGGCCCTTGCCCTGCGGGCTGACGATATCGATGACACGCGCGGACTTGTCCTTGACCGTCGGATCATGCGAATCAAGTGTAAGTTTCTCGTCGGGATAAAGTGGGGTGAGGTTGTCGAAGTTGACGCGATGCCGCACGGCGTCGGGGTCGTCAAAATTGATCTTCATGACCTTGGTCAGGGCGAAATAGCGCTCGCCATCTTTCGGCGCGCGGATTTCACCTTCGACCGTATCGCCGGTGCGCAATCCGAACTGGCGCACCATATTGGGCGAAACGTAAATATCATCGGGGCCAGCCAGATAGTTTGCTTCCGGCGAACGCAGAAAGCCGAAACTGTCGGGCAACACTTCGATCGTACCCAGTCCCATGATCTGCTCGCCATCTTCAGCGAGCTCTTTTAGGATTGCAAACATCAGATCCTGTTTGCGAAGCGTCGACGCACCCTCGACACCGAGTTCTTCGGCCATCGAAACGAGGTCGGCAGGATTCTTGCTTTTCAGCTCTTTTAAATGCATAAATAGTTCCGTTGATTGGGCGGAAAGCCCGAAATGACAGCCGGTTTCGTAAAAGCAACCGACGGGATATATTAAGGTTGGTGGCGCGGTTGTTGTGAAGGTCGCGCCTCACGCCCAGGACAGGCTTGGTCGGTCAAATACTCCCTGCCGACGAATTCGTCAACACTGTCGGGATCTTTGCCAAAGGTAGCGAAGTTCGCGACCCATTGGTACGCCGCTCAAACATATATCCCTGCTGGCGGTAACCTGATCGAGGTGATGAGGCAAAGCAGGTTGTTTCATCCGTCAGCATATGCAGGATATAACTATATCTGCGAAAGGGGTTTCGGAACCTAAAAAGGTTTCGCCACCACCAGCACGACAATAACCGCCGCCGCAATGCCCGGCACTTCGTTGAACAGACGCAGCTGCTTGCCGGTCAATTGCCTTTCGCCGCGCGCCAGCTTTTTGGCATAGCCTACAATCCAGCCATGATAGGCTGACAGGCCGAGCACAAACAAAAGTTTGGCGTGAAACCAGCCTTCGCTCAGCGCAGCGATATGCCAGGCAAGCAATAGGCCGACCACCCACACGACAATCATCGCCGGATTCAGGATGATCTTGATCAGCTTCGCCTCGCGATCGACCCATTTGGCGGATTCTTCAGAGCCCTCCGCGCTTTCCTGATGATAGACGAAAAAACGCGGCAGCATGAACAGCCCCGCCATCCAGAAAATCACGAAAATGATGTGGGCCGATTTCAGCCAGTAATAAAGCACAGCGATTATTTCCGTCATCTGCGCGGCCTTCTCAAATCTATCCCTTACGGACCAGAGTAAGCAGCTGTTCTACATGTACGATAGGGGTGTCAGGCAAGATTCCATGCCCCAGATTAAAGACATGCGGCCGGTCGGCAAAAGCCAACAAGATATTGTCCACCGCACTTTCTAAATCTGTCCCGCCGGCAATCAACGCCAGCGGATCGAGATTGCCCTGCACCGGCAATCCCTTTGGCAATTCGCGGTTTGCCCAATGCGGGTCGACGGTTTCATCAAGGCCCAGCGCATCGACGCCGGTTCCTTCCGCATATGCTGCCAGCTTCCCACCTGCACCTTTGGGAAAACCGATAATCGGCGTATTCGGGTGGCGTTCCTTCAAACGGCGGACAATTTCGGCGTTAGGGGCAATCACCCATTTTTCGAATTGCGCCGGCGAGAGCGATCCTGCCCAGCTGTCGAACAATTGCACCGCATCTACACCGGCCTCAATCTGGGCGGCCAGATAATCGACGGTCGCAGTGACGATGGCATCAATCAATGCAGCAAAGCGCGCAGGCTCGGCGTGCGCCATCCGCCGGGCTTCAGACTGGTCTTTGCTGCCTTGGCCATGAACCATGTACGTAGCGACCGTCCAAGGGCTTCCAGCGAAGCCCAGAAAGGTCGTCGTGTCGGGCAACGCGTTGCGCACCTTACGTACCGTTTCAAAAACCGGTGTCAGCCTGACCGGAACGGGTATCAGTTCTTCAAGCCGGCTTTCCGCCAGTCGTGGCGCAAGCCTTGGGCCTTCACCGGTTTCGAACCACAGATCCTGACCCATTGCGTGCGGGATAACGAGAATATCGGAGAAAAGAATTGCCCCGTCAAAGCCGAAACGGCGTATCGGTTGCAACGTGATTTCGGTAGCAGAGTCGCTGTCATAGGCAAGTTCGAGAAACCCACCCTTTTGCGCGCGTAATTCGCGATATTCGGGCAAATAGCGCCCAGCCTGACGCATAAGCCAAACGGGAGGAATATCCTCCTTATTGCCCCGCAGGACGTTAAGCAGTTTCTTTTGGGTAGGCGCTGACATCGGGTGCGTGAGTCCAATCAAAATATATATTTATATAAGGATGATGAAAGATGATGTGCTGGTGATAACCCAGCCCATAAAAGCTTTTGCGGATATTGCCAACAGCTTGACGGACAAGCGCTATCCGAGTCGTACGGAGTCGCAGATTTCGTCCACGTTATTCACAGGCTGTGGATTGCACTTTGCCCCTGTGGACAGGCTGTGCCCGAATCGAGCGTTGAATCGCGGGTAGTGGGGAGGTTTATGACCCGCCAAACTTGTCCCTTGATTTATCCCCAGCCTGCCAACAAGACTGTGAGTCATGAGCCAGCGCTTTCATCTTCATCTGTTGTCCGACTCAACCGGCGAGACGTTGGAAAATATTGCCAAAGCCGCACTCGCCCAGTTTGACGGTGCGGAAAATGTCGTCAAGCATTTCTGGCCGATGGTCCGATCCGAAAGCCATTTGGAGCGCATATTGGTGGATGTGGCAGCCAATCCGGGGTTGGTACTGTTTACTCTGGTCAATCGCGACACAAGGCGCAAGCTGGAGAACCGCTGTCGAGCGCTGGGTCTGCCCGCCGTCGCTGCGCTCGATGCAGTAAGCGACGCGATGTCCAACATGCTCGGACAGGAGGCCCAAGCGCGACCAGGCCGCCAGCACGCGATGGATGCAGCCTATTTTGCGCGGGTCGAAGCGATCCAGTTCACCATTGCGCATGATGACGGGATTAACGCGCAAAATTGGGAAGAAGCAGACATTGTTTTGGCGGGTGTTTCACGCACCTCGAAAACACCGACGAGCATTTATCTCGCCAACCGTGGCTACAAAACGGCGAACATCCCGATCGTCCCCGAAGCGCCGCCTCCGCCGATATTGTTCACGCTTAAACATCCAATGGTTGTCGGGCTTGTCACCAGTGCTGACCGGCTGATTCAGGTGCGACGTAACCGCTTGCTTTCCCTCAACCAAGCCCCCGACACCGACTATGTAGATGAAGAAAAGGTCAAGGCGGAGGTCGCGCACGCGCGGCGCATGTTTGCGGATAATGGATGGCCGGTGCTCGATGTCACCCGGCGCTCGATCGAGGAAACAGCGGCAGCGATCATCAATCTGTTCAACGAGCGTGAACTGGCGCAGGTGCCCGCAGCGTGACGCTTATATTGGCGTCGCAAAGTGCCGGACGAATCGCGATGCTGCGCGCGGCGGGGATCGACGTCGAGGCGCACGCAGCGTTAGTCGATGAAGCCAGCATCAAGGAGGCGATGGTAGCAAATGGTACCAAAGCACGTGACATCACCGACGCTTTAGCCGAAGCAAAAGCGCGCAAGGTTTCGGGCAAAAATCCAACGGCGCTTGTTTTGGGCTGCGACCAGATACTGTTGACCGCCGATGGACAGATATTCGATAAACCGGAAAGTCCCAACGAAGCGCGCGAACATTTGGCTACGCTGTCAGGCGCTACGCACAGATTGATTAGCGCAGCGGTTTTTTGCGAAAATGGCAAACCTGTTTGGCGGGTCGTCGACACCGCGCAAATGAGCATGCGCTCATTGAGTAACGGGTATATAGATCAGTATGTCGGCACATATTGGGAGCAAATCCGCCACTGCGTCGGCTGCTACCGCATAGAAGCCGAAGGCGCGCAGTTGTTTGCCAGCGTAAGCGGCAGCCAGTTTACAGTCATCGGATTGCCGTTGCTGCCGGTGCTCGACTATTTGCGAACGAGGGGTCTTTTGTCAACATGAGCAAGTTTGCCGAAGTTATCGGGCATCCGATATCGCACTCAAAATCTCCGCTGATTCATCGTTACTGGCTGGATCAATTGGGAATAGTTGCGGATTATCGGGCGCGTGATGTGGCACCTGAAAATCTCGGCGCCTATTTCGACGCGATGCCCAACGACGCAAATTGGCGAGGGTGCAATATTACCATTCCGCACAAGATTGCGGCGCTCGATTTCGTCACGGACCCCGGCGATGTGCGCGGCTCGATCGGAGCGATCAACACGGTATTCCGCGATGCGACAGGAGCGCTTGTCGGAACCAACACCGATGCGGGCGGATTTTATGGTCCGATCGCGGACCTTCCGCTGGCTGGTGAGACGGCGATTGTCATAGGGGCGGGTGGTGCTGCCCGTGCGGTTCTGTTTGCATTCGCTCAGGCGGACATCGGTGAAGTTGTCATACTTGCCCGAAACGGCCTGAAAGCGGCGGGGTTGCTCGCACATTTCGGACTGAAGGGTCGGGTTCTTTCTCTGGAAGCTCGACTACCCGAAGCGGCGCTTTTGGTGAATGCAAGTCCGCTGGGAATGATGGCACAGCCACCGCTCGATTTGGACCTCTCCGAGTTGCCCGACCATGCTTTGGTCTATGATCTGGTCTACGCGCCGATTGAAACAGAGCTCCTCAAAGCGGCGCGCGCGCGCGAACTGGAAACCGTCGACGGCCTCGAAATGCTCGTCGGGCAGGCTGCGATTGCGTTTGAGTTGTTCTTTGGTGTTGCTCCTCCCGAAGACGGCGAGGATGCGTTGCGAAAGCTACTACTTGCGTGAAAAAACCGATCACCATTGGGCTTACTGGATCGATCGGCATGGGTAAGTCGGCGGTTGCCGCAATGTTCGCGGACGAAGGCGTGCCGGTATTCGATGCC
>JANMQN010000163.1:0-5911 GCA_031370535.1 Sphingomonadales bacterium | reverse complement strand
AAATATTTCGACCTTCACCACACTCCCGACGATACACTCGACAAAATCGATAAGGCCGAAATGCGTCAGAATGTAGCGGCTTGGGCGTCAACGCTTGACCTTGTAGCCAATTACGCAGGCGACTTGAAACCGGAGCCTAAGCCGTGAAGTTGGCAATAGCGGGCGCGATGTTGCTTGCTTTAGCTGCTTGCGTTGAAGAACCAACACCGCAACAGGCCGAAAAAGCAGTCGATGCAATCGAGCAAGATGCATTGAAGGAACGCCAACTTTCCATCGAGCAGGCTGCCGAGGAGGCTACAAAATTGATTGAAGCCGACGCGAAAGTAGAAACCGACGCCGTGAATGCAGATAACGCCAAGAAATAAAAGTGGTCGGGGAGACAGGATTCGAACCTGCGACCCTCTGGTCCCAAACCAGATGCGCTACCAGGCTGCGCTACTCCCCGACATGGGATCACTGGTACAACAATGTACTTCCGTCTGGCTTTTCAACCTCAACCCGCAAGGGAAAAGGCTGGTGGGCCCGGAGGGACTCGAACCCCCGACCTAGCCGTTATGAGCGGCCAGCTCTAACCAACTGAGCTACAGGCCCTGACCGGCTAACCAATCGCCAGCGCGCCGATAGCGGAACTATATAAGCGCTGGCAAGCCTTTATCTTACACTGGCAACTTAAATTGACTGGCGTGCTTGATTTCGGCCATCGTTGTTGCCCTTACACCCGAGCCTTTTAGGTGGCAAAATACCCCAGATAGCCATGTATAAAGCTCCTCAAGCTGGGATTCGTCGCGGACATATGGTGTATGGCCAACCGCCAGCGATGGCGAATGCAAAGACAGGTTGATGACCTTGACGCCCTCTAGCAGGGCAACATCGATCGCTTCGATTGCCTTGCCCAGCGGTATACCTTCCGGAGTAAGTGCGATGCGTTCAAGCATATTTGATCGCGCAAGCATTGAGCGGGCGGTTTGAGATCCGAACCATTCGCCAAAGACAACGTTTCCAGCAGAGCGCATCGCACCTGAAAATATCGTGGTCAAAGGCAGTTCCAGTAGCGCGCCGCGCTCGATCCAATAGGGATTGAGCGGATGAAATGCGTAATTCGGCCCGCCTTGCTCCGAATAGTCAAAGCGCGACCGGACCGATGTATCAATCGCAATGCCCAAATCGGTCAGGATTGACGGCGTGTTTCGCCCTGCCCCATACCGGCCTGCACGATAGGCGTCAGGCCTTATGCCGAAACGATAGACGATAGCCTGATACAGTTGCGTCAGCTTGGCACGTTCCAGGTCGTTCGGAAGGTTGCACGCATAGCTGTTGCGACCAGAAAGTTCCTCATCAAACGGTGGATTTACCCAAGGGTGCAGCTGCACTCCGACCTCTGCCTGCCCAGCATTTGCAAAGCCCCCGAGTAATTCGACGCCGAAGGCATCTTCGGTAATCGGATAATCGATCAGATAGCAGGGCTTTACCCCGTTCTCATTGCATAGCGATTGGAACCGCGGGATAGCTGTCAGGTGCGATGTTCCGAACCCGTGCCGAGCAAAAGGCTTGGCCCAATCAAATTCTTCCTCGGTATCCACGGTAATAACGAAACGTGCGCTGCCAAGAGCGGACAAATCTGCAAAATCAAATGGGCCTTTGACAGGTACTGCGGGTTTGGTTTTCATTTCCTCTCCCGCCTGTGCCAACACTTCACTCTCGCTCTTCGTCCCGAAATCCTGATCTGCCATCATTGCTGGCTGGAAGCGATAATATCAGCGCTTCATTGTAAAAGCGTAAATCGCCGCCAACATTTTGTGCAAGGCTACGGACAAGCCGCAAGGAGAATCCTAAACCGAGTAATGGCGCTTCGGCTGAATCATCAACGGAACCAGGGCCCGACCCGAACAATTCAGTCTCATCCATTTCCAGTAATTTTTTGGGCAGAGTGAGCACAAACCTGTTCGTAGCGTTCAGGCCGGGTTCGGTACGAAATCGGCCGTCAAGAATTTCATCCGGTTCACAGCCGATAATAACCGCCGATAAAAGCCGTGAGAATATTCGCTCTGCAAGGTCATTCTCGATCGCAAAAGGGCGCACCGGATGGGCGTGGGCAAGATTTAATGTGACTTGCAACAGATCGCTCAAGCTGCGCAACCGGTCGGCAAGCCGCACCGTCAGCCATTCGCAGTCAGTTACCCCGGGCTCGACGACAAACTGACCGGTTTCAATTTTTGCTGCCGTCGCCAAATCGTCAAATCCCGAAAGCAGCCTTTCTGCGTCGTTCAATATGTTGCGCGCCAAAATGCGGTAGTCTTCGGTTACAGGGCCAAATAGCTGCTGTTCGATAATCTCCGAAAATCCAATGATGGCACCAAGCGGCGTACGTAATTCGTGCACAAGTTGCTGGACATGATCGGCATTACCGCTGAGATCTGGCGCAATCAGCGCGCTTTCCGCAACAGTCGGTCGGCGGAGTATCCCACGATAACCGTCGAACCGGCCACTGATTGAATCGAAAAATGGCGCCGCGTTTATCCGCCAGTCTCCCGCAATGATGGGGGCACCACATAAGCGCATACGGGCATTTTCAAGCGGCATTCTCTGCCGGAATGCAGCCGCCCCATATGCATCAGGTCCCGGACCGTCGTCGAAAGCAGGCTCGGCGATATCTACCCCTACAACCGCCCCAGGGGGAGCGCCTTCGATCCAGCTGACCGTCCCATTTTCGTCGGTTTCGAAACGAATTTCATCGATATGGCTAGGGAAATCCGTGAATTCGTTGCCGTCAAATGGAAGATAAGGGGCTTCGCGCGTTTCTCTTTCGAGGCGCAATTTCTCAATACGCTCGACAATATCGCGGATCTGTACGCCGTTATCCTGCGATTGATTGACTTTAATATCTGCGGCGATCGGCATCGGCAAAACAAAGTCGGCTGACGACCAAATCCATAAAGCTCTTCGCGTCAGTGGCCCAACATCGGTGCGATTGCGCAGAAAGCCGCGAGCTCGCGTCGGCAAATGGGGGACGATGTCAGCCCATTGCTGGTCATTTAGCTTTGCACCCGCAATAGCGGCAGCCGAGACTGCCGGAACATCACCAGACAGCAATAGAACAAGCGGCGCAGAGCGGATACGCCCGTTCAGCGCCTTTACACAATTTGCGCGTGTATTTGGAGGCACTAGAGGTAATAAATGCCTGGCCTTCAGCAGACCGGTAGCGACAAAGTCGGTGTCGAATTCGGCCGGGCTCTGCGACAAAATGTCAACCAGTTGCTGCCATTTTGCGATGACACCTAAATCATTGTCGTCCGCCTGACGCAGGGTTGTTTCAAGGCGATCGTCGAAGCGCAAATTGCAATTATTCCTAATGTAAAATTATCCGTACGAGTGCGTTCGATAAACCGAACAAAGATAGTGCGAAAGCGGCAAATTTGGCACGTCACACTATGGGACAATTGCAATGCTCTATTATTTTATTATAACCGGGACATAGAATCGAAATGGAAATAACAACATCATGGCGAATATGAACCTCGATGCGATAGATATGAAGCTTTTGGCCGAATTACAGGCTGATGGGCGGATCACCAATGTCGAACTTGCGACAAAGGTCGGCCTTACAGCTCCACCCTGCCTGCGCCGGATGCGTGCACTTGAACAATCAGGGACGATAAAATCCTATCATGCCGATGTGGATGCAAGCGCGCTTGGATATACGATTACCGTGTTTGCGATGGTCAGCCTGAAGAGTCAGGCGGAAGATGATCTGAAGGCTTTCGAACAGCATGTCCGCGCGCTTCCCGATGTTAGGGAATGCCATATGCTGAACGGTGAAATTGATTTTATTTTGAAGATCGTAGCACGTGATCTTCAGTCTTTTCAGGAATTTTTGACGTCGCAGCTGACGTCGGCACCTAATGTCAGCAGCGTTAAGACATCGCTGACGATCAGAACCGCCAAAGACGAACCCGGCGTTCCTATCGCATCTGCATAAAAAGGGACCCGAACGCTCGGGCCCCTTTTCAAGTCAGACAGGCGATTAGCTAGTCGTTGCCGGTGCGGCTGCGGCCGGCGCCTTGGTCATGTGATCAATATAGATGTTCCAATATTCCGCAATTGCTTTGCGATTTGCGGTGGTCAACTGCGCAAAATCCCCTTTTGCTCCGGCATAATCACCCAACATCGCTTTGGACATCGCCAAGCGGAAACGCGTGCGGTCACTTTGGTCCTTGCCATCCTTATCGAGCACCGGCCCTTTGCTAAGCGCCGATTCATACAACTCTTTTGCCGTCTTGTAATCCTTGTGCGAGTAGAACGAGTCGGCAGTCAATGAAGCAAGCATTCCCTTGGGACTCGCCTTTGCAGGCGCCACCGTTCCTGGCAACGTCCTCGTGTCTTCGGCCAGCCGTCCCTTGGCTTCATTATATTTTTCGCTGAAAGTCACATTGTTGCGCGAAATAACACCCTTGGCGAAACCTTCTTCTAGTACAGAGACCGCTTCGGCAGGATAGCGCACACCGATGTAGCTCAGGCTATCCAGATAACCTGCATATTCCTGTTGAAAACGCAGACCATTGGTAACACGCATCAGGCGCATTAAATCGAGCGATTCTTCCGGATTCAGGGTCAACGACCGGTCGAAAAACGCCAGTGAATCATGCCAGTAATCAGGATTATTCTCTGCCTTGACCAGTTCTTTGTACCAGTTGGCAGCCCCAGCATAATTTTTGGTCTTCGCTGCAAGCGTCGCTGCCCGGACGACATAGGCCTTGTTTATCTGACCTGATGCCTTGCTTGCCTCAATCGCCTTGCCGATCCAGGCCATGGCATCGGCGTCTTTATTCTGCTGCGACATGGCGTTGGAAATCAGAAATTCGATGTTGTTGCCGCGATGTCCTAGATTGTAGGCGTCGCTCATATATTTTTCGGCATCGGCAAATCTCTTGCCGTCGTATGCGATGGCTCCCTTGCGAAAAGTATATTCCGTTTTCAGGTTCGCAGGCGTTGTCGCGGATGCCAGAAGCAGGTCGATACCTTGCTCTTGAAAGGCCAAATCTTTAACACCGGCACCGATGTTTATTGCCAATACGCCAGCTTCATACCGGTCATCATCGTTTCCGATCGCCGCCAATATTTTGGGAAACTCTGCCTTTGCGGCGACTGGATCTTTTGCTTTGTTCAACAAATCCGCTACTGGCGCATAAGCGGCAATAAAGGGCTTGGAATAAGCACGCTTCGGCGCTGCAGGCGCTGCTTCCTTACCCTTTTTTTCCTTCTTCGGTTTTTCGTTTGACTGGGCATAAACGGCTGGCGCGGCTGAAACTGCGACAACTGAAAGGGCTAGGGCTAATCTGGAAACCAACTTCATTCTACTCTCCGCGATTGGGGCTATAGGTGCTATGCCGTTGTTTGTGATGGCTATAGGTACTTGCCATCCTTTGTGCAATTAGCATAGCGCGGCTGCATGAATTCCCGTTGAACAATTTACCGGAGGCTGGGTGGCAGAGCGAACCGCAGTAATCATAGGCGCAAGTGGCGGAATTGGCGCGGCACTGGCAGGCGCGCTTGAGGCGGATTGGCGCGTTATTCGCCTCGGAAGACCCGCGATTGACCTATTGGATGAACACAGTATCGCAACCGCTGCACGCACGCTGGCCGACAAATTCGTATCGCCGGAGCTTGTGATTGTCGCCACAGGGATATTGCACAGCGAAAACAAGGGCCCCGAAAAAAGCCTGCGCGAGCTTGATGCCGACTGGATGATGCTCAATTACCGGATAAACGCGATTGGCCCTTTGCTTGTCGCAAAGTATTTTTTGCCACTAATGCCCAAAGTCGGCCGTATTTGCTTTGCGGCGTTGTCGGCGCGGGTGGGAAGCATCTCCGATAACCGGCTAGGTGGATGGCACAGCTATCGTGCGTCGAAAGC
>JANMQN010000091.1:0-54675 GCA_031370535.1 Sphingomonadales bacterium | reverse complement strand
TAAAATAATGTAACGCGCTGTATCACTTTGATAGCGCGTTGAAAAAAATCTGCCGCCGGATTTTTACATTGTTATACGAACAGCCGCCCCCACGCAAAGGATTGCATTAAAATGGGCGAATCGGGCAAGCTTGGCGGCCTTACAAAAACGCACCTTAGGGCTGGGGCCTAGAGTTGAGCGTTGCGCCTTAGCCACTATATGCTGCAATTATGCGCAGCTTTGGCCTAAGCCCTTTATTTGCAGGCCGTTTGGCTGTAATGGCGCATCACAACAACTTCAGGAGTACCCACTATCGCAACCCCGCCGACCCGGCGCGCAATGACCCCACCTGTTAAAAGTGGACCGCGCTACAATAATCTTATCACCGCGGAAAAAGTCCGCGTCATCGATGATGATGGCGAAAATCTGGGGGTACTTTACACCCGCGAAGCGATAGCGCAGGCAGCTGAAGTCGGCCTCGATTTGGTCGAAGTATCTCCGAATGCCGATCCCCCCGTTTGCAAATTCCTCGACATCGGCAAGTTCAAATATGAAGCTCAGAAAAAGGCCAACCTAGCCCGCAAGAGCCAGAAGACGCAGGAAATCAAAGAGATCAAGATGCGTCCGAACATCGATGACCATGATTATATGGTGAAGATGAAGAAGGTGGCCGAATTCATCGAGGAAGGCGACAAGGTCAAGATAACCTTACGCTTCCGTGGCCGCGAGCTCGCACACCAGCAATTGGGTATGCATCTGCTTCAGCGCGTTCAGGCCGATACGGCTGAAACTGCGAAGGTAGAGGCGCATCCGCGCATGGAAGGCCGCCAGATGCTGATGGTGCTATCGCCTAAATAGGCGTTAGCGCCGTTACCAAACGGCTTGTCGGATAAGCTCTAACCCGATTGCGATCATCAACACGTTGATGATTAGGTTGAAACGCACTGCCGACACGCGCTTGACGAGCCATACGCCAGCAAATGTGCTGGCGATGGCGAGCGGCATGAACAAGGCAGTCAACGTCATATTCTCGGTATTGAACTGTCCCAGCGCAGCATAAGCTGGCACCTTCATGCAGTTGATAATCGCAAAGAATATAGACGAGGTGCCTATGAACACCAGATGCGGGAAATTGCGCGACAATGCCCAAATCTGGAATGGCGGCCCGCCCGCATGCGCAATCTGGCTGGTAAAACCCGAGACGCCGCCCATGATGGTGCCAATCCATTCGGGTGCTGGCCCAGCCACACGGACCTGCCTGCCCATTAAGGGTAATAAGCGGTACATGCCAAATGCCAGTGCGATAATTCCGACTAGCCCCCTGATAGCGTCGGCGTCGACTACCGCTGCGAACCACCAGCCGAGATAGATGCCAATTGCAGCGCCAGGCACCGTGAGTAATAACGTTCTTCGGTCAAAACTTTTCCTGAACGCCCAGACGCTGACGATATCCTGCGCCATCAATATCGGCAGCAACATGCCGGCAGCGGCCACCGGATCCATGACGAGCGCGAGCAACGGTATCGCAGCGGCACCTAATCCCGCAAACCCCCCCTTTGCCAGCCCGACCAGAATGATGGCGGCTCCGGCTACGATGTAGAAAATAATGTCGGTCGGGAAAATCAAGCGGCTGGTGGGCGCTTACGCAACGCAAGTACGTAGATAATGGCCGCAGCGGCCGCGAAGATGAACCACTGGATGGCGTAAAGCAGGTGGTTATTGGGGATTTGCTCCGGCGAAGGCTTCGCCAATAGTTGAAGCCCTTCCACCTTGTCTGTAGCAATCAGCTTGATCAGCTGCGCATTATCCGGCGCAATGACGCCTTTAATTGCTCCGCCCTCCCAAGTTGGCGATTGTGGCCGTTCGGACCAGCCAATCGCGACCTTAGCCCCAGGACCCTCGGCGCCACCTGTTTGACAAGAGGCAATATGCGCAAAGCCGGCTTTGCCAGACGAATTGACGCCCGATACCGACTGGATGGTGCGAACGTTAATGCACATCAACGACGATTTGCGAAACAGCGGCAGCGCCTTTGCGTCGGGGACGGTGGGCCAACTCACCGCATCTAACCCTGTCGCTGCCTCGTAACGTGCAAGCAACGCTTCCTTTTGACCCTTGCGCTGCAATTGCCAGATGCCAAGCCCGACCATCGTTGCAACAGCAAGGCCTACCAATATCGTGGGGATTAATGGCCATCTCATGAGATATTGTCCCGTCCGGCCTCCTTTGCGCGGTTGTAATGTTCGGCGGCCAGCAGGGCGGCTTTCGATACGCGCAATGAATACACCGTCATAGCGGCCGTAACCGGTACCCAGATTATCACATGCACCCAGAATGGCGGCCGGAATGCGGTATCGAGCATGAGGGCCAAAATGATAATGAGCGCGCCAATACCCAAGGTCAGCAACGCTGCCGGTCCATCGCCGACATTAAACCCGTCATAGTCCAGCCCGCAATTGCCGCATCGGTCAGCAAAGCGCGCCGGTCCTGCGAACAATGTTTTGGCTCCGCATTGTGGACACAAACCAAAAAGGGCAGCCTTGGCGATGCCCGGCTGCCCTTTATGAATTTTCGGTTCGGGCATCAAGATGCCTTAGGCGTGGATCGGCGCACCCCAGCCACCCCACACATAGATGACGATGAAGAGGAACAACCACACCACGTCGACAAAATGCCAGTACCAGGCCGCAGCTTCGAAACCGAAATGCTGTTGCGGGGTGAAGTGGCCCTTATACGTGCGGAAGAGGCAGACGCTCAGGAAAATGGTGCCGACGATGACGTGGAAACCGTGGAAACCAGTCGCCATGTAGAAGCTCGTACCATAGTTCAAACCAGCGAACGGGAAGGGAGCTTCCAAATATTCATAAGCTTGAATCGAGCTGAACAGAAGGCCCAATAATATCGTCAACCAAAGACCCTTTTTCAGGCCTTCGCGGTCCCCATGGATCAGCGCATGATGCGCCCAGGTAACGGTCGTGCCCGAGCAAAGCAGGATGAGCGTGTTAAGAAGCGGAAGCTTCATGGCATCCAGAACTTCAAGACCCTTTGGCGGCCATTGCAGCAACGCAGCTGCGCCGTCTTGGCCGATCAGGTTGGTCACCGTAAACGCATGCGTTTCCGCATCTTTAACTATCTCAAGCGGGACGGGAAACAGCGAGAAATCAAACCACGCCCAGAACCAGCCAACGAAGAACATGACTTCGGAAGCGATGAACAGGATCATGCCGTAACGCAGATGAAGCTGAACAACCGGCGTGTGATCACCCGCATGCGCCTCGTTCACGACATCAGTCCACCAAGCCGCGAAAGTGTACAACACACCGATCAAACCCAGACCGAAGACAAGGCTGCCATAACCGAATTGCTCCGGGTGCATCCACATCACTAACCCGAAGAACATTGTAAGCGCAGAGAATGACCCCATCAATGGTGTGATGCTGGGCGGCAGGATATGGTAATCGTGGTTCTTGGCACCGGCCATGGTTTATTCCCTGTAGTCTAAAGGCGTTTTTCGGCTCTTAGCTTCCCTTGTCCGCCGGGTCCACCGTCTTTGGGTTCTCCACCGGATAGAATGTATAGCTAAGCGTGATTTCTTCGATGTCCTTGGTGTCGGGATCGGTCATGATCTTCGGGTCGACATAATAGAGCACCGGCATGCGGACCTGTTCACCTGGTTTCAATGTTTGCTCGGTAAAGCAGAAGCACTGAATCTTGTTGAAATATTTCCCCGCGAGTTCGGGCGTGACATTAAATGTCGCAGTTCCGGTAACCGGTTGGTCTGACAGGTTCTTGGCGATGAAGATCGACATGTCCTTCGCGCCAATGCTGACCATATCTGTAGGGCGCTCAGGTTTGAATTCCCAAGGCAGATCACTCCGGTGGTTGGCATCGAACCGAATAACGATCGGCTTTTGTGTCGCGACCACGGTGGCCGCTTGCGCCGCATCGACCCGCATGGTCGTACCGCCGAACCCCGTTACCTGACAGAATATGCGGTATAACGGGACAGCGGCGAACCCGACGCCGACCATAGACACCGCAAGGCCAGCCGCCAGAAACGCTGTTTTGGCGTTAGAACGCGCCATTAGCCCCAGACCCCGATTTTTGCGACTGTAATGAGGAAAAAGAGGATGCAGAGGCCGACAAGAACGATCCCCATTATTCTCGAACGTGCCGCCTGACGCTTACGAATCAGAAGCGTTTCTTCGGCGGTATAGGCGCGCGGCTCTATTTCACTCATGACACCAACATCCGGTCTGCTGCGAACAGCGCAAAAAGGATAAACAGATACAGTATTGAGAAAGCGAAGAGGCGCTTCTCAGGTTTCATAGCCGAGGCTTCGACCGCATCATTGCGCCAGACGGAATAGGCCAGGCTGAGGAAAACCAGGTTCAGGATTGTTGCAGAACCTGCGTAGAGCCAACCAGATTGGCCCAAGGCGACGGGTGCTAGCGCTGCAGCCGCCATCGGGAAACTATATGCAAATATCTGGTTACGCGTGACTTTCTGCCCTGCGACGTTCGGCAGCATGGGAATACCCGCTGCGCCGTAATCAGTCTTCATGAACAGCGCTAACGACCAAAAATGCGGCGGTGTCCACAGGAAGATAATTGCGAACAGAATGATCGGCAACATGGTGACATCACCCGTCACCGCGGTCCAGCCGATGACCGGCGGAAACGCCCCGGCTGCTCCGCCGATAACGATATTCTGTGGCGTGTTGGGCTTTAGCCAGATCGTATATACCACAGCGTAAAAGAAGATTGAAAACGCCAATATCCCGGCGGATAGCCAATTGACGGCAACTCCCATGATGCCGACAGAAAATGCCGCGAGGCCAATGCCGAAATGCAAAGCCGCTTCACGGTCCATGCGACCGGACGGTAAGGGCCGCCGCGAGGTGCGCGCCATTTTGGCATCGACGTCAGCTTCGTACCATTGGTTCAGCGCACCACATGCTCCAGCACCCAACGCTAAACATAATATCGCGGTAAAGCCGATGACGGGGTGAATGCTACCCGGGGCCGCCAGCAAGCCGCACAATGCCGTGAAAACGACAAGGCTCATAACCCGCGGCTTGGTCAAAGCCCAGAAATCGCGCCATTCTGCAGGCATTATGATATCGCGTGTTGCGGTTGTCATATTAATTCCCATGCCGTCCACTAAGGACGCAGCGGCGAAGCGCCGCCGGTTACTTAATAACCGGCAGCGTTTCGAACTGGTGATAAGGCGGAGGGCTGGTCAACGTCCATTCGAGCGTTGTGGCACCTTCACCCCAATAATTTTCTTCAGCACGGCGACCAGCGGCCAGTGACCAGACTACGTTGATGAAGAAGATGATTATACCGACGCCCATGATCGCATAACCTGTCGACGCAACACCGTTCCAGTAAGCAAAGGCTTCAGGATAGTCGGGATAACGACGCGGCATGCCGGAGTTTCCGAGGAAGTGCATCGGGAAAAACAGGACGTTCACGCCGATAAAGAATATCCAGAAATGCAGGTGGCCAAGGAACTCATTGAGCATCCGACCTGACATTTTTCCAAACCAGTAATAGAAACCGGCAAAGAGCGAGAACACTGCGCCCAGCGACAAGACATAATGGAAGTGGGCAACGACATAATAGGTGTCATGCAGGTTGTCGTCGAGGCCGCCATTGGCGAGTACGACGCCGGTAACCCCACCGACGGTGAACATGAAGATAAAGCCCATCGCCCACACCATAGGAGTTTTGAAGCTTACCGAGCCGCCCCACATGGTGGCGATCCAGCTGAAGATCTTGATACCTGTTGGTACCGCAATCACCATCGTCGCCGCGGTGAAGTACATCTTCATGTCGACGCTCATGCCCGTGGTAAACATGTGGTGCGCCCAGACAACGAAGCCCACGACGCCGATCGCGACCATGGCGTAGGCCATACCGAGATAGCCAAATACTGGCTTGCGGCTGAACGTAGCGACGATCTGGCTTATGATACCGAAGCCCGGCAAGATCATGATGTAAACTTCGGGGTGACCAAAGAACCAGAACAGATGCTGATAAAGAACAGGGTCACCGCCAGCGGCAGCATCGAAGAACGCACCGCCGAAGTTACGGTCAACCAAGAGCATCGTGATAGCAGCCGCTAGCACTGGCAAAGCCAGCAACAGCAGAAACGCGGTGACCAACACCGACCATACAAACAGCGGCATTTTGTGGATGGTCATCCCCGGTGCGCGCATGTTGAAAATGGTGGTGATAAAGTTGATAGCGCCGAGAATTGACGCGGCGCCTGCCATATGGAGGGAGAAAATCGCCATATCGACAGCAGGTCCGACCGACCCCGAGGTCGAAAGCGGCGCATAGACTGTCCAGCCCGTACCTGCGCCAAGCCCTGTACCGCCGGGCACGAAGCTTGACCCCAATAGCATGATGAAGGCAACGACCGTCAACCAAAAGCTGACATTGTTCATCCGAGGAAACGCCATGTCGGGCGCTCCGATCATCAGCGGCACGAACCAGTTGCCGAAACCACCGATAATCGCCGGCATGACCATGAAGAACACCATGATAAGGCCGTGGGCGGTGATCAGCACGTTCCACATATGATAGGCCTCATCCATTGAGGCATCCTTGCCGGCCATCATCGATGCCCAGCCCTGCAGATACTGAATACCAGGTTCGGCTAGTTCGAGCCGCATGAGGCCCGAAATTGCACCGCCAATGACCCCTGCAAAAATTGCAAAAATCAGATAGAGCGTGCCAATATCTTTATGATTGGTCGACATGAACCAGCGGGCAAAAAAGCCCGGCTTGTGATCCGCGTCATGATGGTCATGCGCGTGGAGGTCGGTACCTGTTGCGGCAATGGTGGTCATCAGTCTGGCCTTCTTACTTGGTTACGGCTGCGACAGGTGCAGCAATTGTTGGAGTGGCGGCAGCGGGAGGAGTTGCTCCGTCCGCAGCAGGCGCCGCGGCTTCGGCAGCTTTCTCGCCTGGCATTTGGCCGCCCTGCGCTTTTACCCACGCAGCAAACTGCGCTGGCGGAAGAGCTTCCACGGCAATCGGCATAAAGCCATGGCGAGCACCGCAAAGCTCTGAACACTGACCGAAATACACGCCGGGTTTGGTAATCGTCAGCGATTTCTCGTTGAGGCGGCCGGGTACGGCGTCGAGCTTGAACCACAAAGACGGCACCGCAAATGCGTGAATCACGTCAGAGGCAGTGGTCTGTATGCGGATGGGCACGCCAGCGGGAACGACCATGCGGTTGTCGACG
Source organism: Sphingomonadales bacterium (assembly GCA_031370535.1). Lineage (GTDB taxonomy): Bacteria > Pseudomonadota > Alphaproteobacteria > Sphingomonadales > Sphingomonadaceae > Sphingorhabdus_B. Next base: position 47,436 of record JANMQN010000091.1, on the reverse strand, counting down.
GCCAGCTGCTGCGGACCATCGTTGTCGGTGCGGAAACGTTCGCCCGGAGCGACATCTTCCTTGTTCTTCAGCATATTTGAAACAACTTCAAAGCCGCCATGATCAGGGTAGGTATAGCCCCAATACCATTGATAGCCGGTGACCTTGACCGTCACCGCATCCGCAGGTGCAGGCTTGAATTGCTTGGCAAGCAAGTCGAGCGATGGATAGGCGATACCCAGAAGAATGAGCACGGGAACCAGCGTCCAGACGATTTCAATGAAAGTGTTATGTGTCGTTTTCGACGGCGTGGGATTTGCCCGACGGTTGAAGCGAACAATCACCCAGAGAAGCAGGCCGAGAACAAAAAGCGAGATAATCGTAATGATCGGCAGCAGGATCGCGTTGTTGATCCATTTGGCGTATTGACCGTTGTCGCTGAACTGTTCCTGAAAGTCGATTTCCTTTGGCTTTGGCATGCCAACACTATTTTCATAGTCTGGGCGCATCGGGACATAACCGGGAAGCGAGCCATCCATCGATTTCGGCGCAGCGGCCTTTTCGGCCGGCACTGCTGCGTCGGTCGGCGTTGCCGCTGCAGGCGTCGCCACAACGGGCTGCGCAACTTCCTTTGCGACCGGTGCGGGTGCGGGATTCGCCGTTTGCGCCATCGCCAGTGACGACATTGTCATTGCGGCAAGGACAACCAAAAATTTCTTCAACATATTCATCAACTTGGCCCCGTAATCTTGGTGCGGCGCAGGGAGTGTGCGCAGGTCCGACTTGGCTGTGGCCTGCCGGACTCGCGCGACCTATAGGCGCGCTTGTCAGAAGCCTCAAGCAGTCGATTAAAGATTTTTAGCATTTATTTGCGCCACTTTTCCACCTATTTGCGTTGCAATCCGCTAAGCGGGACATGCAAAAAATAACAGATGTTCAAAAGGGACTCTCCCATTTCCATGACTGAAGATGAAATCCTGTCAGAATTCCGTAACGTCGAGGCGTTGCTCGAAGGACATTTCCTGCTCTCTTCCGGCCGCCACAGCGCGCATTATCTGCAATGCGCACGATTGCTGATGAACCCCGAACGAGCGGGCCGCATTGCGCTTGCGATCGCACAAAAAATGCCTCGTGAAATCCGCAGTGAGATTCAAACAGTGGTATCACCCGCTATGGGTGGCATCATTATAGGCCATGAAATGGGCCGCGCGCTCGGCGTCGATGCGATGTTCGTCGAACGGCCAGAAGGGGTGTTTGGGCTGAGGCGCGGATTTACCTTGGCCGAAGGTACCAAGGTGCTGATGATGGAAGATGTTGTTACGACCGGCTTATCATCGCGAGAAGCGATCAAGGCTATCGAAGATGCAGGCGGCATTGTGATTGCCGCTGGCGCGGTGGTTGATCGCTCTGCCGGGACGGCTGAGCTCGGTGTTCCATTCTTTCCACTCATCCAGCTGAATTTCCCGACCTATGCAGCCGATGAATTGCCGCCCGAATTGGCCGGAACAGAGGCCGTCAAGCCCGGCAGCCGGAAGGAGTGAGATGACTGCTCCGCTACGCCTTGGGGTCAACATCGATCATGTCGCGACCATCCGCAACGCGCGCGGTGGGGAGCATCCTGATCCGATGCGGGCCGTGCGTGTCGTAGAAGGCGCGGGCGGAGACGGCATAACCGTTCATCTGCGCGAGGACCGCCGCCATATCCGCGACACCGATCTTGATGCCATCATGCGTGAAATACGTCTGCCGGTTAATCTGGAAATGGCGGCGACTGAGGAAATGCTTGAAATAGCTTTGCGCCACAAACCACATGCGGCCTGTATCGTACCCGAACGGCGGGAGGAGCGGACAACCGAGGGCGGGCTGGACGCGGCGGGCCAGCACAATCATCTTGCACCCATCGTAACGCGGCTTTCAGAAGCCAACATCCGTGTCAGCCTGTTTATCGAACCCGATCCGCGCCAGATTGAGGCCGCCATCCGCCTGCGTGCGCCGGTGGTTGAGTTTCACACCGGTAAATACGCCCATGCCGAAGGTGAAGAACGCGAGGTCGAACTGCGCCGGATCGCCGATGCCGCTGCTCTGGCCGCGAAAAACGGTATCGAGCCGCATGCGGGACACGGTCTAACGTTCGAAAATGTCCAGCCTATTGCCGCCATTCCGCAAATCGCAGAACTTAACATCGGCCATTATCTGATCGGTGAGGCCATCTTCATCGGGCTTGAAGAAAGTGTACGCAAGATGCGGACGTTGATGGATCTGGCCCGGTGATAATTGGCCTCGGGTCCGACCTTTGTAATATTGAACGCATCGCCCATTCGCTCGACCGATTTGGTGAACGTTTCGAAAGCAGGGTCTTCACCGATGTCGAGCGCGCCAAAGCGACACGGCGGCCGTTCACGCGCGCTGGTACCTATGCGAAGCGTTTTGCCGCCAAGGAAGCTTTTTCAAAGGCGGTTGGAACCGGTTTCAAGCGTGGCGTGTTTATGAAGGATATCGGCGTGGTCAACGCGCCCTCGGGTGCGCCTACGCTGGCGCTAACTGGCGGTGCAAAAGCGCGGCTCGACGCGATGATTCCTTCGGGCTATGAGGTACGTATCCACCTGACGCTCACTGACGATCATCCTTGGGCACAGGCTTTTGTAATTATAGAGGCGTTACCAGCGCAAAAGGTATGAGCAGCTTGACCACCGACAATAACAACGCCACCCCCCCAGCTTCGACGCCTGAAAAACGCAGCTGGGCCGCCGCAACATGGGCTGAAATCAAGGGGATGTTCTGGCTGCTGCTTGCAGTGCTGGCTTTCCACAGCTTTATTGCCAAGCCATTCTATATTCCATCGATTTCGATGATGCCGACCCTGCTTGTCGGCGACCGACTATTTGTCAGCAAATATCCATATGGCTGGAGTCATGTTTCGCCAACAATTCCCAATCCTGTCGCGATTTTCCGCTGGCTAGTGTTGCGCGAGGAAGTCGATGCCCTCGCCGTTCCGCTTCCTGAAAGCAATACACGCGTCTGGGGCAAGCTCCCCGAACGCGGTGACATCGTGATCCTTACGCCAAAGGGCAAATATCAGGACTGGATCAAGCGTGTCATCGGTCTGCCAGGCGACACTATCGCATTACGAGAGGGCCAGATATTCCTCAATGGTAAGCCAGTGAAGCAGGACACCCAGCCAAATCTCATCTTGCCGGTAGACATCAATAATCCGTGCAACGACTATGACTTTCCCGGCGCGCTGGCGCGGGGCGGCGACGGCAAGCTGACCTGCAACCTGTCGATCATTCGCGAAACGCTGCCCAATGGCGTCCAATATGACACAATCGACGCGCGCCGCCGCGAAACCGACGACATGGAACCCGTCAAAATCCCGGCTGGCCATGTGTTCCTAATGGGCGACAATCGCGACAACAGTTCTGACAGCCGCGTGGCCGCAGAACTAGGTGGTCTTGGTGGGCCGGTGTCGTGGGACCGCCTGGGGGGGCGCGCCGAAATTATCACCTTCTCTGTCGATGGCAGCACTGGCCTTAATCCAGCGACCTGGATTAGCTCGCTGCGCGGTGATCGCGCAGGCACCAGCCTTCGGCCCAAAAAGGTAAATCCGGATGAATGACGCCGTCGCCGTCAAACCCCGAAAGCCGCGTGCAAGCCGCAAGAAAGCGGAAGTGCAGGAGGAAGTATTTCGCGAAGAAATGGGGCCGACAGAGCTTTACGATCCGATAATCCGCACAGAAATCAAGAAAGCAGCCGTTTGGATCGGAATGGCCACGCTCGTTGTGGCGCTGGTCTGGCTGGCACAGCCAATCCTGCTGATTGTCGGCGGACTGGTGCTCGCCGCAATGTTCGATGGCGGGGCGCGGCTGCTGGGCCGCGTGCTGCCTATCCCGCGCGGATTCCGCCTGACCATCGTCGTGCTCGCGGTGTTCGGGTTCATTTACTGGACCTTTGTTTTCACCGGTTCAGAACTGGCGGCTCAGGCGGCCAGTCTGCAAGCGATTGTGGAAGCACAAGTTGAAACGATCGGTAACCGGATCGCCGCAGCAGGCTTCAACATATCCGCAGAGGACGTCAAAGGCTTTGGTTCCCAGATATTAAATTCGGTCGGCCGTGTGACTGCTGCTGTTACGTCGGTCGTCGGTACCGTCACCAATATGGCGATGATGCTGGTGTTGGCGATCTTCATCGCCGCCGAGCCGCGCATGTACGAACGCGGCGTCGCGTGGATGCTGCCGCTTGCGGAGCGCGAACATTTTTACGGAACTGCAGAAAAGATTGGCCGCGTCCTGCGCCGCCTCATGGCGGGCCGTTTGCTTGGGATGGCGGTTGAAGGTTTTGGCACCTGGATTTTACTCAGCCTTGGCGGTGTGCCAATGGCTGCATTGCTCGGCATATTGACCGGCTTGCTCGCTTTTCTGCCAAACATAGGAGCGATTGTTTCGGGAGCGCTGATTATCCTCGTCGGCTTCTCGGCAGGCGTCGATGTCGGATTGTATGCGGTCTTCGTCTATTTCGTCGTCCAGATGGTCGATGGTTATCTGATCGTCCCAATGGTCGCCAAGAGGGCGGTCGACCTGGCCCCAGCGTTGGTGTTGGGGGCACAGATATTGTTCGGCGCTTTGTTCGGCATATTGGGGCTGGCGCTCGCCGACCCGATTATTGCCATGATCAAGGTCGCGCTGGAACGGCAATCCGAACGCAATGAGGCGCGGGCGATCCGGCAAGGGCCATAATGCTATTGGTTTTCTGCTTCCTGATGGGCATCGCCAACTTCGCGATGCACAAGGCGGTTGCGGAATCTGGGCATCCGTTCGTTGAAGACACCAAGCGCTATTTCGGGAAGCATTTCAGCCCTTATGGCAGCTACGGCATCGAACTGGTGTTGCTCATCGGTGCGATGTGGTTCGCCAATGAGGGCTCGCTGCTCATCTCGTTATTCTATTGGGCCTACACCGGCATGAACGGAATTGCGACGTGGTTGCTGCTCTCCGGCAAAGCCTAAAGCTTTGTTATTAGCTTAAGCCACCCTATATGGCGCCTGTGCCGCCGATAGATTCCACCGCCAAAACCAAGCCAGACTTCGCCGTGATGAAGCGGTTCCTGCCCTATTTGTGGCCGAAGGATCAGCTGGGATTGCGCGTGCGCATTGCGTTTGCTCTGATCCTGGTCGTCATCTCCAAGCTCATTCAGCTCAGCATGGCCTGGGTCTATGGCGCCGCGATTGATCGCATGGTGCCCGGAATGGAAGATGGCGTTGCAATCGCGATTGCGCTGGTCGCAGCCTATGCCGGAGCGCGCTTTGGCGGGGTATTGTTCGACAATCTGCGCAACGTCGTATTTGAACGCGTAGGGCAAGAGGCCACAAGGCGGCTGGCCGAGAATGTCTTCAGGCACCTCCACAACCTCTCGATGCGCTTCCACATGAACCGCCGCACCGGCGCGGTCACCAAAGTTATCGAGCGCGGCACCAAGAGCATCGATATCATGCTCTATTTCCTGTTGTTTAACATTGCACCAACCTTGCTTGAGCTGGTGTTGGTATCGACCTATTTCAAGATCGAATTTGGTTGGGGAATGGTCGCGGCAACGCTGCTGATGGTCGTCAGCTATATCACCTTCACAACTGTCATCACCAATTGGCGCAACAAGCTCCGCGAGGAGATGAACGAGCTAGATACGCAGACAGTCGCCAAGTCAGTCGACAGCCTGCTCAATTACGAAACAGTCAAATATTTCAATGCCGAGAAGCGCGAGACGCGGCGCTATGCCGAGGTTGTGCATCATTATGCCAACGCCGCGGTAAAATCGGAAAATTCGCTCGCCGCACTTAATATCGGCCAGTCGCTGATCACCAACTTGATGATGGCCGGCGCGATGGGCTATGTCGTCTGGGGCTGGTCCAAGGGGCAATTTACCACGGGCGATGTCGTCACCGTCAATACCCTGCTCGCACAGCTTTTCCGCCCGCTCGACATGCTCGGGATGGTCTACCGCACCATCCGTCAGGGCCTGACCGACATGGCAGCGATGTTCGCGCTCATAGATACGCCTGCGGAAATCGTCGATAAACCCGACGCCCCCGCGCTGGCCGTCAGCGGCGGTGCGCTAGCATTCGAGGATGTGCGGTTCGGTTATGACACTGACCGGCAGATCTTGCATGGTGTCAGCTTCAATATTCAGCCGGGTCATACCCTTGCGGTCGTCGGGCCATCGGGCGCTGGCAAGTCGACCATCGCACGGCTTCTCTATCGTTTCTACGATGTGACAGGCGGACGCATCACCATCGACGGGCAGGATTTGCGCGATGTCACTCAATCTAGCCTGCGCAGCTCGATCGGCATCGTCCCGCAGGACACTGTGCTGTTCAATGACACTATCGGCTATAATATCGGCTATGGCCGCGAAGGTGCCGATCAGACTGAAATAGAGGAAGCCGCACGCGGCGCTTCAATCCACGGGTTCATTGCATCTTTGCCTGAGCAATATGAAGCCAAGGTTGGCGAGCGCGGGCTGAAACTGTCCGGCGGCGAGAAGCAGCGCGTTGCCATCGCGCGCACTTTGCTTAAAAATCCGCCAATCCTGATCCTCGACGAAGCGACTAGCGCGCTCGATAGCCGTACCGAAGCCGAAATTCAGGCAACGCTCGACCGGATTTCGGAAAAGCGCACCACGATCATCATCGCGCACCGTCTTTCAACCGTTGTCGATGCCGACCAGATATTGGTGCTTGAGGCAGGGCAAGTTGCCGAGCAGGGTACCCATGCCCAATTACTGCGTAAAAACGGCCTGTATGCCGACATGTGGGCGCGCCAGCAAAGTGAAGGCGAAGATGAAACAGTTGCAGCCGAATAGAGATTGCCTCATCGCTTTTGTTCTTAATATGTTCTTATCAAATTCGACTCATCCACAAGGTAGTCGCGCATGTTGCAAGAGCGCTCTATTCTTGAGGAACTTTCCAACCTAGGGCCGGAGGCAATGGCCTCTGCTGCACAAACTCTTGCTCCTGCCGACGTTTTGCACCGCGTGTTCGGCTTTCCTGAGTTTCGCGGGGTGCAGGAACAGGTGGTCGAGCGCGTGCTGGCGGGTGAGCGTACCTTGGCGGTGATGCCGACGGGCGCAGGTAAGTCGCTATGCTATCAGCTTCCGGCGGTGATGATGGACGGCACCTGCATCGTCATTTCACCCCTGATTGCGCTGATGCACGATCAGATGCGCGCGGCGGACGCTGTGGGCATCCGAGCGGCGACGCTGACATCGGCGGACGACAATCGCGCTGAAACCATAGAGCGCTTCCGCGCTGGCAATCTCGACCTGCTTTATGTCGCCCCCGAGCGGGCCTCCGGACAGGAGTTTCGCGGGTTACTGCGTGAAGCAAAGATTTCGCTGTTCGCAATTGACGAAGCGCATTGCGTGTCCGAATGGGGCCATGACTTCCGCCCCGACTACCGCTTGCTTCGTCCGCTGATGGATGATTTCGCTAATGTGCCCAGGCTGGCACTGACCGCAACCGCCGACGCGCATACTCGCGACGATATCGCAGGACAGCTAGGTATTTCCGCCGATGGCATGATTGTCTCGGGCTTTGACCGGCCCAACATCCGTTATGCGATGACCGGCGGCAACAAGAGTGGCGTCGCGGGGCTGGTCCGTAACTTGCGTGGGGCGGGTATAGTTTACGCCCAGACCCGCGACGGTACTGAAAAGATCGCCGCGCAGATCGCTGCAACCGGGCGTACCGCGCGTTTCTACCATGCCGGGATGGAACCGAAAGCCCGCGCCAAAGCGCAATCCGAATTTGTTGCCTCCGAAGATATGGTGATGGTCGCCACCGTCGCATTCGGGATGGGCATCGACAAGCCCGATGTCCGCTTTGTCCTTCATGCGGGCCTGACCAAATCGATCGAATCCTATTATCAGGAAAGCGGGCGCGCAGGCCGCGATGGCGACCCGGCAGTCGCGCATATGCTATGGTCTCCTGGCGACTTTACCCGCGCGCGCGAAAGATTGGCAGAACTGCCGCACGAACGGCGCGAGGCCGAGCAGGGGAGGATAGCCGCACTATCCCGGCTGGTTGAAACACCCGGGTGTCGTCGTGCGGTTTTGCTTCAGCATTTCGGTGAACATCCGCCTGAAGCTTGCGGTAATTGCGACAACTGCCTCGAAGCACCCCGTGTGCACGATGCAACCGAGCTATCGCGAAAATTGCTCTCCGCGGCCTACCGTACCGGTCAGATGTTCGGTGTGGGCCATCTTGAAAAGGTCCTCACCGGCAGCGGCGACGAGCGGATTTTTAAATTCGGGCATGATCAGTTGTCGGTATTTGGCATAGTCGATTCGGATGAGGCGCGCGTGATCAAGCCGTTGGCGCGCGCGTTGCAGGCGCGGGGAGCTTTGGTTGCGAACGAGCATGGGGGGCTGAAACTGTCAGGCGAAGCGCGCGCGATCATGCGCGGCGAGCAAAAGGTTGAAATCGCGCTCGTTCCACAAGGGCGCAAAAAGCGCGAACGCGGCGAGGCTAATCCGGTGGGCGATCCGTTATTCGAAGCCTTGCGGGCAAAAAGGCGCGAATTGGCGGAAGAGGCCGGTGTGCCGCCTTATGTTGTCTTTCACGACGCAACATTGCGCGAAATGGCAGCCTCGCGGCCTTTCACTCTGCAAGATCTATCGCAAATCAGTGGCGTCGGATCGCGCAAGCTGGATGCCTATGGTGCAACGTTTCTGGATGTGATCAAGCAGAATTAGGCGCGTAAAGGCGATGTAGCGACCTTTGCAAGGTGATAGCCAAGGGCTGGTAACTTAGCCATCGCCTTGGTTGGACTGGCAGTAAACGCTTTGCCGACCAACCCCGCCCGGAACTTGGCATGGTCGGTGAGGACAAGGTTTAGAAGCGCCTCTGCGCGTAAATTACCATCAGCCACATCACGTAACTCACGTAATATTACGTTCGCAACCAAATCTTTGATCTGCATTGATTTTTGACTGGTTAAACTGGCGTCATGGCGGCGGTATAGATAAAGATCGCGGTGGATTGGCTGCAGTTTGAATGCCCGTGCAGCACGCAACCAGAAATCATAATCCTCGGCGCCAAAAAGGCTTTCGTCATAGCCGCCAAGCGCCTCCGTAACTCGCCACCGGTAGAGGAACGCCGCACCTACCGGATTGCTGAACCACCGTTCTTCGGCTGGACGCGGGGGATGGTAACGCAAAATCTCACCGTCGCCATCAATAACGCTATAACCCGCATACGCCACACCAATCGACGCGTCGGCATCAAGCGCTTCAACCAGCGTTGAAAGCATATCGGGACGGAGCAGATTATCATGGCTCGTCCAGCTATGATATTCGCCTGTGGCCATTGAAAACCCGGCATTCAGCGTTGCGGGCAAGCCGTTATTCCCCGGATTGTCTCGGTATACAACGCGGGGGTCTTTGGCGGCGTAGGCGGCTAATATGTCTGGTGTGGCGTCTTTCGAACCGTCGTTCAGGCAAATCAGTTCGAAATCCTGAAAATCCTGCGCCAAAACCGAATCGAGCGCGGCAGCGAGATACAGCGCACCGTTGAACACGGGCATAACCATGCTAACGCGCGGTGTCCTGTGCATATGCCTCAATTGCTCCCAATGAGGGCAAGTGCGCCGCCATTTGTCCGTCCTTGTTATCGATTGCGGATTAAAATAAGGCAAACAGGAAGGCTTCGGCCCCCTCGATTTTACATTAGGGATACGATATGTTCCGAACGCTTACAGATACCATATTCGTTGCCCCGCAGATCACGGTTGAGGATGTGGTGGATGCCGAGAAGGCTGGCGTAAGCCTGATTATCAATAACCGACCAGAAAGCGAATCCGCCGACCAGACTCCGGGTACGGAAATCGAGGCGGCGGCGCATGCTGCTGGCATGGGTTACATTGCCATTCCGGTCACGCATGCCGGGTTTGCTGAATGGCAAGTGACGGCGATGGCCGATGCACTCGAAAAAGCGGAAGGCAAGGTGCTGGCTTACTGCCGCTCGGGAACGCGTTCCACGCTTTTGTGGGCATTGGCGCGCGTGTCAAAAGGCGATCATCCAGCCGTGCTTGCCGAGAAAGCCGCAGATGCGGGATATGACCTGACGCCGGTTGCGGCAATGATGGATATGCTCCGCGGGCGGGCATCATGAGGACAGGGCTGTGACAACAGAGTTGTTCAAACTTGGAGGCTCAATCATTGCCATACTGTTTCTGGCTTGGCTTGCTCGGCTTTGGCAGCTTGGCGGTGACGCGCGCATCCGCAGTGAAGAGCAGGCGCGCAGCATCGCCGATGAAATAATCTGTGGCTTCGATCCGGTCGATATCGCTATCGACAAAGCCGGAATCGGCGCGCTGATGCGCGATGCCAAGGGACGGCATTTGCTTGTGCGCCGCCACGGTGCTTTATGGGCAGGTAGGCTACTCGACAATCACAGCGAATCCAGACTCGATCAGAATTTCCTGACCGTCGGCACCGGCGAAAAAACCTTCGGCGCGGTCACGTTGAACCTAGGCGAGCAGGCCCAGTACTGGGCAGCGGGCTTACGGCATTTGCAGGTTTAGGGGGTAAAGATGCCTGAATTATTCAGCCCAGTCGATTACGCGGTCCCTGCTTTCGTGATCTTCGTTATAATTGAAATGCTCTGGGCGCGCCGCAATGCGCCCGAGAAATATGAACCGAAAGACACGCTAACCTCGCTGGCACTGGGCACAGGAAGCACAGTTGCAGGCGCGCTCAGCGGTGCATTTGTCTTCGGCCTTGCAATATGGCTTTACGACCACCGCCTGTTCGATATCGGCTGGATATGGTGGGCATGGCCGGTCTGTTTTGTGCTGGATGACTTTGCTTATTATTGGGCGCACCGCACCGGCCACCGTGTGCGCTGGTTCTGGGCGAGCCATGTCAACCATCATTCAAGCCAGCATTATAATCTTTCGACTGCGCTTCGGCAAACATGGACGGGGTTCATAGCGCTCGGTTTCATCTTCCGCATCCCGCTGGCTTTTGTCGGCTTTCATCCCGCAATGATATTGTTCGTTGGCGCGATCAACCTTATCTATCAGTTCTGGATTCATACAGAGGCGATTGGAAAATTCCCGCGCTGGTTCGAAAATGTGATGAACACGCCAAGTCACCACCGCGTCCACCACGCCACCAATCCACGTTATCTCGACCAGAATTATGCGGGCACCTTCATTATATGGGATCGCATGTTCGGCACTTTTACCGAGGAAGTTGAAGGCGAGAAAATTCGCTATGGCATCGTGAAGCAACTCGGCACGTTCAATCTTTTATGGAGCGTATTTCACGAATGGATTGGTATCGCCAACGACGTCTGGTCGGCTCCGTGGCGGCACAAATTTTCTTATATGTGGCGGCCTCCCGGCTGGAGCCATGATAACAGCCGCGAGACATCGGACATAATCCGCGCACGATGGTTGGAACGTCAGCGCCAACCTGCCGAGTAACCCTATTTACATGCTTGCAAGTATTTAATCGCCTGATTAAACCCTCGGTCCAAGAGGAGAGTTTATGGACGAATTCGACATAATCGTTATCGGCGGTGGATCGGCGGGTAGCGCTGCAGCAGGGCGTTTGTCCGAAGGTGGCAAGTACAAGGTCTGCCTGATTGAAGCAGGCGGCAGCAACAATAACATGCTGATCAAGACGCCGGGTTTCATGCCGTTCATCCGCAATGCCTCGAACTGGAAATATGAAACAGTCCCGCAAAAGGGGTTGAACGGCCGTACCGGATATCAGCCGCGCGGGCGCGGACTTGGCGGGTCGAGCGCGATCAACGCGATGGTTTACATCCGCGGCCACCGGTGGGATTATGACAACTGGGCGGCGATGGGCTGCACTGGCTGGTCCTATGACGATGTGCTTCCCGTGTTCAAGCGCTGCGAAGACAATGAGCGCGGCGCGAACCCCTTTCATGGATCAGGCGGGCCACTATCGGTTATGGATCAACGCTGGCCGCAGACCGGCAGCCTGGCCTTTGTCGAGGCTGCGGCAGAAATGCAGATGCCGCTCAATGCCGATTTCAATGGACCAAGCCAGGACGGCTTTGGCTTGTATCAGGTCACACAAAAAGGCGGCGAACGGTGGACGTCTGCGCGCGCTTATGTCGAACCTGCGCGTGATCGAATGGAAATCATTACCGGCGCATTGACTGAAAAGATCATCGTCGAAAATGGCCGTGCAACCGGTGTGGTCATCCGGCAGGGCTGGGGTCGCAAGCGAACCATCAAAGCCAACGGCGCCGTGATATTGTCGGCAGGAGCGTTTGGTTCCCCCCAAATATTGCAGCTTTCGGGTTTGGGGCCTGCCGAACATCTGAAAAGCGTCGGTGTAGACGTGGTGCATCACAAGCCAGCGGTCGGCGCGGACTTGCAGGACCATATCGACTATGTTTCCAGCTTTGAAACGCAGTCCAAAGAAGATTTCTTCGGCGACTCGCTTGCAGGCACCGGCAAGATGATCAAGGCAATCATCGAGCATCGCCGCAAGCGAACCGGTATTATGACGACCTGTTTTGCCGAAGCCGGCGGGTTCTGGCGATCAAAACCCGACCTGCCTGCGCCCGACATCCAATATCACTTCGTGCCCGCTATGCTCGAAGACCATGGCCGGTCCAAGGTAAAGGGTCACGGCTTCAGTTGTCATGCATGCGTGTTGCGCCCTGAAAGCCGCGGTACCGTTCGGCTGGCGTCGCCCGATGCCACCAAAGCGCCGCTGATAGACCCGGCATTTCTCACAGACGACCGCGACATGGCGACCCTGAGGCGCGGTGTTCGCGAAATGCACCGCATTTTTGAGGCACCTGCGCTCAAAGCTTATGGTGGGAAAGACAGGCATCCCGTCGATATCGATAATGACGCCGAGCTTGATGCCCTAATCCGCAGCCGCGCCGATACCGTCTACCACCCCGTAGGAACCTGCAGGATGGGTCCTAACGAAGACGACGTGGTCGATGTCCGACTTAAGTATCGCGGATTGGAAGGGCTCTATATCGCCGATGCCAGCATCATGCCGCGGCTGGTTTCGGGCAACACCAATGCGCCAAGCATCATGATTGGCGAAAGATGTGCCGAATTTGTAAGCGCTGACCTGCAATAATCTTGCGGATTGCTCAGCGCGCCGCTAACCGCGTGCGCGCTATGGCGATTAACAGCACAGATTATATCAGCACACGCGGTAACGCTGATGCACAGGATTTTGCGGGCGTCACGCTCACGGGACTTGCCAGCGATGGCGGGCTATATGTGCCGCGCTATTGGCCCCGTTTCACAGCCGACGAAATCAGCGCGATGCGCGGCCTCGATTATGTCGACCTTGCGGCGCGTATCATGGCCCCGTTCACCGTCGGGGTTCTAACCGAGGTTGAGCTAAAGGGGCTGTGCAAGGCAGCTTATGCCTCGTTTGCGCATGTAGCCGTCACGCCGCTAAAGCAACTCGACAGCCAGCATTTCCTGCTCGAACTTTTCCACGGCCCGACATTGGCGTTCAAGGACGTCGCGTTGCAATTGCTCGGTCAGCTGTTCGAACGTTTCCTGTCCGGCACTGGCAAAAAAATCACTATCGTTGGCGCAACTTCTGGCGACACCGGCTCAGCGGCGATTGATGCGGTTGCCGGCCGTGACCAAATTGAAATCTTCATGCTCTATCCGCATGAGCGCGTGTCCGATGTGCAACGTCGGCAGATGACAACCATCCTTGCGCCAAATGTCCACAACATTGCCATCCAGGGCAGCTTCGATGACGCACAAGCGATGGTGAAGCGGATGTTTGGTGACCGTGAGGTCAACGGCCCGTTGACGCTGTCGGCGGTCAATTCTATCAACTGGGCGCGGCTGATGGCGCAAGTTGTCTATTATTTCTACGCCGCGCTGCGGCTCGGCGGGCCTGAACGGCAAGTGGCGTTCTCGGTTCCGACCGGCAATTTCGGCGATGTATTCGCTGGCTATGTCGCGGCGCAAATGGGCCTGCCAATCGAGCGGCTGATTGTCGCGACTAACGTTAACGACATCCTTCATCGCGCTTTGTCAAAAGGCGACTACTCGGTGCTGGGCGTCACGCCGACCGCTGCGCCATCGATGGACATTCAGGTGTCGAGCAATTTTGAACGGTTGCTGTTCGATCTCGAAGGCCGTGACGGATCGACCACCGCTGCGCGAATGAAATGGTTTGAGCAGATGGGCAAGATGGTGCTGTCCGCCGACATGCGCAAAAAGGCATCGCTGATGAAAAGCGCACGCGCTGATGCCGACGAAATGGCACTCGCGATGCGTTGGGCGCATGAGGCATGCAACGAGATCATCGACCCGCATACAGCGATTGCGCTGCACGCTGCGCGCCATTCAGGCGTCCCTGCGGACGTGCCCGTCGTGACCTTGGCGACAGCACATCCAGCCAAATTCCGCGATGCAGTCGAACGGGCAACCGGTGTTCGCCCGTCCTTGCCGCAGCGCGTGTCGCAATTGTTCGACCGGGAAGAGCGTTTCGACGTGCTGCCGGGCGAATATGATGCCGTGCGCGAATATGTGCTAGAACGCGCCGTTCGCTGAGATGGAACCGAACTTCGTCACATTGGTCAGTGAACCGCGCGAGGATTATACCCTGATCGACAGTGGCCGCGGCCGAAAATATGAAAGCTACGGCGACCGGCGCTTTATCCGTCCCGAACCACAGGCGATGTGGGCACCTGCGGCTGACGACTGGGACGCCGACGCCGAGTTCATTCCTGGCTCTGACGAGGAGGGCGGCGGACGCTGGTATAACAACCGCCCTGTACCGATGGACGGCTGGCCGCTCCAATGGAATGATGAAGTCAGCTTCACCGCATCATGTACGCCTTTTCGCCATGTCGGCTTTTTCCCCGATATGGACCCGGTATGGCGCTGGATGAGGGGGCAGATTGCGGACGTCGCCGATCCGGTCGCGATGAACCTGTTCGGCTATACGGGTGTCGGCACGCTAGCGTTATCGTCAGCAGGCGCTCAGATGGTGCATGTTGATGCCTCGAAAAAGTCGGTGTCGCAAGCGCGCGCCAACGCCGAAATGTCGGGTATGGCTGACCGTCCCATCCGCTGGATTGTCGACGACGCAGCGAAGTTCGTCGCGCGCGAAGTCCGCCGTGAAAAGCGCTATGACGGCATCCTGCTCGACCCGCCTAAATATGGCCGTGGACCAGAGGGTGAAGTGTGGCGCCTTGAAGAAGACCTGCCGGGCCTCATCGCCAATTGCCGCCAATTGCTTGATGCAAATTCGCGCTTCCTGTTCCTGACCGTATATGCAGTGCGGATGTCCGCGCTTGCGCTCGGCGGATTGCTGCAGGCACATTTTGCCGATTTGCCGGGCAAGATCGAATTCGGCGAACTTGCGGTTCGTGAAAAATCACGCGGGCTGCTGTTGCCCACCGCCATATTCGCACGCTGGTCGCAATAGGGAGTATTATGACCGATAGCCTCATTCTCGAAGTCCACGATCTCGTGGTCAACGTTCTGACCGGCATTTACAGTCAGGAAACACACCTGCCGCAGCCGCTAAAAATCTCGATCAGCGCGACACTCGATATGGCGGACCATTATCTGCCTGATACGCCACTGTCGGCGTCCAAAAATTACATGACACTGAAGGAAGCGGTAACGCACTTGCCTGAGGGGGTCCACTTCACGCTTATCGAGGCGGTTGCCGATCACATTATGGATACGTTGTTTGCCGACGATGCGCGGATCAGCCATATTAGCGTCAAGATCATCAAGCTGGCTATCGCCGAAGACGGCGAGGCCATAGGTATTACAATGTCACGGAGCCGCAAATGAGCGGTGCGCCGCTGGCTATCGTCACCGGCGGCAAGCGCAGGCTGGGTGCAGAAATCGCAGCGAAACTGGCGAAGGCGGGTTACGCCTTGGCGCTGGTCAGCCATCTCGATAAACAGCCGGAGCCCACGCTGCTTGATGCACTGGAAGAACAGAAGACCGACTGGCATTCCTTCATTTTCGACTTGGGCAATCCTGAATGTGCAGCGCCGTTGATGGATGCTGTAACTTCGCATTTCGGCCGTGTGCCCGACCTGCTCGTCAACAACGCCGCCATGTTCGGGCAAGATGATTGGGAAGCCATGAATGCCGAAACGCTTGACGCGCATTTCCGGTTGAATCTGTTTACGCCGGTTCTGCTGGCAAAGTCTCTGGTTAAAGCAGCTGGCCCCGACAAGCAGCCATCTATCGTGCATATCGTGGATCAGCGCGTGGTCAACCCGCACCGCGATCAGATAAGCTACACGCTTTCCAAACAGGCGCTGGCGGCATCGGTGCAGTCGATGGCAACATCGTTTGCCAAACGGGCGCGGATCAATGGCGTCGCCCCCGGCCTCGTCATTTCAACCGAAGATTATAATGCACCGCAGGAGCATCGGCTTGCAGATATGATGCCGCTGGGCGCACTTCCGTCGCCGTCAGGCGTCGCCGATGCGGTGCTCTATCTGGCGCAGGCCAGAGACGTTACGGGTCAAATAATTTTCGTCGACGGCGGCGCTCATCTCAAAAGCTTCGATCGCGACTTCATGCACCTTTAGCGGACGCGCCAGACCTTGATGCCTTTGCCCATGTCGGGGAGCGGCTCAAGCCAGTCGGGCGTTTTTCCTTTGGCAATCTGCCCCCAAAGACCATCAGGCTTTTTCCGTGCGTATAGGTCCATCTCGGCTTCTCCCAGACACGTGGCGACATAAGTAATACCGCGCAACCGCGCCAATTGTCGGGCTTTTGCCGGATCTGATATGAAAAATGCGATCTGGTCGTGCATCCCTTCTTTATTGCGGTGATGGCTGCTTGCCAGAACCTTGTGCGGCGTCGTTAGCAGTATTGCAGGGCCAATATCGAACGGTGCGATGAAATAACCCGCTGGAAGCTGGCGCAAGGAGCCAACTGACGAAACTGATTCGCAGTTTTCAGCGATCGAATCGGGCTCACCAGTTTCTTCTGCTTCTTCGGTCGAGGAGAATACCGTTGTTAGCCTGCCGACGCGGTCGGCGGCGACACCCGGTAACAGTAATAGCAACATCAATACCACATAACCGATGCGCTTTGCGGGGATCATTTCGGACCGGTACACCGAAAAAAGGTGATTAAGCCAAAGCGCAATCATCGGAACCGCGAAAGCCGAGGCGACGGCAACCGTCCGCATGACGAGCAAAGATAATATGGCGGCATATACCAGAAAGAACGCTGCCATCCGGATTTCAGCGTTATCCCTATTGTTGCAATTCCTGAATAGCGCAATCGCTGCCGCTATACCGCAAAAGGGCGTGGCTAAAAAAACCAACGCAAGTTTGAACTCCTGATGCCAGATGGGAAGGCCCTCGTTGATATTTACATACCAGTAATCGCGAACGAGCGGGTCAAGTTCGCCAAAGGCACCACGAAGGCATGACGGCGCGGTCCATACAAAGATCGCTGCTGATGCAGCACCAGCAATTATTACCGCAAATGCGCGCAGCCACCGCTGCTGCGGCTTCAGAATGATTGCGGGAAGCATGATCAAAGATGCCACTATTATGGTGGCTAAATGCGGCGGCGATACCGTGTCGCAATATATATCAGCGGCAAACGGGCGATATTGCGTGAGGCCGAAGAGGAGAAACGTAAAGGTAGAAAAGGACGTTATAGTCCAAACAAGCCGCTCGCCCTGTGCCTTTTCAACTATCCAGCGCCATCCGAGCAAGACGAAAAACGCGGCCGTTAATGGCAAACCTTCCAGCGAGATGTGCAGCCAGCAGGCGAGCGCGAAGCCTAGCGTAATTCCGGCTTTTCTTTTCTCCGACCAGAACATCGTCGACAATGCTAGTACGGAAAAAAATATCTGCCAGCCATGATGATCGATCCGCATCGGGCGCATTTGCATCATCAACGCGGGCGTCAGGATCGCGATCAGCATCGCTATCATTCCCGCCTGCGCTGAGCCAAGCCTGGTTGCAATTCGCGACAGCATGAACGCGACGCCGCCGAACAAAAGTAGCGGTACGACTGTGCCTGCAATCATTTCGGCGATGGTTTGGCCAACGAAGGGGGTGAAAATCAAGACGATTGCTGCAAGCGGCAGCTCTACCATTCGCGACCAGTGCATGGGCGCGCCAGCAGGCGCATTCATGCGATACTGCGTGACATCGAACCAGCTTTGTCCAGCTAGAAAGTCGCGCAGTTGGACCATACGTAGTTGGTCGTCAGGGTCCCAGCCAGCGAATGTTATAATCTGCGACCATGAGTTCCAGGTAAGAATAAGCGCTGCTATAACGAATATATAGACTGGCTTCAGTGCTGCGCGCTTTTCTTTGCTGGGGGCAGGCTTTACGGCCTCGGTATTCATCTGGAGATTGCCCTGTTCTTGTTTCGGGCAAATGTGAACACGCGCATCTGGCTGTTTTCAAAACCGGCAACGGGCTGGAGCCATGCCGGATAGTGCCCCGAGAGCAACGCAGCTGCAAAATTATTCCGACGCCCTTTCAAATAGCTTTGGGTTTCGAAATGTTCGGGGCAGATTACAATATAATCTGCGTTGAACGCCTTCAGTACGGGGTAGGCATCTTCAGACTTTCCGAGCATGGTCTTAATCAGAACGTGCATCTTTTCATGGTTACGATGATAGCCGCTAACAAACACGCTATGTGGTGTGTGAAATAATATATCGGGCCCGGCCGCCATTGTCGTGAAAATCCGACCCGCCGGCAATATGTTCAGTTCGGTTGTAGAACAGGAACGCTTGCTCTTGTTGGCAATCTCTGGATCGACCGATGTAGGAGCGGGGGCAAAATTATCGCCAGCAATGAGAACAGTGATTGGCGACAACGCCATGACGAGTATAACAGTTGATAGGGCGCGCAGAGGCATCAACGATATTTTTCGGGCCAGGCAGATGACGGACAGGGTTAAAACACCAAAAGCCGGTACCGCGAAAATCTGGACAATAGTTGCGGTCCGCTGCACATAAAATGACATAAGCGTGCTGAAGCCCAATAGAAAAGCAAGCGCCAGCCAGTTTTTCTTTTGCTCTGCTTCCAGTTTCGGCCAACCGAAAAATATAACGGTCGCCGCCATTAGCGGTACGTAAATCAGAAGCATCACAACTGCCGGCATCTGTTGATGAATCGGAAGGCCCTCGGTGATTGTCTCATGCCAGAAAGTGCGGACCAGCGGCGAGAGATTGCCGAAAGGATCGAGCGCACATGAGCCTGACGCTTTAATATAGGTCGCTGCGGCAAGGGCACTCGCGACAGAAGCGATGGCAAAACAAGTCACGCGGCGAGAATGGAAACGGTCAGCGAGTACCAGGCCGAGGCTTAATAGGGCCATAGCCGTAATCAGGGGCCAGGCGACCGCATCGCAATATACACTAGAAAGCGCATTGCCAGTCCGGGTCGACAACAGAAGGAACGCGGAAAAGCCTGTCATCGCGGTTGCAAAAATGATGACTCGGCGTTCGCGCCCCTCACCATTCGAAAATGCGGGAAATAAATAGAGGAGAGCTAGTAGCGCCCCAAAGGCTGCTGCGAACGGCAATCCTTCTATCGATACATGCATCCAGAAGGCCAGAGCAAAGCCCATGACGAGACCGCTCAACCGCTGGTCTTTTTGCATCAAGCCCCAAAGGGCGAGTGCAGCCATGATGATCTGCCAGCTGTGGTGGTCTATTCGTCCGGGAAGAAACTGGCGAATGAGTAAAGGAAAGGTAGGCAAAAGGAATATTGCAAGAAGAGCCACGGTTTGACCGGCTAAAGCGCGCGTAATCGATGCGGTAACAGCCATTAATAGCCCGAGCAGCAAAAGCGGAACCGCGATCATCGCAAACATCGTTGCGTCCGCCGTATCCAGAAAGATCTGCCCCAGCAGAAACATTCCCGCAATTGGTACATCCACCCACCGCGACCAATGCATATCTCCGCCCGTCGGCGGACTCATTCGGTATTGGGTGACGTCAAACCAGCTTTGCCCCCCGAGCCAATCGCGTACTTCGACCATGCGAAGATAATCGTCCGGATCCTTGATAAGGTCGCCCCCACCCGGCAATGTCATGCCCGCCAGCATGAGCGACCAGAACAACCAGATGGCCACCACCAGAAGCTGGTAACGGCGCTCCGACAGCTGTTCCATCGACTAGTTGCCGCTCAGATTACGGAAGATAACTATATTTCGCAGCAGGTAAGTAAGCATGAAGGACGCACCAATTGCAAACACCTTAGCGAGACGCGGATCGACCCCAACGGCCTCGCCGATCCCGACAATCGCCATCGTCATTGCCAAGCCGATCAGTGCCGAAATGACAAACATCGCCTTTTGTTGTGTGCGGGCCGATGTGCCCCGTTCAGAAATGCGGTCATGGAAAACCTTGCGGCTTGATAGCCACCAGTGCGTGGCTATTCCAACCGAATACCCAATTGCGGCAGCGAGCGTGCTCAGCGTTCCAGCGTTCAACAGCGCAAGGAACACCCCCATATCTACCGCTAACGCGCCAACGCTGACGAAAACATAGCGGATGAAGGTTACCCCGCGCAGCCGGTTTACAAGTTTCAACATTGCCCCACCCTTTGAATCCAAAGCTACGGTTAGGCAGCCTTGCTGATCTTGCGGTCATCATCATCGACGTCGGTCCCGTTCACAATACGACGCGGAACCTCACGCTCCGAAGTCAAAGCCGCAGCCTGATCTTCGGTCACCTTAGCTGCAATCACTTGCTGCTCGCCCTCATCGCCTGCCTCATGATATTCGGCATCCTCGTTGACGTTCCAGATATTGTACACGCGGGCACCGGCGTCTATATTCTCGACGGTCAGCATCGCGGTCATCATTGCATGGTCCTGGTTGTTGTAACGGTGCATACCGTTGCGGCCAACCATGTGCAGCGTTGGATAACTGCTTTCGAGCTCGGCGCGCATCGCTTCGACATTCGCTGCATAATCGTCGTCATAGACCGGATAGGCCTTTTCCTGACGCACGACCGCGCCACCGACGACATCTTCAGGCTTGCACAGGCCGAGAATGCCCATTTCCTTCTTTGCGAGTTCAATCAGATCTGCGTCGCTTGAGGCCCACAGATTGTCGTTCTCGAAGCAGAAATATTCGAGGCCGACGCAAGCGATCGAAGGATCGGGTACCATTTCGGGCGACCAGCTGCGGAAATTCTGCACGCGGCCGACCTGTACCTTGCTGTCATGGATATAGATCCAGTTGTCGGGGAACAGATCGTCAGACTTGATCATCAGCGCAACGGTCAGGAAGTCGCGGTAACGCAGGTTATTGGCCTGCAGCGAAGTTTGCGGCAGTGGATGAATACGTGCCGACAGTTCGCGCATCGGTGCGCTGCTGATGATATGCTTGGCGGTAATAACCGCTTCGCTACCATCGGCCTTGGTCGCGGACATGCGCCAGTTGCCTTCAGCATCCTGTGCCAATTGTTTGAAGCTATGGCCCATCAAAACGCTGTTACCCTTGGCAACCACGAAATCACGCGCAGCGTCCCACATCATGCCCGGTCCAAGCCGTGGATACCGGAAGGTTTCCAGCAGAGTCTTGGTTTCCATGCCGTCATTAGGACGCTTGTTGAGGCCAAGCGACCGCTTCAAGCCGTCCATCACCGCCGCGCCAAGGCTCAGCCCTTTGATGCGTTGCGCCGCCCAGTCTGCGGACATTTCATCGCAGGGCATACCCCATACTTTTTCGGTATAGGTTTTGAAAAAGATCGAGAAGAGCTTGTAGCCGAACTGGTTGACCGTCCAATCCTGGAAACTGCGGACATTTTTGTTCGGGAAGACCTTGGCCTTGGCATAGCTGGCCATGCACAAAGTCGAACGAATGATGCCCAAGTTGAACAGAGCTTCGAACGCGCGCAACGGATAGCTGTAGAATTTGCCTTCATAATAGATTCGGCTCATGCGCGGACGCTGAATGAAATCGTCCGGCAGGATTTCGTTCCAGAGGTCAACAACCTCCTTCGATTTGGAGAAAAAGCGGTGGCCGCCGATATCGAAACGGTAGCCGTCAACTTCAACGGTGCGGCTGATGCCGCCGACATAGCGTTCGTCTTTTTCGATAACGGTTACGCTGTAGCCTTTTTTCGTCAGCAAATAGGCTGCTGTGAGACCCGCAGGTCCCGCGCCAATAATTGCGACATCAACGTTATTTTGCCCCTGAACCATTACTCAAATTCCTCCAGCCAATCGCCTTCGGAAAATCTCTGAACGAAATGCCCTAATAGATGGTTAACAACAGGTTGCGATTTTGCATCCGTCTTTACGCCAAGCGACATAATATTGCGGCGCTGCACAAATAACTTGCTTTTCCGACCTTTCACGGCCATATGATCCCCAAGCGCATGAGGCGAGCGGACAAGACCGCCGCAGTATTGGCAGCGTGAGGGCCGCAAATGGTGGCCTCGCCAATCGGACAAGATGCGTAAGCTTAGAGGCTTCCCATATCACGCAGGGTTGTTTCCAACGGGTCGGCAAAAGCTGCTCCCGAACACCTGCTGTTGCGCCCGTGCGATCCTGACTCAAGGACGCGCGCCAAGGGACCGCGACAATTATTTTGAAAGTATATTAATGTCTTTTTTCCAAGACCTGGGCCTTGCCCAACCAATCCTGAAGGCGCTTGAATCCGCGGGATATGATACCCCGACCCCAATCCAGCAACAGGCGATCCCGTCCTTGCTGCAAGGCCGCGACCTGTGCGGTATCGCGCAGACTGGCACCGGCAAGACTGCCGCTTTCGCGCTGCCGTCACTCCATCATTTTGCAACCAAGCCAAAAGCGCGTCAGCAGTATAGCTGCCGCATGCTGGTATTGTCGCCGACGCGCGAACTTGCGGCACAGATTGCAGACAGCTTCCGCACTTATGGCAAATTCCTTGGACTCAAGGTCGATTGCGTATTCGGCGGCATGCCGATTTTTAGCCAGAAAAAGCGTCTCGCAGGCGGCGTGGACATCCTCGTTGCAACGCCAGGCCGTTTGATCGACTTGATCGAGCAGCGCGCGGTTACCTTGAAGGACGTCGAAATCTTCGTCCTCGACGAAGCCGACCAGATGATGGACCTTGGTTTCATCCATGCGCTTAAGCGCATCGACCAGTTGCTGCCAAAACAGCGCCAAACTTTGTTCTTTTCGGCGACGATGCCGAAAGCGATTGCCGAACTGGGCAACCGTTTCCTCAATAACCCGGTCCGCGTGTCGGTTGCGCCAGCAGCGACCACCGCCGAACGCGTTGAGCAGTTCGTTACCTTTGTTGAGCAGCGCGAAAAGCAGACTTTGCTGACGCTCAAGCTGCAAAGTGAAGAGATTGACCGCGCATTGGTCTTCACACGCACCAAGCACGGTGCTGATCGCGTCGTGCGTGGGCTGGCAGGCGCCGGTATCCAATCCGCCGCGATTCATGGCAACAAGTCGCAGGGCCAGCGCACCGCTGCGCTGCAAGCATTCCGTGACGGGAAGATCAAGATCCTCGTTGCGACAGACATCGCAGCACGCGGCATCGACGTCCCCGGTGTCAGCCATGTGTTCAACTTCGAACTCCCCAACGTGCCTGAACAATATGTCCACCGCATTGGCCGCACGGCGCGTGCAGGGCGTGAAGGCGTTGCGATGAGCTTCGTTGCTGGCGACGAGCGTGGCTATATGAAAGATATCGAACGGCTTACAGGCGTGCGCGCGATGACGCTCGGTCTGCCAGAAGGCTTCCGTGCTGCCGTCGCAGCGCTTCCGCCGCCTGCTGCCGATAAAAAGCCCGAAGGTTCGCGTGGTGGTCGCGGTGGCGGTCATCCCGGCGGCGGTCGCACCAATTATGCGGGCAAGAAACTTGGTGGGAACAATGGCGGCACCGGTCGCAATGGCGAAACCCGTCAGCGCACGTACGCTCCACAAGGCGGCTGGTCACCTGCTGCTGGCCCGCGCGACGGAAGCCGTGAAGGTGCGGTAGCGCCACGCCCTCGCAACGATAACGCGCCAAGCGGTGATCGTCGCCCAACCGCTGACCGCGCATTTGCGGCCCGCAGTGAAAACCGCCGCGATCCCGGCGCACCCGCGCGCAATTATGGTCCCAAAAAGGGCGGTAATGGTAATTTCAGGGGCCCGGTCAAGCGGGCTGGATAAACGCATTCCTCTCCCGGAAACGGGAGAGGGGAGTATCAGTGCCTGAAATGCCGCATGCCGGTGAAGACCATGGCAAGACCAGCTTCATCGGCGGCGGCAATAACTTCGTCGTCGCGCATCGATCCGCCTGGTTGAATAACCGCCGTAGCCCCTGCTTCGGCGGCGGCCAGTAGCCCATCGGCGAACGGGAAGAATGCGTCAGACGCTACAGCTGACCCAACGGTGCGCGGGTTTTCCCAACCGTAAGTCTCAGCCGCTTCCTTGGCCTTGATCGCCGCGATACGTGCGCTGTCGCGGCGGTTCATCTGGCCAGCGCCAATGCCCGCCGTCGCGCCGTCCTTAGCGTAGACGATCGCGTTCGATTTCACATGCTTGGCGACCGTCCACGCAAAGCGGCAGTCGGCCAGTTCCTGTGGGCTCGGCGTGCGCTTTGTTACGACCTTGAACTCGCTATCTGCGACATGCCCGTTGTCACGCGATTGCACGAGTAGACCGCCGGTTATCGGCTTTATCGCCAACCCGCCGCGCTTGGAGTCAGGCAGATCGCCGGTAAGCAACAGGCGCAAATTCTTCTTTTTCGCGAACACCGCTTTTGCCGCATCGTCGGCTGACGGTGCCGCCACGACCTCGGTGAATATTTCGGTTATCGCCTCCGCAGTCGCGCCATCGAGTGGCCGGTTGACCGCAACAATGCCACCAAAAGCCGAAACGCTGTCGCATTCGAGCGCGGCGCGATAAGCGTCGATCAAAGTTTCGCCGGTCGCGACACCGCAAGGGTTTGCATGCTTGACGATAACCACCGTCGGCGGTCCATCCCGAAACTCGCTGACCAGTTCGAGCGCCGCATCGGCGTCGTTATAATTATTGTAGCTGAGTTCCTTACCCTGCACCTGCTCTGCCTGCGCTATGCCCGAACCATGCGGTCCTACCGGGACATAAAGCGCGGCACGCTGGTGCGGGTTCTCGCCGTAGCGAAGCTCAGCAACGCGATTGCCGTTGACCGCGAGCATATCCGGAAACAGCTGCTGCTGGTCGGCAAATGCGAACCACTGGCTGATCATACTGTCATAGGCTGCGGTCGCCGAATAAGCCTTGGCCGCACATTTGCGGCGAAAGTCATAACTGGTCTTGCCGTCGCTCTCTTCGAGCTCGGCAATGAGATTGTCGTAATCGGCGGGATCGGTGACAATAGTCACGTATGCATGATTCTTCGCCGCACTGCGGACCATGGAAGGACCACCAATATCAATATTCTCGATAATCTCGTCGCGCGATGCGCCTTTCGCGACAGTCTGCGCGAAGGGGTAGAGATTGACCACCACCAGATCGATCGCGCCGATTTCATGCTCCTTCATCGAAGCCACATGTTCGGCATTGTCGCGCACGGCAAGCAAGCCGCCGTGTACCTTCGGGTGCAATGTCTTCACCCGGCCATCCATCATTTCAGGAAAGCCGGTGAGTTCGCTGATGTCCTTCACCTGCAGGCCAGCTTCACGCAGCGTCTTCGCGGTCCCTCCGGTCGACACCAATTCAACATGCCGCGCCGCAAGCGCATGGCCCAATTCGACTAATCCGGCCTTGTCCGAGACCGACAAAAGGGCCCGTTTGATGACGACGTCTTGCATATATTTATCCTAAATGGCGTAGCTGCCAGCCGATGGTGAGGCCGCCTTTACCAGTGTCGGCGGCAACCACAAGCTGGCGTGTCGGATGCGGGCGACCTTCTTCGTCGACCCACAGGCTGTCATCAATCGAGAGCGCTCCGCCTGCCGCCGCGAACGCCCAGCTGCTGCCATCGGCCATGCGCAGCAATGCGGTTTGTTTGTTGTTGGTTGGGCTAATTTCGATATCTGGCCCAAGGTGAAACCGCACATGAACAGGCGTGCCGTCCTTTGGCTTGCCCTGCGGAACCAGCGTATCCTCGCCGCGCAATTCCATACCATCGGATCGCAGTATAAGGAGTCGCGAATGGTTGTAACCGAAACCGCGCACGTAGCCGTCATGGCTTGCCTCTATCCGCGTCGCCTGATCAACATCGCGGCGTTCGAGGGCAACCTCGGCGACGCCCTTGCCGAGCTGCCCGCCTGGCAGGATCGCGGTCGAGTTGGTGTCGTTGATGCACAAGGTCGAATGCGCCGCGGTTGTGCGAAGCCCGCGGGCCAATGCCGCCGGTATCGTTGCCCCTACCAGCGCCGATCCGCCGCAATTCAAAATAATGCGTTGTGTCCCATGCGACAGTTCAAACGCCAGTGTTGACGCGCAACCCGATGCGGATTGGCGAGCTAGTGGCGGCGGCCCCGCGTCGAGCAGCAATACCGACTTACCCGCCGACACGCGCTGATAGCCCCAATCGAGTGCTTGGCGGTGCGGGCGAGCACGCACTTCGCTCGCGGCAACGAGCATCTCGATCCGGTCTGCGCCGATATGCGCCGAACCCTGCCACGCGCCAAGTCCACCGTCGGAATGCGTCAGCCCTAGTAAAGCGGGCACGGCCCGGCCTAGCGCATCGGTCAGGAAAGCCGGTGCAATTTCGTCCCGCGCATTATAGCATTGCTTGAGCTGGCTCAGTAGGCCGATTAGCTCAATCAACTGGACGGGTGAGCGCGAAACCACTCCGCCATCGGGAAAGATAGTCGCCGCGAGCGCATCGCGTAGGCCATTCTCGCCCACGGCCCGCCGCGCTTTTCCGTCTGGCAGCAACAACGAGGCTGCAACCACGCCTGCCCAGCCAACGCTTTTGGCAAAATGGCTTTGTGCGCGCGGCGCGCTCTGATCGAGATGACGGGCAACGCGCGCGAAGTGGTTGATAACGCGCGAACGGTAAATGGGATCGGTGCTAGTCAATAAATATGGCGATCCCGCCGCCATGTTGAGTAGTCGCCACGCACAATTGTCGACGCGCCATGCCGGCTCGCGCGTCTTCATGCCATTCGCAACCAGCCAGTCGTCAGCAATTTGTGCTGCAACTGGCGCCCCTTCGCCGCGATTGGTCGCCGCTGTCAGATCGCGCAGCCAGTCGAAGCGATGGATATAGTCGGTTAGCGCCGGAGGAAGTGTCAGTTTCTGATAGTCCAGATCTGAAAAGGATTGCTCAAATCCCTGGATCTGGAATTTGCCCATCCGCAGCGACTGCCCGCGCGCGACGCTGCCCTGTAATGGGTCCATGGGCACTGCCAGCAATCGCAACGGCACTTTACCCTTCAGCCGCCCGTTATGCAGCGGCGTGCGCCATGTTAACTTGTAAAATTGTAAGGATAGTCGTTCGAGAAGATTCTGGCCCGCGCCTTTGGGCCTGACGATCAATGCCGCCTGCCGTGTTTCATTGCCGCCTTCATCGCTGCCGGTCATTCACCCCTCAGCGCCTGGATATTGGCTGCGTAATGGTCAGGCCCACCTTTGAAGGTTGCCGTGCCAGCCACCAGCGTATCCGCACCAGCCGAAATCGCCAGCGGCGCGGTCTCGACGGTGATGCCGCCATCGACCTCCAGCCTGATATCACGTCCAGTCTTTTCGATCATTTTGCGGATGGCTTCGATTTTCCGCAGCTGGGTCGATATGAAACTCTGCCCGCCAAAGCCAGGATTTACGCTCATCACCAGCACAAGATCGATATCGTTGATCAGATAATCTAGCATCTTGGCAGGTGTGTGCGGATTGAGCACGATACCAGCCATTTTGCCGAGCGATTTGATCAGCTGCACCGTGCGATGTGGATGCGGTCCGGCCTCGGGATGAAAGGAAATGACATCCGCCCCTGCGTCGGCGAAATCCCTCACAAAGGCATCGACCGGCGAAATCATTAGATGCACATCAAATGGCTTCGCGGTGTGCGGACGAAGCGCCTTTACCACTGCCGGACCAATCGTGATATTCGGCACAAAATGCCCGTCCATCACATCGACGTGGATCCAGTCGCAACCGGCGGCGTCAATCGCGCGCACTTCTGCACCCAGCCGAGCAAAATCGGCGGAGAGGATAGAGGGCGCGATGCGGATGGCGCTGGACATGCCACGCGCTTAGCCGTCTGCAAGTGCAGGGGCAAGCCAGAGGGCGGCGTTATGCACAGCTTATCGCAAGGGAGCGTGCGGCTTACGGCTATAAATGAACAGGTCACCGATGACACCGTATGATTCGGCGAATTTTGAAAAGCCAAGCTTGGACGCGACGTTGTGTGAAGCATCGTTGCCGGCGTCGATGATGCATCGGATTTCGCCGAGCCTCGCTTCGTTGTCCGCCCATTCTAATATCGCGGTCATTGCCTCGGTTGCATAACCTTTGCCCCAAGCATCTGCTGCGAATGCCCATCCAGCCTCCGGATAGCCTTCTAGTTCGGGGATGCCGCGTTCGAACTGCGCGAGGCCGCCGTTGCCGACGAATTTGCCACTGTTACGCTCGACGAACGACCAATAGCCATAACCGAACAATGACCACAGTCCTATGCCCTGCAGCATCTTGCCCCAGCTGATGTTGCGATTGCGAGGGTCGCCGCCGATGAACTCAGTCATGCGCGGATCGGCCCAAGCGGCGGCGTAAGCTTCCCAATGTTTAAGCGACATCGGTTCGATGGTCAGACGTTCGGTGGTCAGCGTTGGTGCAATCATGCCTGCGTCGACCGAGCAAACCTCGCCACAAAAAACCCGTCTAGGCCACCTTGCTCGGCCAGCATGGGTGGCTTGGTGCGAATATGGCCTTGTGCATTGGGCACTACACCGATGGGTAACTCATCGACTTTCGCGAATAGTGTCGAATAATCGGAATGCCGCGCCAGAAACGCCTCGGCCTGCGCTTCACCTTCATGGGGTTCCAGCGAACATGTCGCGAACACCAACATGCCGCCGGGCTTTACCCACTCCGCCGCGCGATCAAGCATCGCGCTCTGGATGGCGGCGAGATTGTTGATCGCCTTTAGGTCGATCCGCTGCAACACATCGGGATGGCGGCGCATGGTGCCGGTAGCGCTGCATGGCGCGTCGAGCAGGATTGCGTCGAACTGCTGTTTCGGTTGCCATTCCATAACATCGGCATTGACGCGCTCGGCATTTAGCTGTGTGCGTTCAAGGTTTGACATCAACCTGTCCATGCGCCGTGCGCTGTTATCCAGCGCGGTCACGGTGAAGCCGGCAGCTGACAGCTGCATGGTCTTGCCGCCAGGTGCCGCACACAAATCGAGCGCGCGCTTGCCGGTGCCATCACCCAATAGCCGCGCAGGCAGGCTCGCAGCCAGATCCTGCACCCACCACGCCCCCTCGTCATAGCCGTCCAGTTCCTCGACTGCCGTGCCACGCGGAAGTCGGACATGGCCGGACATCAGGCTGGTTCCGCCTAGCCTTTCGCTCCATTCATCAGTCTGCGCGGGATCGCGCAACGCGAGATCGAGCGGCGGCGGCTCAGCGAGCGCGGCTTGTGCGCCTGCAATCATATCGTCGCCCCAAGCAGGGTGCCAGCGCATCATTACAGCTTCGGGCAGCGAGGGCCTTTCGGGCAGCTTAACTTCGGCGCGCAGCAGCGAACCCAGCACACCGTGCACCAGCCGCCTCGGACCGCCATCCACCAGCGGCAGGGCAGTTGCAATCGCCGCATGCGCTGGCGTACCAAGTCGCAATATCTGCGCCAGCGCCAGCCGCAACACCATCCGCGCCTTGGCATCGTCGGGCAATGGCTGCTTGGTCTTGCTGTCGATCAGCGCATCCAAATCGACCGACCAGCGAAGCGTCTCCTGCGCAATGGCGATTGCCAGCGCGCGGTCGGGAGGCGACAACCCCTTGGTCGCATTCGCCGTAGCCTGATCCATTGGTGTACCCATCCGCATAACGGTATCGAGCAAGCGTAAGGCAGCACGCCGCGTCGGGAGGCCGGAAATTTCTTCGTTCATGCCAAATGCACTAGGCGGGCAGGCGGATTTGCACAACTTTGTTATCGGCTTGCAAAACCTGGCTGGAACGCCAATCTGGGTGGCAGCATAAAGGAAAAAGCCATGGGAAAACGCCCACCGCACGTCAAAGCACCCGAATATCTTTCAAAGAACCCCCCGGTACCCGAACCCAAGGATGTCGGACGTGAGCCTGAACCCGACCCCGATCGCCCTGACCCGGTGCGCTATGGCGACTGGGAATTGAAAGGTGTCGCAGTAGACTTTTGACACTTCACCTGCATAAATTTTGTGCAGGTGCGAAGTCGCTTGTTCTCTGCACTTTTTTTGTGCAGACACGGGCTTAATGGCAACAAAACCGCCCTGCTTTGACGAAATGCTGAACGAAGACGGGACGCCGCGCGCCGCTTATTCCGCTTATCATAAATGGTTTGAAGAACAGGATGTTACTCACCTCAAGCAAAAGGCGCGCGACGCGGAAGAATTCTTCCGTCGTACCGGGATTACTTTTGCTGTTTACGGCGATGACGAGGCCGAAGAACGGCTAATCCCGTTCGATATTATCCCGCGCATTGTGACCGCACGCGAATGGACGAAATTGTCGCGCGGCATCGAACAACGGGTGCGCGCAATCAATGCCTTCCTTCAGGATATTTATCACCGGCAGGAAATCGTCCGTGCTGGGCGGTTGCCGGTCGAACTGCTCGAGAAGAACGAGGCATTTGTTTCGCAAATGATCGGCTTCACCCCGCCGGGCGGCGTCTACACACACATCGTCGGCATCGATCTTGTCCGCACCGGCCCTGACGAATTTGTCGTGCTCGAGGATAATGCCCGTACCCCATCGGGCGTCTCGTATATGCTCGAAAATCGCGAGACCATGATGAACATGTTTCCTGAGCTGTTCAGCAACATCCGTGTCCGGAACGTCAGCGATTATCCCAAAAATTTGCGCGCGTCTTTAAGCCGCGTTGCACCGGCCGCCTGTAACGGCGATCCTGTTGTCGCGGTGCTGACCCCCGGCATTCACAATAGCGCCTATTTCGAGCATGCTTTTCTCGCCGACCAGATGGGCGCAGAACTGGTCGAGGGCCATGACATCCGCATAGTCGATGGCCGTGTCGCGATGCGGACCACGCGTGGTTACCAACCAATCGACGTGCTCTACCGCCGACTCGACGACGATTATCTCGACCCGCTGATTTTCAAGCCCGATTCGGTTTTGGGCATTCCGGGTATATTCGACTTGTACCGTGCCGGAAGGATCACGATTGCCAACGCGCCCGGTACCGGAATCGCTGATGACAAGGCGATTTACAGCTATATGCCCGACATCGTCGAATTCTACACCGGCGAGAAACCCATCCTGAAGAACGTCGACACTTGGCGTTGTTCCGAAAAAGATTCACTTGCGTATGTCCTCGACCACTTGTCCGAATTGGTGGTGAAGGAAGTGCATGGTTCGGGCGGCTACGGCATGTTGATCGGCCCGGCCGCCAGCAAGCGCGATCTTGCCGATTTCCGGGCAAAGCTGATAGCCAAACCCGCCAATTATATCGCGCAGCCGACGCTGGCGCTGTCAACGATTCCCATCTTTGCCAATAGCGGCCTGTCACCACGCCATGTCGATTTGCGGCCCTTCGTGTTGGTTTCGCCCGACAAGATTGACATCACGCCGGGCGGCCTCACGCGCGTCGCGCTGCGCAAAGGCTCGCTGGTGGTTAATTCCAGCCAGGGCGGCGGCACCAAAGATAGCTGGGTGATCGAGGATGATTGAACCATGCTAGGCAAGACCGCGTCCGGCATCTTCTGGCTGTTTCGCTATCTCGAGCGTGCGGAAAATATCGCCCGGCTGATCGAGACCGGACACCGTTTTACGCTGACACGCAATCGCGGTCGTCAGGACGAGTGGCGCTCGATCCTGAGCGCGCTCGGCATGGACGCGGCCTACCGAGCGACCCACGAAGACCATAACGCAGCGCAGGTCGTGGATTACCTGCTGCGCGACAAGGCAAACCCCGGCAATTTGCGTAACCTCATCGACAGTGCGCGCCAGAATGCGCGCACGACGCGCACCGCCATTACCCGCGAATTGTGGGAGGCAGTCAATGAATGCTGGATCTGCGTCAATGATGCGCTGAAGCGCCAGGTGCGCGAAGCAGACCTTCCTGCGACAATCGACCTCATCGAACGGCAGACTGCGCAGGTGCGGGGCGCACTTGAAAACACGATGTTGCGTAACGACGGCTATAATTTCAGTCGCGTTGGTAATTTCATCGAGCGAGCCGACAGCATGGCGCGGCAGATCGACGTCAAATATTATGTGCTGCTGCCCTCGGTCTCCTTCGTCGGCTCGTCTCTCGACAATATCCAATGGGAGACGATCCTGCGTTCGACATCGGCTTATAGTGCTTATCGGTGGCTTTATCCGGGGCGGGCAAGTGCTTTGGGAATTGCCGAGTTTCTTATTCTTGACCGCCGTTTCCCGCGCAGCCTGTCCTTCTGCTACGGCAAGCTGACCGATAATCTACGCCATCTCGCCATGTCCTACGGCGTGCAGTCCGCAAGCCTTGCCGAAGCCGAACGCATCTATGCAGGCTTCGCCTCGCTTACCGCTGAATCGATTTTGGAGGACGGCCTCCACGAATTCCTGATTGAGTTCCTGCGCGTCAATCGCAATCTCGCCGCGATGGTCGAGCAGGAATATAGGTTCCACCACTAATGCTTCTTTCGATCCATCACACCACCGAATATCAGTTCGATCAGCCGGTGCGCTATGCGCTGCAACGCTTGAAATTGCGACCCAAAGACGGCGCCGGGCAAACCGTCCGCGACTGGCAGCTGGTAATCGACGGCGGCAAGCTTGAGGCCGAGCATGACGACCCCCATAACAATCATGTCATGCTGATTTCGATTGAGGAAGGCCGCACAGCGATTACTATCAGCTGTAAAGGGCAGGTCGATACTGCCGACAATCACGGCATATTGGGTCGCCATCGCAGCCACGTACCGCTGTGGGCCTATTGCCGGCCGACACGCCTGACCGCCGCTGGGCGCGGCGTCCAGAAACTGTTAACCGGCATTGACCGAACTATTGAAGATAAGATCGCGGTGCTGCATGAATTATCTGCACATATCCTCTCGTCGGTAGAGTATCGCACCGGCCAGACGGGCGTTGAAACCAACGCAGAGCAGGCCATCGTTGCGGGAGCAGGTGTTTGCCAGGACCATGCCCATATTTTCATTTCTGCCTGCCGCGCTATGGGGGTACCGGCTCGCTATGTTTCAGGCTATCTGATGATGGACGGCCAGATTGAACAAACCGCCAGTCACGCCTGGGCCGAGGCGCATATCGATCATATCGGATGGGTCGGCTTCGACATATCGAACGGGATCAGCCCCGACGGGCGCTATGTTCGCGTCGCCACCGGTTTTGATTATCGCGATGCCGCACCGGTTTCGGGCATGTCATTTGGCGCAAGGGACAAAAGCATGGTTGTCTCCTTGCGCGTCGAACAATAAAATGAAGCAAATCAGGGCGGGGGCCTTTAGCTTGAAATGACGTACTGCGTAGGAATGTTGCTGGACAAAGGCATGGCCTTCATGTCCGATACGCGCACCAATTCGGGGGTCGACAATATCTCGACCTTTCGGAAGATGTTTCATTGGGAAGTTCCCGGTGAACGGTTCATCAGCATCATGACCGCAGGTAATCTTGCCACCACGCAGGCACTGATCAGCCAATTGGAAGAACGCACCAAGGCGCCGTCCGAACGCAAACCGTCGATCCTCGCTGCGCCAACGATGTTCCAGGTCGCCAATATTATTGGCGCTACGTTGCGCGAAACGATCGCCGCACGCGCGCTTACCGGTGACGAAGCATCACTTCCCACTGCCCCAAATTTCAAGGCAAGCGTGATCCTAGGCGGGCAGATTAAGGGTATGGAGCCGCGGCTCTATCTGATTTACCCCGAAGGCAATTTCATCGAGGCCAGCCCCGAAACTCCGTTCTTCCAGATTGGCGAAACCAAATATGGGCGACCGATACTGGTGCGCGGCTTTGAATCGCATATGTCGTTTGCCGACATAACCAAATTGCTGATGGTTTCGTTCGATTCCACTTTAAAAGCGAACCTCTCGGTCGGGCTGCCTCTTGACCTGATGCTTTATCGCAATGACGAGTTCGCACCTTTTCACGAACGGCGAATCACCGCCGATGATCCCTATTTCGAAAGCATTTCTGACAGCTGGAGCCAAGCACTGCGCGACGCCTTCCACTCATTGCCGGATTACGAATTGGACGCCTGACCCGCAATAAACGGTGCGGCAATTTCGGGCCGCACACGTGCCAGCCGTCCGGTCGCTTTGTCGATCATCGCCCAGGTCGTATTCGCGCTGACAATAACCTTTCGGGCATTATTGATGAATTCGACCCGCCGGTCGAACTGCGCGCCCTTGGGGTTACTCTCAATCCATGTCCGTCCCGTCACGCTTTCGCCCGCCGCGATGTTACCCCGATAATCGATCTCGTGCCGGGTCACGACCCAGAAATAAGCGGCAATATGGTCAGGGTCTGCCACGGCCTGCCAGTGCGACGTCGCCATTTCCTGAATCCACCGCACCCAGACGGCATTATTGACATGGCCCAGTTCGTCGATGTCGGCAGGCGCGGCGGTGAATTCACGTTCGAACGGTATCATTGTCCGGCTTCGGTCATGCCCATCTGCCATAAAAGGAATGCTGCCTCCTCGGCATTCTCCCGCAACCGTTCAAACCGCCCTGACTTGCCGCCATGTCCTGCGCCCATATTGGTTTTCAACAACAGCACATTGTCATCGATCTTCATGTCGCGCAATTTTGCAACCATCTTGGCAGGTTCCCAATAGGTTACGCGCGGGTCGTTGAGGCCGGCAGTCCATAGCATCGGCGGATAGGCTTTGGCCTCGACATTGTCATAAGGGCTATAGCTGCGGATATATTCGAACGCGGCCTTGTCGGTGATCGGGTTGCCCCATTCCGGCCATTCGCCCGGGGTCAGCGGCAGGTCCTTGTCGAGCATGGTGTTGAGCACGTCGACGAAAGCGACATGGCTGACCACTGCACCGAACAGTTCGGGTGCCTGATTGACCACCGCGCCCATAAGTTCGCCACCCGCGCTGCCGCCGCTTGCCGTTACCTTGCCTTTTCTGGTGAAGCCCAAGTCGATCAGGCCCTTCGCGGCATCGACAAAATCGTTGAAGGTATTGGTCCGCTTGGTCAGCTTGCCGTCGAGATACCATTGATAGCCCAGATCGTCGCCGCCGCGGATATGCGCAATCGCGTAAGCGAAACCGCGATCAACCATCGACAGGCGGTTGGCGCTAAACCCGGGCGGGACCGCGTATCCGTACGCGCCATAGGCGTAGAGATGAAGCGGCTGGCTACCGTCTTTCTTGAAGCCCTTTTTGGTGAGCACCGACACGGGCAATTTGGCTCCGTCGCGCGTGGTGATGATTACACGTTCGGTGATATATTGGCTGGGGTCATAGCCGCTCGGGATTTCCTGAACCTTCAACGTTTCGAGCTTTTTGTCGGCCAGCGTGTAATCAAACACCGTACCGGGTGTGACCATGGATTCGTAGCCAAGTCGCAGCTTCGTCACATCATATTCGGGATTATCGCCAAG
Organism: Sphingomonadales bacterium; assembly: GCA_031370535.1. Classification (GTDB taxonomy): domain Bacteria; phylum Pseudomonadota; class Alphaproteobacteria; order Sphingomonadales; family Sphingomonadaceae; genus Sphingorhabdus_B. The sequence goes on along the minus strand of JANMQN010000091.1, from coordinate 11,781 downwards.
GCCGGCATCGTAGCTTGCCTCGGGAAAATTGATCCGCTCGACCTTCTGTGCGTCGGCGTAATCGCGGATTTCGACCTGATCGAGTCCGTCGATCCGGCCTTCGGTGACATAGAAATTCTTGAATAAAGCAATGTCGGTCAGATAATGCCGATCCGATCCTGCAATCAGTGTTTTCCACGTCGCAGGTGCTTGCAGGCTAGCGGTCGCAACCCTGAAGTTGACGTGATCGTCGTTGGTCAAAATGTATAATTTGCCGTCGCGCACATCGACCGAATATTGCCGTCCGACCTTGCGCGGGGATACCATAATCGGCGTCGCAGTAGGGTCGCTTGCTGGCAACAACCGCACTTCGCTGGTTACATTGTCGCCGGTGCCGATGACAATCCAGTCTTCCTGCGCGGTCAACCCTACGCCGACGCCAAAACCGATATCCTGTTCCTTGTAGAGCAATTTCGCCTTGGTGAGTTCATCGCCCAGCCGGTGATACCAGGCATTGTCGGTGCGCCAGTTTTCGTTGGCTAGGCCATATACCACGCCTTTGCTGTCGCTACTCCAGACAATGCTCGACAATGTGCCGGGGACGATATCTTTCAGCTTCGCACCCGTCGCCAAATCGCGGAAATGCAGGTCGAAGCGTTCGGACCCATTATCGTCATAGGCGTAGGCCAATAGCTTGCCATCAGGGCTCACTTCGGCGGCGCCAAGCCGGAAATATTCCTTGCCCTTGGCGAGTTCATTTTCATCGAGGATCAACTGGTCGGCGCCGCCGGTAACCGGCTTGCGATAATGCTTACGATATTGCGCGCCTTCCTCGAATTTCGACCAATAGATATAGCCGCCATCCTTTTGCGGGACCGAGCTGTCGTCTTCTTTTACCCGGCCCTTCATTTCCTGAAAGATCGTTTCGGTCAGCTTCGCCTGTGGCGCCATCCGCGCTTCGAAGTAGGTATTCTCGGCTTTCAGATGTTCGAGAATTTGCTTGTCATCGACTACCGGATAACTCTGGTCCTTCAACCAGTGATACTCATCAGTCAGCGTAACCCCGTGATAGGTCGCCTGATGCGGACGCTTTGCAGCGACAGGGGGCTTGATTTCGGCGGCGGCTTTTTCGGTCATATTTTCTTTCTGGGCAAATGCGGGCGAGGATAATGCGCTGGTAACAAAAATCAGTGGGAGCAGTGCTTTCATGTAAGGCCTTCCTCGCTTATATGGGCTGCCTATCCATATGAACGGAAGTCCGACATGTCCACCTATGAAGCCCGCCTCGAAGCGCTCCGCGCACAACTCAAGAAAGACCGCCTCGACGGTTTTGTCGTGCCGATTTGCGATGAGCATATGTCGGAATATGTCGGCGATTATGCGCAGCGGCTGGGCTGGCTGACCGGCTTTGGCGGCTCGGCAGGAAGCGCGGTGGTACTGTCCGAAGAAGCCGCGATCTTCACCGACGGGCGCTACACACTTCAGGTCCGCGAGCAGGTCGATGGCAACAACTGGCAATATGTCGGAGTGCCGCAGACCAGCATAGCTGACTGGCTGAAGGAACATGCCCCCGAAGGTGCACGTATCGGTTACGACGCTTGGGTCCACACCAAGGGCTGGGTCGAGAGCGCGACCAAGGCTTTGCAAGCCAAAGGCGCGGAACTCGTCCCGGTCAAGAGTAACCCTATCGACGCGGTCTGGGCCGACCAGCCCGACAAGAGCGACGCATTGCTCATGGCGCATGACGACCAATACGCCGGACAGAATAGCGCTGAAAAACGCGCCTCCGTCGCGGAATGGCTCACCGCGAACAAGCTTGACAGCACGGTCATCTCGGCGCTCGATTCGGTGGCGTGGTTGCTCAACGTGCGCGGCAAGGATGTGTCGAACACGCCAGTGGCGTTGAGTTTCGTACTTGCACATGCCGATGGTACCGCGGACCTGTTCGTCGCGCCTGAAAAGGTCAGCGACGAAGTAGCCAAGCATCTCGGCAATGCCGTCCGCCTGCGCACCCCGCAGGAGTTCGTGCCCGAACTGAAAGCGATGAACGGCAAGCGCATTGCGGTCGATCCAGACCGAGCGGTGTCGGCTATCTTTCGCGCGCTGAAAGACAGCGGCGCAACGATCATTGAAGCGCGCGACCCGACCATCCTGCCCAAGGCGGTCAAAAACCCCATCGAGCAATCGGGCCACCGAGCCGCGCAAGCCCGCGATGGGGCGGCGCTCAGCCGCTATCTGCATTGGCTGAGCCAAGAGGCGTACAAGGGCGAGCTTACCGAACTCTCCGCCGCCGCCAAACTGCGGGAATATCGCGAGGCCACCGGCATGCTCAAGGATCTGAGCTTCGACACGATCTCCGCCGCCGGACCCAACGGCGCGTCCCCGCATTACAAGGTCGATGAAAAATCGAACCGCCAAGTTTCACCCAACAGCGTATATCTGTGCGACAGCGGCGGGCAATATCTCGACGGCACCACTGACGTCACCCGCACGATCTGGGTCGGCCCTGGAGAACCCACGGCAGAAATGAAGGACCGCTTCACCCGCGTGCTCAAGGGCCATATCGCATTGGCCTTGGCCGTGTTTCCCGAAGGCACCAGAGGCGCGCAACTCGACACGCTGGCGCGCGTCTCGCTCTGGCAGGCAGGCGTCGATTACGCCCACGGCACTGGCCACGGCGTCGGCAGCTTCCTCGCCGTCCATGAAGGCCCGCAACGCATCGCGAAATTCTCCGGCGGCCAAGCAGGCGCGGACGAACCGCTACACGCCGGCATGATCCTGTCGAACGAACCCGGCTATTACAAGCAAGGCGAATACGGCATCCGCATCGAAAATCTGGTGCTGGTCGAGGAGCGCTATATTGCCGGGGCGGAGGGGCGGTATTTCGGTTTCGAAACGCTAACCTTCGCGCCGATTGACAAGACCTTGGTGGATACGAGCCTACTTAACCGCGACGAATTGCGCTGGTGGGATGTCTATCACGCCAGGGTACTAGAGGTTGTTGGACCGCAACTGGAGGGTGAGGCGATGGCTTGGGTGACGGAGGCGTGTGCGGGCTTTGGACAAACGTGACGAGGCTGATAATACTCGCGGTCAGCTTCTATCTGGCCGTTGCTGCGTCCACGCCCGCTGTGGCAGAATCCGTGTTGGCAAGTTGCGATATCGCAAATCTGCCCGACTCGTCGCTGATCAATCGCGACGGAAGGCTGGCCGTTCGCGCTTCAAAAGCGGTTGCGGGGAACGCGTATTCAATATTCACTCTAGCTGAACTTCCGCATTGCGGCGCAATGATACAGGTCCAGCGCATGTCGTTTGAAGAACGCGCCAGGTTCATTGACGATATACCAAATGTGGCGGCGAGTGAGATCATTGGGCCGCGATCCAGCGGAGGCATTGGCTGAAATTGTGATAGCTGCGCGGCTTACACTTCGGCCTTTCAGTTGGCCAAAGCGGGGGCAGGCCGTCGAGGATTAGACCGGAATAGTTCCCGGCAAACGATATTAATGGGTTCGCCACCATCTTTGTGTCTTCGTGCGAACCAAACAACATTGCGTCTGAAATCATAACCTCCGACAAAGACACAAAGCCACGAAGCAGGCAAAAACCCAATCTCCTTTGGGCAAGAGGGTATACTCAAACCTTATGATGCGCGCCTAAACTCGCCTTGATGCGATCAAGCGTCGCCTTGCGGATCGACTTCTTGTTCCACGCATAGGCTTTGCCGGGAAGCTGCGCCAACTGGCCTGCGACGGCAAGCGCCTTGGCCTCGACCTTGTCCGCCTCGGCCAGTATATCGAGATAGCCTGCCTCGACCGCGCCTTCGGGCCCATAGATAAAGCCCTGCACCATTGCGCTAGTCAGGTGCTGCGGGCTTAGCCGGTCGCGAGCGAGTTCCATGGCGAAGATGGGCAGGTTCATGCCGGTAATCGCTTCGTTCGCGCCAATCTTATATTCGCCCGCCGCGCCAACGCGCGTATCGCAGGCGTTGAGGATGAACACCCCCATCGCAATCGCATGACCGGTGCACGCGGCGACCACGGGGAGCGGTCCGCCATAGAGCCGCAGCAACAACTCCGCGCCTGCATCGAGCAATTTATACACGCCGTCCGCGCCAAGGCTGGCAAAGGCGTTGAGATCGAAACCGCCCGAAAAACGTCCCTCGCGTCCAGCCAGAACAATTGCTTTTGCCTCAGCCTCCGCGTGGTCGAGCGCAGCGTTCAACGCTGCGATCATATCGAAATTGATCGCATTGGCTTTGCCGTCGTCCATGCGGATGAGGGCGATGTCGTTGGTGATTTCAACAGTGGCGGACATGTTGGCTCTCCCTTGATTTAATCATGCGATTAAAGCGGCACTTTACGTAAACGTCAACCTCTATTTCGGGTGGCGTAGCGTGCGCTCGCTACTATGTTGGGTAACGACACAGAATCAGGAGAGCATGATGGCCCAGACATTTTCAGAATATACGCCAGCCAAAGTCTGGGAATGGAACGCGGAAAATGGTGGACAATTCGCCAATATCAACCGCCCAATTGCAGGTGCGACGCATGACAAGGACCGCCCCGTAGGCAAGCATCCGATACAGCTCTACTCGCTCGCCACACCCAATGGGGTCAAGGTTACAGTGATGCTGGAGGAGTTGCTTGCGATCGGCCATGAAGGCGCGGAATATGATGCGTGGCTGGTCAACATCCGCGACGGCAACCAGTTTTCCAGCGGCTTTGTCGAGGCCAATCCCAATTCGAAAATTCCGGCGTTGTTCGACCATTCGACCCCCGCGCCGACGCGGGTGTTTGAGTCGGGTTCGATTCTTTTGTACTTGGCCGAGAAATTCGGTGCGTTCCTGCCGACCGAGCATCACAAGCGCACCGAGACGATCAACTGGCTGATGTGGCAAATGGGCAGTGCGCCGTATCTCGGCGGCGGCTTCGGGCATTTTTATGCCTATGCGCCGTTCAAGATCGAATATGCCATCGACCGCTTCGCAATGGAGGTGAAGCGGCAGTTGGACGTGCTCGACCGCAATCTGGCCGAGCGGGAGTATATGGCTGGTGATGAATATAGCATCGCCGACATGGCGATCTGGCCGTGGTATGGCGCACTGGTCAAAGGGCTGGTCTACGAAGCGGGAGATTTTCTCCAAGTCGAGGAGTATAAGAATGTGATCCGCTGGACCGACCAGATCGGTGCGCGGCCCGCGGTCAAACGCGGACGGATGGTCAACCGCGTGATGGGCGATCCGGCCAGCCAGCTCCACGAGCGGCACGATGCGAGTGATTTCGATACGAAAACACAGGACAAGATTGCGCCTGCGGCTGATTGACTTTCAAAAATGTTCTTGTAATGTTCTGGCCTCATTTGGAGGAGTGATTCGATGATTGGTTATGTAACTTTAGGCACCAATGATTTGCCGCGCGCCGCAGTCTTTTATGATGCGATTGCTGCGGAACTTGATACGCCGCGGATGATGGAGTTTGATGGGTTTATTGCATGGGGCAAACCCGGCGATGCGGCTGGCATCGGCCTGACCAAACCTTTCGACGGCAATGCAGCCAGTGTCGGCAACGGCGTGATGGTAGCGCTGGAAGCCAAGGACAAGGCTCAGGTGCATCGGCTCTATGACATAGCGCTCGCAAACGGCGGCGTCTGTGAGGGCCCTCCTGGACCACGCGGCGAAGGTTTTTACGCAGGTTATTTCCGCGATCCGGATGGAAACAAGTTGAACGCTTTTGTGATGGGACCGGCTGCGGCTTAACTCCCCAGAATTTCGCTTATCCTGTGAAGTTTGTGAAGTTATGGAACAGAAAATGGCGGAATGCGAGATGCCAAACCTGCTTGAAAATCCGCTCCATTTGGGGCTTGGGGCGACAGCCGTCCCCCAACCGCCGTTTACCGGCATGGACTGGTATCAGGGTTATGGCGAACGCCATGGCAATGACGGCATCGAGGGACGCCTGGTTTCGATGCACCGCTTCAAGGAAAGCTGGGACAGTTGGGAAATGCACCCTTCGGGCGACGAGGTGGTGCTTTGCCTGTCGGGGCATTTGAGTTTGCATCAGGAACATGCCGATGGCTCGACCGCCATCGTCACCATCGGTCCCAATGAATATGCGATCAACCCATCCGGCACCTGGCATACCGCCGATATCGACGGCGAAGCAACTGCGTTGTTCATTACAGCGGGCTTGGGAACTGAACACCGCCCACGCTGAGGCGTGACGCCCATCACGCACCTGCTGCGTAAATTTACCTAGATTCGAAAAGCGACCCGAGGGCTTCTCACTTTAGGAGACCCTCTCCTAAAGAGCTTGGTCGGACGCACTCCCGGCCAAGCTTATTTTTTGTGGGGACTAGCGGCGATCGACGTCAACAGACCGCACGGTAAACTCCGCCCCCAATTGACCGCTGCCGCCGGCGACCTGCAAAGCCAGCAACTGGTTGGGGCAGTCGGCACTAATATTGAAGTCCTGCGTGCTTACAAAGCTCCCCTTACGGACCGGCGTGGCGACAAACCATTTGGAGACATTCTCAGACGCTGCAAAACATTGTAATTCCCAACGGACCTCGGATTCAGGTGCAGTTTCCACGGCGGAGTAGCGAGCGGCAAAGCGATAATTGCCGGGTTTCAGAAACAGATATTTCCGCATCAACTCGCCGCGCTCGCCCGTACCCGCAAAGGCCGCTAGGCTGTGGCCGCCATTCTTGTCGGCTTGCGAAAAAGCTCCGCCGATCGCGGCATTATCGACGAGTTGCCATCCGGCAGCAGGGTAACGGACATTAACTGTATCGTTGTTCAAGGACGCAGTTTCAAAAGTCGAAGCATGGTTGCCTTTGAGGCTCAGATAATATTGGCGAAATGCCGGAAAACGACTTTTTGTGGCAAGCTGCACGAGTAATGTGTTGGAAAGGTTTCTATATTCTTCGCGATCCGGCAATCCGCCCGACCGGACAAGAGTGTCAGCGAGGTTGGCCGGGTTTTCCATAGTGTTTATGGCTTCGCTCAAAAAATTAACGAGCCAGTTAGGCGCCTGCCGAATATAGGGCGCTAACCCAGCGCGAACCTCTGGATCGTTCAAAGCCCCCACAAGCGTAGGAAGCAATATCGGGAAACTGCTCGGTGTCGTCCTTAACGCGATGTCGTAATGGTACAGTGCCTGCTTCTTGTCATTCCTTGCGACAGCGTCTTCGATCAGCCATAATTGTGTCCCGAAATCCCTGCGTGAAACCTTTTGCGAAAGCAGCATCAATTCGCGTGCTTTCTTTTGATCACCCCGCACATCCGCCACATAGCCCAGCAACCGGATGGCCACCGGGTTGAGCGCGCCGCCGCGTAACGATTGCTTTGCCATCGCCTCTACTATCGCTAGCGTCGCCGGATCCTGCTTCTCCGCAAACAACTCGTCTGCTTTGCGTGAAAGCGCCAGCGGATGATCCGGCACAAACCGAAGCGCCATGTCGGGATTTTGCTGCCACGTCACATTGGCAACGGCATGGATGAAAGACAGCCAAGCTAGGTAGCCCGTAATTGAAAATATGGCGATGAGCTTCACCCAAAATAGCGGCGGCTTCGCTTGAAGCGCGGCAAATCGCGAGGGGGCTTTACGTTTTCTGGGCATGGGGTGCGGGAGTACCTGCAAAAATGGGGCGATATAGGGGTCGCGATAGGATAAATCGGTCCAGTCATCAAGGCCGTCCGGCGCTGGTTTAAGGTGGCGTGCCCTAGGTATAAAGGCATCTTGCCCTCACCCATTTCTCTGTTAGCTAAGGATCATGGGCAGTTTTCCTTTTAGCGCGATAGTCGGTCAGAATGAAATGAAGCAGGCGTTGCTGATTGCGGCGGTTGATGCCCGCATCGGCGGGGTGATGATTTTTGGCGATCGGGGAACCGGGAAGTCAACTGCGGCGCGGGCGCTAGCGGCGACTTTGCCATTGATTTCTGTTGTCGAGGGTTGTCGGTTCAACAGCGCCCCCGACGCGATTGCCGATAGTCCGGATTATGTGCCGGGTGCCAAGGTCCGTGCAGTGAAGGCGCGAGTGCCGTTCGTCGATCTGCCGCTGGGTTCGACCGAGGACCGCGTTCTAGGCACGCTCGACCTTGAACGAGCGCTGGCGCATGGCGAGAAGCAGTTTGAGCCAGGGCTGCTAGCTAAGGCGCATCGCGGGTTTTTGTATATCGACGAGATTAACCTGCTCGAGGACCATGTCGTGGACTTGCTGCTCGATGTGGCGGCATCGGGAGAAAATCTGGTCGAACGCGACGGCCTCTCCATCCGTCATCCGGCGCGCTTCGTGCTGGTAGGAAGCGGTAACCCCGAAGAGGGCGAACTCAGGCCGCAATTGCTTGACCGCTTCGGGCTTTCGGTCGAGGTGCGAACGCCAGAGGATATCGCCGACCGCGTCGAAATCATGAAACGCTGCGATGCCAACGAGCAGGACGGCGCTGGTTTTGCGGCAGTATGGGCAGACGAGGACAGCAAGGTGTTGAAACGTATAGCCAAGGCAAAGGCGGCGCTTCCTAAAGTTGAAACGCCCGAAGCCATTCTCGAAGACATGGCGACCCTTTGCAAGGCGGTGGGTGCGGACGGGCTTCGCGGCGAGCTGACGCTGATGCGCGGCAGCCGTGCGCTGGCGGCGCTCGATGGCAAAAAGCAGGTGACGCGTAAGCATCTGAAAGAAATCGCCCCGCTCGCGCTACGCCATCGGTTGCGGCGCAATGTACTCGACGAGACCGGCTCGACCACGCGGATCGAACGTGCGCTGGAAGAACTGTTCGGGTGAACGAAGCGGCTGCGCTCGATGCGATCGTCACCGACGCGGAACTGGCGCTTCACCTCTTCGTCTGCAATCCATCCTTGTTCGGCGGCATCGTCCTGCGCGGCGATGGTCCGGTACGCGACGAGATGGTCGCGTTTGCCAGGGAAGCGATTGGCAAGTTCCGTCCAGTCGCGAAAATCCCGTCCAATGTCGATACCGAGCGCTTGCTTGGCGGGCTCGACCTGTCCGCGACACTCGCAACGGGGCAGGGCGTTATGCGCACTGGCTTGCTTGATGGCGCGGCGGGCGGTGTCGTCATACTGCCGATGGCGGAACGCGTTCAAGCCAATGTCGCCGCGCACATTGCACAAGCCATGGACGGCGGCGATGTCGCGGCCATATTGCTCGATGACAGCCAAGAACCCGATGAAGCGCCGCCCGCGGTACTGGCCGAACGGATGGCATTTCACTGCGATGTGTCGACGTTGCGAAATTTTTCGGATGGAGCAGGAGGATCAAAGCCAATCGCGATATCTGAAGTCCGGCCGCTCGACGATGAGCAACTCCACGCCATCGCCGCGACATCGACAGCACTCGGCATCGGCTCAGTCCGCGCGCTACTATTCGCAAACTCCACGGCGCGCTTCCATGCTGCGCTCAAAGGGCGCACCCAAGCTATCGACGACGACATTGCTGCTGCCATCCGGCTGGTACTCTCTCCACGCGCAACGCAGATGCCGCAGATGGAACCGCCGCCACCTGAACCGGAGGATGACCAGCCGCAAGACAATGAAACCGACGATAAGGACGAAAACCGCAATAAAGAGGACATCGACCTAGATGATATCATGCTCGAAGCCGCCGCCGCCGCGATCCCAAAACATATCTTGGACCAGATCGACGGCGCATCCAAACGTGGCGGGAAGGAGCAGGGTGGCAAATCGGGGCAGAAGCAGAAATCGGCTCAACGTGGCCGTCCGCTTGGCAGTCGGCCCGGCGTTCCGGGCAACGGCAAACGGCTATCGCTGATCGACAGCTTGCGCGCCGCCGCGCCGTGGCAGAATATACGCCGCCAACTGGCGCACGCCGACGACACGCGCATCATCCACATCCGCAAATCCGATCTGCGCGTTCGCCATTATGAGCAGCGCACCGAAAGCCTGACGATCTTCGCGGTCGATGCCTCGGGCTCGTCGGCGCTGTCGCGGCTGGCCGAGGCGAAGGGCGCGGTCGAAATGATGCTCGCTCAAGCTTACGTCAAACGCAGCCAGGTTGCCTTGATAGCTTTTCGGCAATCGGCAGCAGAGATATTGTTGCCGCCGACGCGTTCACTGACCAGGGCACGGCGCGCACTGGCGGCGTTACCCGGCGGCGGCGGCACGCCCTTGGCGGCTGGTCTGATGGCAGCGCAGCAATTGGCCGAGACCGCCCAGCGCGCTGGGCAAACCCCGACCATTGCGATCCTCACCGACGGCAAGGGCAATGTCGCGATGGATGGCACCGCGAACCGCGTGGTGGCGATGGAAGAGGCGCATCAGGCGGCACGAAATGTGGCCGGGCTTGGGCTAAACTGCATCGTAATTGACATATCCCCCCGTCCGCGCGAAGAGGCCGCAGACCTCGCCACCGCGCTGAACGGCCGCTATCTCCCGCTGCCCCAAGCGCAAAGCGCGGCGATGGTTGCGGCAATAGAAAGCCTCAACGCAGCGTGAGTGTTCGCTATCCCGACTGGTCGACCGATGGCAAGGACTGGCCGAACCGCGAGGCGAGCAGCTTTGTCCGCGCAGGCGGTTATGAATGGCATGTGCAGATGATGGGTAGCGGTCCAGTCTGCCTCCTCATCCACGGCACCGGTGCGGCAACGCATAGCTGGCGCGATGTCATGCCGTGGCTGGCAAAGCATTACTGCGTTGTCACCATAGACCTGCCCGGGCACGGTTTCACCAAAGGTATGGGCCGGAGGCCGACGCTGGAGGGTATGGCCACATCGGTCGCGGTCTTGCTCGATGAACTCAAATACACCCCAGATCTCATCGTCGGCCACAGCGCCGGCGTCGCCATCGCCGCGCAGCTGCTACTAGACCGTAATTGGCAAACCCCGCTCATCGGCTTCACCCCTGCATTGATGCCCTTTCCTGGCCTCGCCGCAAAGATTTTTCCCAGCCTCGCCAAAATGCTGTTCACCAACCCGTTTGTTGCGATCATCTTCTCCCGTATGGCACAAGCCCCTGGCCAGACTGCAAAATTCCTCGCGCGTGCCACCGGCTCGAAAATCGACGCTATGGGTGCAAAATATTACACGCGTCTGTTCAGCAAGTCAGGCCATTGCGACGGCGCGATCCGGATGATGGCCAACTGGCGGCTGGAGGGGCTGGGCGCGCGGCTGGGCAATCTCGCATCTTCCGTGCTGCTGGTGAGTGCTACCAAAGACGCAGCGATCCCGAAAGCGGCGGTGCTACAGGCAGCGGCTTTGATCCCGGGGTGCGAGACCGCAGAGGTAGCAGGCTTAGGCCATCTGGCGCACGAAGAGGACCCTGGTCAGGCGGCAAGAATCATTGCGGAATTTATAAAGGCGAAGGCCAACGCTTAGTCCCGCTAACGAGGAGAGATGATATGAACGATGCGCCGCTCGACAATCTCGGTTGGATAGAGATCATCGTTACAGGAGTAATCGCCTTGGGTCTCGGCTTCTGGCAATTATGGTCCATTAACCGTGAGATTGCCAAGGATAAGGAAAAGGCATCGGCGAAGGATACCGCCTCTGATGGCGACTAAACCTCCCTTGGCATCTTGTAAGGCAGCATGAACTGGATCACCGGATTGACCAGCCTGTCGAGCGATATGCTTTCCTGGATCGCAATCACCGGTTCGCCATACATCCGCGCGGACACCGCGGTGCGGGCGTAAAAGGGGGAGTCTTCCCAGGTCTTGATGACCGAAGCATGGCCGCGGTCCGCGCGGGTTTGGCGTTCCATCGCCCACCACGTTAATGGCAAAGGCGCGACCAAGGGCAGTTCTTCCTCTTGCGGCACACCGTCCGGCCCGAAG
>JANMQN010000079.1:0-12217 GCA_031370535.1 Sphingomonadales bacterium | reverse complement strand
CGAGCGTCAGGGTGACTGTACGATCAAGAAAGTCGCGATCATGGCTAACGATCAGCACAGTGCCGTCATAGTCGGCAATCACTTCTTGCAGCAGATCAAGCGTTTCGAGATCGAGATCGTTGGTCGGCTCGTCGAGTACCAGCAGATTCGCTTCACGGGCAAATTCGCGCGCCAGCAATATCCGCGACTGTTCGCCTCCGGACAACGTACCGATACGCGCCTCGATTAGTTCGGGGTCGAACAGAAATTCCTTCAGATAGCCTTGCACATGCTTGCGTACCCCGCGCACATCGATCCAGTCACCCCCATCGGCGAGCACGTCGCGGACGCGTTTTACGGGTGTCAGCAGTTTGCGTTGCTGGTCAATGACGATCCCGGTCAGCGTTGGCGACAACGTGATAGTGCCCACATCCGGAGCGGTTTCACCGGTCAGGATACGGATCAGCGTGGTTTTGCCCGTACCGTTTGCACCGACGATTCCAATGCGGTCACCGCGCTGGATGCGAAGAGTGAAGTCCTTGATTATCGTCCGTTCGCTGAAGCTTTTGCCGACATTTGCGGCCGCAATCACCGTCTTCGTCTTGCTGTCATCGCTTGCAGCCCCAAGCTTCGCTACACCCTGAGGCCCCATCATTGCTGCCCGCGCGGCGCGCATTTCCAACAGTTTTGCCAACCGCCCCTGATTGCGCTTGCGCCGCGCAGTCACACCGCGTTCGAGCCAGTGTGCTTCGATTTTCAACTTGGCATCAAGCCGGCTGGCATTGCGCGCATCTTCCGCAAAAACCTGCTCCGTCCAGACATCATAGCCGCCAAAACCAATCTCGTTGCGGCGTAGCAAGCCCCGGTCGAGCCAGAATGTCTGTTTAGTCAGCCGCGTCAGAAATGTCCGGTCATGGCTGATCACCATGAACGCGCCGCGATAGCGCGTCAGCCAATCCTCCAGCCATTCGATGGCCGCCAAATCGAGATGGTTTGTCGGCTCGTCGAGCAAAAGCAGGTCAGGTTCGCTTGCCAGCGCCCGGCAAATAGCGGCACGGCGTTTCTCTCCGCCGCTCGCGGTTTTGGCTTCACGGTCAAGATCGATGCTAAGCTGGTCGGCAATCGCGCGCACAGCATATTCGGGCGGTCCTTTTGCGCCGTGGACGGCAAAGTCCAACAACCGGTCAAACGAGGCAACATCGGGATCCTGATCGAGCATGACAATGTTGGTGCCGGGGACTACGACGCGCTTGCCTTTATCTGCTTCAACCGAACCAGCGACCAGCTTCATCAGCGTTGTCTTGCCCGCACCATTACGGCCGATCAGCGCGAGCCTGTCACGTGCGCCGATAAAAAGGTCGATATCCTCAAACAGCCAGCCCCCGCCTTGTTGAAGACTAAGTTTTTCGAAGGCGAAGATAGGAGGTTGCGACATATTGTCGGGCGGATAGGGGGAAGGTTGACCTTGCGCAACCCATCGCGCAAAGCTTCGCCCATGCGTAGTGTCTATCTCAACGGCGACTATATTGCCGAAACTGAAGCCAAGGTATCGGTCTTTGACCGCGGCTTTCTTTTTTCTGATTCAGTTTATGAAGTCGTCTCGGTTCTCGATCGCAGGCTGGTTGATTTTGACGGCCACGTCCGTCGGCTTGCCCGTTCATTGGGTGAAATTGGTATCAGGGGAGCGCCTGATGCAGATGCTTGGCTGGCCATTTGCCGCGAGCTCGTTACGCAAAACGAAGTCGAAGAAGGCATGATCTATTGGCAGGTGACGCGCGGTGCGCCCGTCGACCGTGATTTCGTCTTTCCACCTGAAAACACTGCGCCAACGGTTTTGGCCTTTACTCAATCTCGGTCTCTTGCCGATAATCCAGCGGCCACACGCGGAATTAGCGTGGTGACGTTGCCGGATCTGCGATGGGGCAGGGCGGACATCAAGACCACACAGTTGCTCTATGCCTCGCTTATGAAAAATGAATCCATCGCGCATGGGGCAGATGATGCTTGGATGGAACGAGGCGGTGTGGTGACCGAGGGAACGGCGCAGAACGCGCATATCATTACCAAAGATGGGGTGCTGGTAACGCATCCGCTCAACCGTGAGATTCTGCACGGCATAACCCGTGCCGCAGTATTACCGATGGTTGCGCAGACCATCGAAGAACGGCCCTTCACCGTTGCCGAAGCGGAACAAGCCGCGGAAGCCTTCGTTTCCTCAGCCTCTGGCTTTGTGATGCCGGTGGTAAGGATCAACGGCAAGGCCATCGGCGATGGCAAACCCGGTTCGGCAACCATTCAGCTTCGTAAAGCCTATATCGAATGGGCACGTCGCACTGCAATTTGAGCAGGCGGCACTTTATAGGAGCATGATATGCGTAAATTGGTTTTGGCAGCCCTGTTGGCAACGGGCAGCATGACAGCGGGAGAAGCAATGGCAACGCAGGTTAACATTACCGCTACAAATCCGGTCATCGATTTGACCGTCAGCGAAACGGTGGAAACCAAGCCAGACATCGCGACATTCTCGACCGGCGTCCAGACAATGGCACCAACCGCAACTGGAGCGGTTCGGCTTAACAATACACAAATGGCCTCGGTTGTGGCTCGGCTCAAAAAACTCGGTATCGCAGACAAGGATATCCAGACCACACAGATCAGCCTGAATCAGCAGTTCGACTATCGCGACGGACAGCAGGTCTTCAAAGGCTTTCAGGCGTCGAACATGGTCAATGCAAAGCTGCGCGATCTCACGAAATTGAGCGCATTCCTCGATGCACTTGCAATCGACGGTGCGACCAACTTCAATGGTCCCACATTCGGTGTCGATGAAGACAGCAAGTTCAAGGAAGCTGCACGCGACAAGGTTTGGTCGACGGCAATGACCCGCGCCAAATCAATGGCGCGCAAGGCTGGATATGCCGATGTCCGCGTGCTGCGGGTTGAGGAATCTGACAGTCAGAGTGTCGGTTTTCCTGTACCAGTGATGGCCCGCGCAATGGACGCGTCGGAAAAATCAACACCAATCGCGCCGGGTGAACTGAGCATCGGAACGACGCTTTCTTTTACCTTTGAAATGGTGAAATAAGTTTTGGATGACGGGCGTTATCCTTTCCAAAAGGTTGATGCCCCATTCAGTTTGCGTTCAAAGCTTGGGGGGTAGACATGCAATCATGTTGAACAAGGTTTCGCTTCTTTCTGCGGCAGCACTTGCTGCGTTGTCGCTTTCCCTCCCCGCCGATGCGAGGCGCGGGGAGCAGGACGATGCGCGTCAGGATATGGCCGCCGGCAAAGTAAAATCCTTGCGCGAAATTGAAGGCACTGTTGTCCCACGGATGCGCGGCATGCAGTATCTTGGTCCCGAATATGATCCCACCGCGCAGGTCTATCGCCTGAAATTCATCAACAAGGATCGCGTCATTTTCGTCGATGTCGACGGCAAAACCGGCGGTGTGCTTCGTCAGCGTTGATTGGATTTTGCGCTGGGCTGCTAATCTGCTAGCCCTTTTTCAACATATTTTATGCATTTGAAGGGGACAGCATGCGCATCCTTATCGTTGAAGACGAACCTACACTTGGCCAGCAGCTTAAAACGACATTGGAAGGTGCCGGTTATGCGGTCGATTTATCGGTCGATGGCGAAGATGGCCATTATATGGGGTCGACCGAAAACTATGACGCGGTAATCCTCGATCTTGGTCTACCTGAAATTGACGGGCTTACTGTGTTGGACCGTTGGCGCAAAGAAGGTCGCAAATTTCCGGTTCTTGTGCTGACCGCACGTGATAGCTGGTCTGATAAGGTCGCCGGGCTTGATGCCGGTGCTGACGATTATCTTGCCAAGCCGTTCCAGACAGAAGAGCTTATCGCGCGCCTCCGCGCACTCATCCGTCGTGCCTCTGGTAATGCTTCATCAGAGTTGACCGTAGGTGATGTGCGTCTGGATACGCGTTCGGGCCGCGTTACCCTCGACGGTCAGCCCGTGAAACTCACTGCTCAGGAATATAAGCTTTTATCCTACCTGATGCATCATAAGGGCAAGGTCGTATCGCGCACTGAACTGATTGAACATATTTATGATCAGGACTTCGATCGCGATTCCAATACGATCGAGGTGTTCGTGACCCGTATACGCAAAAAACTGGGCCAAGATGTCATCTCGACCATTCGTGGCCTGGGTTACAGCCTTGAGGAACCTGCCAACTGAACCCGCCTGTCGCCATAAGTACGGGCGTCAAACCGCCGTCTTGGCGAAGCCAGTTCCAGAGTACGGGTTCGCTTACCCGCCGCATGATTCTAACTGCGGCGGCATGGATCATGATATTGCTGATCGGCGGCGGCGCCGCGCTCGACCGGGTGCTCACTAGTTCGGTCGAGCAGAATTTCGACAATCAGCTTGAATATGTGCTGACCGCGATGATCGCCTCGGCAGAAATCGGCCCTGATGGTGAGATTCGGATGAACAGGCCGTTGGGCGACCAACGTTTTCTGGAACCAAATAGCGGTCTATACTGGCAGATTACCGGTAAGGGCGCGATCCCGTTCCCGTCACGCTCGCTTTGGGATCGCGCGCTTAAATTGCCAACTTCGCATAATGATCGCGCCGTGCACTTCCGGAACAGTGATGAATTTGCTGGTGAACCCTTGCGCATTGCCGAGCGTTCGATCAAATTGCCGGACTCGGAAATTAGCTGGACGTTCATGGTCGCGCAGAGCCGGGACAGTCTGGATGCGCAAATCCAGCAGCTGCGTTCTGTTCTGGTCACCAGCTTTTTGTTGTTGGCGTTGGGCCTCATCATCTTGGCCGCGCTCCAGACATTTTATGGGTTATGGCCGTTGCGTGCCGTCCGCCAAGCCATCGCACAGATGCGCAGCGGCAGGGAAAGCCGCGTGACCGATGCATTGCCCGACGAAGTCATGCCGATGGTCAACGAACTCAACGCATTGCTCGATCACAATGAAAAACAGGCAGAAGAATCGCGGCGTCATGCGGGTAATTTGGCACATGCTCTAAAGACACCGCTTACCGTCATCATGAACAGCGCTACAGCACAGGCACCCGATCTGGCGGAAACCGTTATCCGCGAAGCCACTACAATGCGGCGTCAGGTTGATCATCATCTAGCACGTGCACGTGCGGTGGGTCGTCGTGGACATAGCCACAGCCGCGCGCAGGTCTGGGATAGCCTTGAGTCGGTCGAGCGGGCGGTCAGTCGACTCTATTCGCATGTTCGGCTCGATATGGCGGGCGACAAAACCATCGCCGCGCGGGTTGAACGGCAGGATTTGGACGAAATGCTCGGCAACCTCATTGAAAACGCCGCAAAATATGGCGGTGGCAGTGTGTTTGTGACTGTAGAGGATGCCGGTGATTTTGTAGAAATGCTGGTTGAAGATGACGGTCAAGGCATTCCGGAAGTCGAACGCGAGCGGATATTCGACCGTGGTGCTCGGCTAGATACCGGCAAGCCAGGAACGGGCCTCGGACTGGCAATTGTGCGTGACGTTGTCGAGATATACGGCGGCACGGTTCATCTTGAAGAAAGCGAGGATCTGGGCGGGTTGTTAGTGAGATTGAGGCTACCTAAGGCCGCGGCATAAACGGGCGGGGGCGTTCTGACAAAAATTATGCGAATTGCTATTATTGGCTGCGGCCCTGGCGGCACGGCAAGAGACTTGTATCTGAGGCAAATGTTCACACCGCTTTATCAGTCCGATAGCCGATTGCTTCCGGTCATCCGCAACGCAATCATCCATAATTTCCCCGACTTGCCGATGATCAGGAACCTGATTTCAACCGTCGTTTCGGGAAGCTTTGGCAGTATTCGGATTAGCTAACACTTGAGCTGCCAACGCGCATCAGCCATTGGCCTTCGCTGTCACACTCGTGCGATGCGATGTGCGCGGCAGAAATCGGCATATGTTTCATGAACTCGTTGAACCGGCCCATATGATCCCCAGCGAGATGCGCGGCTTGCGAAGCTTTGTCACGCCAGCGCTCTGCCACCCAGATCAAACCGGGAATGCCGGGGTCTTCCGACAGGCTATATTGTAAACAACCAGCGAGCGTTTGCACATGCGCGGCATGCAGGACGATGCGCCGACGATATTGCGCAAAATCTTCTGGTTGAACTTTCATGAAACCCTGCACGATAATCATGCCGCACGCTTAACCGTCGGCCGTTACTTTCGGGTAAATTTCTTATCCAGCGTCACGGATTTGCTGGTGGTGACGGATGACTTCGTCGATGATGAAACGTAAAAATTTTTCCGTAAAATCAGGATCAAGTTTTGCATCCCGCGCCAATTGGCGGAGGCGCTCAATCTGCCGCTCTTCACGTGCTGGGTCTGCCGGAGGAAGTGCTGACTTTGCTTTATGCTCGCCAACGGCTTGAGTAATCTTGAACCGCTCGGCAAGCATGAATACCAACGCGGCATCGATGTTGTCGATGCTATCGCGAAATCCGGCAAGGATGTTGTCGTCGCTCATGCCCCTCTCTGTGCCGCGAATGTGTGGATGCGACAAGCGGAAATGCGCCATTTGCACTTGCCATCGCTGCTGCCGCTTGCCACAGCATTGTAGCTATGACGGCAACTATCCATCAAATCAGCGGACACCGCACCCCCTCGCTTGAACCGATGCTCAAGCTTGTCGCTCCTGAAATGAACAAGGTGAACGCGGTTATTCTTGACCGGATGCAGTCAGAAATTCCGCTGATCCCCGAATTGGCGGGGCATTTGATTGCAGGTGGCGGAAAGCGCATGCGTCCAATGCTCACCTTAGCATGCGCGCGGTTGCTCGATTACCCTGGTGCGCGGCATCACAAGCTTGCAGCAGCTGTAGAGTTTATTCACACCGCTACATTGTTGCATGATGATGTGGTTGACGGCAGCGACATGCGGCGCGGTAAAACGGCTGCGAATCTGATCTTCGGAAACCCTGCAGCGGTCCTTGTCGGCGATTTTCTGTTCAGCCGCTCGTTCGAGCTTATGGTTGAAGACGGTTCGCTTAAAGTGCTGAAAATATTGTCGCATGCATCGGCGGTGATTGCCGAGGGAGAGGTCAACCAGTTGACTGCTCAACGGCAAATTTCGACGAGTGAAGAAAAATATCTCGATATTATCGGTTCCAAAACGGCGGCTTTGTTTGCCGCTGCCTGCCGCATTGCTGCAGTGGTTGCCGAAAGTGGCGAAGCGCAGGAGATGGCGCTCGATGCTTATGGGCGCAACCTTGGAATTGCGTTCCAGCTTGTTGACGACGCCATAGACTATGTTTCCGACGGTGCGACGATGGGCAAGGATAGCGGCGACGACTTCCGTGACGGCAAGGTTACTCTCCCAGTCATTTTGGCTTATAGCCGTGGTACCGCTGAAGAGCAGAAATTCTGGCACGAAGCGATGCTGGGCAACCGCGTGTCGAGCGACGATTTGACGCATGCCACGCAGTTGCTCAGGCAATATGGTGCCATAGACGACACTATCGACCGGGCGCGGCATTATGGGCAGCGTGCTATCGACGCCATTGCTCATTTCGCAGGTGGTGAGGCCAAGTCCGCATTGACGGAAGCCGTCGAGTTTGCGGTAGCCCGCGCTTATTGAGCACCCATTGGCAGCGCTGCCCATCGAAGCAGTTCTACCCGAACTGCTCCAGCTGCTAAACCGGTCCAGCAACGCTGTGCTTATTGCTCCTCCGGGCGCGGGCAAAACCACGATGGTCGCGCCTGCTTTGCTTAAGGAGCCGTGGTGCAGTGGGCAGATATTGTTGCTTTCTCCAAGGCGTCTGGCAGCCCGGATGGCAGCAGAACGGATCGCTGAACTGTTGAGCGAGCCGGTAGGTGGAATTGTCGGCTTTGCAACCCGGATGGACAGCAAGCAATCGGCCGCGACCCGGATTTTGGTACTCACCGAAGGCATATTCCGCAACCGCGTCATTGCCGATCCAGAACTGGCTGGAGTTTCGGCGGTATTGTTCGACGAAGTGCACGAGCGCAGCATCGACAGCGATTTCGGCCTTGCTTTGGCCCTGGAGGCGCAAGTTGCGTTCCGGCCCGATTTGCGGTTGATTGCAATGTCGGCGACGCTCGATGGCGCCCGTTTTTCAAAGCTTTTAGGTGATGCTCCGTTGGTCGAAAGCGAGGGAAGAAGCTGGCCTTTGGAGTTGCGATATGTTGGACGGCGCGCCGAGCAACCGATTGAAACCGACATTGTACGCGCAATCCGGAAGGCATTGTCGGACGAAAACGGCGACGTACTGGTGTTTCTTCCCGGAAGGCGCGAGATCGAACGGACGGCAGACGCCCTGATAGGGCTTGTTGACGAGTACGCGATTCACAAACTGCACGGACAAATCGACTCTGTCGCCCAACGTCTGGCCGTGCGGCCTGATGCCGAAGCCCGTCGCAAGATCATCCTTTCTACCAACATTGCGGAGACGAGCCTGACCATTGAGGGTGTGCGCGTGGTTATCGATAGTGGATTGGCCCGTCGCGCGCGTTTTGATCAGGCGGCTGGCGTCACGCGGCTAGTGACCGAACGCGCCAGCCTGTCAGCAATAACGCAGCGATCCGGGCGCGCTGCTCGGCAAAGACCGGGAGTTGCCTACCGGTTGTGGGAGGAGGCCGGGAACGGCGGTTTGCCGCCTTTCGATCCTCCGGAAATATTGGAGAGTGACCTCGCACCGTTGCTACTGGATTGCGCATTATGGGGTGAAAGCGATCCCGCACAATTGCGCTGGCTAGATATGCCGCCGCCTGCGGCGTTAGCGGAGGCGCGGAAATCGCTGATCGCCTTAGGGGCAATCGACGAGAGTGGGTTTATCACATTGCATGGGAGGAAGCTGGCAGGAGTACCGCTACCACCGAATCTGGCGCATATGGTGGTTCGCGCTGGTGCAAGCGCACAGAGTGAGCAGGCCGCCACGCTCGCTTTGTTGCTGCAGGAGCGGGGATTGGGCGGGCAGGGCGACGATATCGAGATGCGATTCGAACGTTTTGCGCGTGAGCGAGGCGGACGGGCGGATGCTGCCAAATCGATCATTAGACGGATAGCAAAGGCCGCGCCCGCCAGCGGCAACGCCCAGCCGATTTCGATTGGCGCTTTGGTCGCTACCGCTTATCCTGACCGGATTGCCAAGCGCCGCGATGCGAAGGGCGAGAACTGGATTAGCGCAATGGGACGCGGATTGCGCCTTGACCCATCATCGCCGCTGGCCGGTGCAGAGTGGCTTGCTGTGGCAGATTTGCAGGGAGCAGCGTCGGCCGCGCGTATCCTATCGGCAGCTGCTTTGACCGAACATGAAGTGCTGCAGCAATTCGAAACCAGAATCGAAACCACGACCGACGTGCGTTATGACGCGACGTCTGACCGAATTGAAGCCCGCCAACGCCGGCGTCTGGGAGCCATTCTACTGGCAGAGGGGACGGCGGCCAACCCTGACCGGCAAGCTATTGAGAAAACTTTATTAAACGCTGTTCGCAATCAGGGGCTGACTTCGCTAATCTGGTCGGAAGCAGCCACCGCTCTTCGCCAACGTGCAAGTTTCGCTGGGTTTGACGCCATATCCGACGCGACGCTGATCGCGACTTTAGAAGAGTGGCTGCTGCCGCTCCTTGGCGGCATTAACCGTCTGCGAGACATTTCAAAGCCTGGCTTGTCCAATGCACTGGACAACATACTTGGCTGGGATGGCAAGCAGCGGATCGATCAGGTCGCTCCCATATCCTTCAATAGTCCTGCCGGATCAACACATAGCATCGACTATACCGCCGACGCAGGACCGACGGTAGAATTGCGCGTGCAGGCGTTGTTCGGGCTGGATATCCACCCTGCCGTCGGCATCCACCGCATTCCGTTAGTGCTCAGCCTGACCTCTCCGGCCGGTCGGCCCATTCAGACAACGCGCAATTTGCCCGAATTCTGGCGCGGCAGCTGGCGAGATGTGGCCAAGGAAATGCGCGGGCGCTACCCCAAACATAATTGGCCCGACGCGCCTTGGCAAAGCGTTGCTAGCCTTAAAACGAAAAAAGCTCAGACACACGATATGGCCCGCGACGCTTGACGAATACGTACTTTGTGGGGCAGAGCGTCCAGAATCCAGCTGTCAGGAAATCCCATGTCTGCCCGTATCTTCCAGCGTCCCAAAAATGCCATGCAATCAGGCAGAGCGCATACTGACGAATGGGTACTGGAATTCACCCCTGCCGAACCGCGCAAGGCCGACCCGCTTATGGGATGGGCCGGATCGGGCGACACGCAGGCGCAGGTGCATTTGAAATTCCCGACGCTTACGGCGGCGCAGGCTTATGCGACGAAAAAGGGATTTGTCGCGACGTTCATTCCGACTCCGCCGAAGACATTGAAACTACAGGCTTACGCCGACAATTTCCGTTAAAGTTCCGCCATTCCGGGCAGCATCAGCAGTTTGACGTCGACGACACAGCCTGCGGCACGCTTTGCCTGCACAAATGATTGCAAGTCGGTCAACGCGATGCGGTGCACAATGATATTTTCACCATCCACGCCGCCGCCATCGCCGACCTTGGTAAGCCCAGTGGCGCGCACGAGCGTGAAACTCTCGCTCACCATGCCGGGGGAAGAAAAAAATTCGCCGACAATTTCCAGTTTTGACGCGCTATAACCAGTTTCTTCTTCAAGCTCGCGGGCGGCGGAGGTTAGCGCGTCCTCTTTATCATCATGGTCACCAATCAGTCCGGCAGGCAACTCGATGCAATTTGCGCTCAACGGCACGCGATATTGTTCGACCATCAGGACATGGTCATCTTCAACCGCCAAAATCACGGCGGCCTTGATGCCACGCGCGCGGCCGACATATTCCCATTTGCCTCGTCGTTTCGCAGTAATGAAGTGGCCTTGCCACATCACCTCTTCTTGTTGGTAGTCTGCACTCACAATTCGATTAGCCGGTCCGGAAGTTCATTCGGATTTTCGCTGCCCTTGGGGAAATGCTCGGCCAAGACGATGCCCATTTGCCGGACTGCCTCTGCCATGCCTTCGCCGGGTTTGCCTGCTTTCACCCGATCGAGCAGCGCGATCATGGCATCACCCCAGACTTCAGGTACCACCAGCTTTGCGATTTCTTCATCAGCGACGATCTCTGCGCGGTGTTCTTTCATTGAGAGAAAGAGAAGAACACCCGTGCGACCGATAGTTTTTGCCTCGGTTCCCACCTTAAACATCATGATCGCCCGCGCACGTACCCGCGCCATTTTGATATGCTTGGGCGTTAGTGCCAGCCGCAGTGGCATCCATTTCATAATCAGCCATGTGCCGAACCATTTCAGCCCGAGCGCTGTCATCAAAATCGCCAGATATTCGCGGGCGCTATATTCATGCTCCCAACCGCCGGTCATCCGGTCGATAATCCCAAGGTAAAAATCGGGAAACAGCGTGTAAAAAAAGAGCGCAAGCAGCGTCACAGCGCTGGCCCACGCCATGCCGATGTCTTCATAATTGTCGGATAGATCGGCCACGATAGTAACGATTTCGCCACTTGTATGCCGCTCGGCCTCCGCAACCGCAGCGGTTACCAAATGGTGGTCGGCCTCGTCCACATGATCGACTTTTGACATTTCCGAATTCCTACCAGCCGCCTGAGGCACCGCCGCCGCCGAAGCTACCGCCGCCACCCGAAAAACCGCCGAAGCCTCCGCCTCCCCATGAGGAACCGCCGCCACCGCCGCCCCAGTCGTTTCCGCCCCAGATGATAACGGGGCCGCCATAGCCATTACGCCGATGTTTTTTTCCGCCGCCACTTAACGAGCGGATAATTGGAAGTACGACGAAGAAAAGGATGAAGAGCATGAAAATGATAGCGCCGAACGGAAAGCCTTCAGCTTGCTGTCGGCTTTGCTGGGCTGACGCCGCGATTTTTTGAGCTTCGTCGGCCGGAAGTTCAAGCTGTGTTACAATTCGGTCAACGCCTGCGTTGATGCCTGCCGGAAAGTCACCTGCCTTGAAAGCTGGTGTGATATCGTTGCGGATGATCGACGACGATAATCCGTCGGTCAGGACAGGCTCAAGCCCATAGCCGACCTCAATCCGCATTTTTCGCTCATTTGGCGCGACGATAAGAATGACGCCATTATCCTTTTCGGTTTCGCCCTTCCCGTCTTGCCCGACCGCCCAAGCACGGCCTAGCCGATATCCGTAATCGGATATCTCATAGCCCTCAAGACTGTTCAGTGTCGCCACCACTAGCTGCCGATTGGTGCGCGTTTCCAGC
>JANMQN010000062.1:0-23558 GCA_031370535.1 Sphingomonadales bacterium | reverse complement strand
CAGCATCCCGCTGACGCGGATGATCTGTGCCAGGCCGCGATCGAACGCGCCCTTAAATCGCGCGACCAGTGGCAAGCCGGAACGAGACTGGATAGTTGGATGTACAGGATTGCGCGAAATATCTGGATCGACAACCGCCGGGCGAGTGCGCGTCGGGGTATTCATGCCGATATAGACGATGGCGTGATGCAGATTGCTAATAATAGTTATGCGCGCATGGAGGCGTCGATGGAGCTTGGTGATGTCGACCGCGCGATGGCGCGATTGCCCGCCGAGCAGCGCGAGGCTGTGATGCTCGTTCTGGTCGAAGGGTATGCCTATCGCGAAGCAGCCGAGATATTGGAGGTGCCGGTAGGCACGCTGACGTCGCGGCTGGTGCGTGGGCGTGAGGCGCTGATGCGCGAACTGGGAGAAGCGGTATGACTCTCGCCCGCAATGATTTCGATAGAGCGACGATAGCAGCCTACGTTGATGGCGAGCTCGATCTTGTGACCAAGAGGCGGATCGAGAAAGCGATGGAAAGCGATGCAGACCTTGCCGAATTAGTCAGCCAAGAGCAGGCATTGCGTTCGCGCTTGTCTGCCCATTTCGATCCGGTGGCGATGGAGCCGGTGCCAGACCTTCTGGCGGCGTTGCTGTCGGGCAATGTCAGCAGCCTCCAAGAGCATCGCAACCCAAAAATTGCCAGCTGGTATCAACCATCGGTAATGCAATGGGGCGCGATGGCAGCTTCGCTGGTCGTTGGATTGATGATTGGCGGAACAGCGCTCAATCGCGATGCCGGATACGTGCGTGACGATGGCGGTGCGTTGGTTGCTTCAGGCGATCTAGCCGACGCGCTGCAAATCCAGCTTGCATCAACTCAAGGCGCAAATCCAGAAGTGCGCATCGGCACCAGCTTCGGCGCGAAGGACGGCGCCTACTGCCGGACCTTCGAAAGCGCATCGCTGGACGGTATAGCCTGCCGTGTGGGCAAGGACTGGCAATTGAAACAGACGCTTTCGGGTGATGGCGCGAGTGAGTACCGGCAGGCTTCTGCCGGGGCGCTGGCCGAAGCGGCAGCGGCGATGATGGCCGGTGAGGCAATGGATGCTGCTGCCGAGAAGGCGGCAGCGGAGAAGGGTTGGCAGTAATTTTCTCCTCCCGGTTGTAAGAGGAGAGCACAAAAATTGGCGGGAGCCGAAGCTCCCGCCAGTATCGGTTGGCCTTCAAAGGGAGGGGTGGGTTAGCCAACCGTTACGCGACCGGCACGATAGCCCCGTTCGCGCATTTCTTTCACATAGTCCTTGTCTGCATCGACTAGCTCATGGTGATATTCTTCCCAGGCGTCGCGCTGGTCTTCAGCGTCAGTAGCGCCCCTCAGGTCGCTTCCGAGCTCCTGCTCGGCCTCACGTACATCGGCCAAATAGGCATACCACGGCTTATTGTAGAGCCCGGCAATCGGCTCGCTGCGGATTTCCGTCGTGTCGTCCGGGCGGTCCGCGAACGGTGCGGCATGAACAGTGGCTGCGGTAATCGCTGCGAACGAAAATAATAGGGCTTTGGTCAAACTGTGCATATTTCGTCTCCTAGAATTTGCTTTGAAAACTGGAAACGTTGGCATCTCAGCATTTCATCCACACCTAGAAAGAATCTTTCGCGATGAAATGCAGTTCCTTTTGGAATTCGCTGCTAAGCAGGCTTCGCTAACAAAGCAGTCGTATAGGCAACCGATCGGGTGGTGCGATACCTGCCGTCTACTAACAGCGGTCTTTGCAGGCTAATTTTTTGTGCGGCGCTGTTTGCCGGCAGCATGGTCGTCTTCGCGGTCGGCATAAGCCGTCGCAACATGGCGCCTTGCCGGACGATCCTTCCAATGTTCGTTACGCACGCTTCAAACGGAGTTCGTGATACACCGGCAGCTGCAGAATGGATCAGCCTAAATCCCGGCCGGGACGCCTCTTCACGCCAACCGCACAGCAATCAAATGAACTTCCGTTCGCTCGGCTTAAGGTCAGGGAGCTCCAGCAAAGTGATACAGAGCGGGCAGTTTTTTGCAGGCCGAATGTTTGATCGTTCTTCACAAGCAGTTTTCTAGCCCCAAGGAGATTGCCAAGGGCGAAACCGCGCAACCAAAATTAAAAACTCGTAAGAATCAAGCCGAATGCATCCCGACGGCGTTTCCCTTCGTAGCTAGAGGTTGACGTTGCAGGAAATTGACCGGATGAATCGAGGAAAAGACGTTGTAAATTATGGTCTTAACACCATATGTGATCCACAGGGCGGTGATGCTTCTTGGCAAACAACACCGCAATTGGGCTACGCGCCACAGGAAAAATGTAGGGATAGCTTATTCCCAGGTTCCATTTTTTCCCAGATTGCTACGGGTGATCAGAAGGCGTTCCAACATCTCTACCAAGCAAATTGCAAACTCGTTTACACTATTGCGCTGAGGATATTGCGGGACCCATCACTCGCCGAAGATGCCGTGCAGGAAACCTTTGTAAAAATATGGCGTTCGGCGGGGCAGTTTGATGCTACATTGGGTACGCCACAAAGCTGGATTTCGATAATCGCACGAAATGTTGCGCTTGATCTCATTCGCAAACGCCGACCGTACCAAGAACTTTCTGATATGGACATTATGGCGATTACGGCAGATCCTTGCGAGCCTTCAGATCCAAAGCTTGGCCAATGTCTGGCGCAGTTGCCAGAAGAGCAGGTTATAGCCATCGTGGCGATGTATACTTACGGCATGAGCCACTCCGAATTGTCGAGCCACTTAGGGGCGCCAATCGGTACAATCAAGAGCCGCGTGCGGCGCGCGACAGCGTCCTTGAAAAAATATATGAACGTCTGAAAAGGAAACTTTCCGGTCTGCCACACTGCTTGTGCGTCCAATAAGCGGTTACGGTGCGTATTAAGGGTTAAAGTCATGGATAATGAGCAAATGTCGATTGAAGATAAGGCCATCGGGTATGTGCTGGGATCGTTATCGCCGGAAGAACGCGACAGTGTGGCGCGTGAAAGGCTGTTCAATGCCAGTCTCGACAAGGAGATATTGTCGGTTGAGCGTCTTTATAGTGGATTGCTTCGCCACGACGAACTTGAAATCCCGGCCAAGGACATTTGGAGCCGGATCACTGACGCCGTCGCAAAAGAGGACGCTGCGCTGGCCGATATATTCGTCGAGGATTGCCAGTCCGGCGACTGGCAGGAATATGCACCATCGATTGAAACAAAAACACTGTGGTCGGACAAAGCAATCCTGATCCGCTGTAACCCCGGTGCTGTCGAAGAGGAGCATGAACAGCCAGTTGACGAAGATGAGCACATCCTCGTCGTGGCCGGCGATTTGAATGTGGCCGGGCGCATTTTCGGTACCGGCGATTACCTCCGGGTGCCAGCAAGCGCGGTGCACAAAAAGATGACGACCGAGCGCGGGTGCCTATTATTCACTGAATATGTCCCGGCAAGCGAAGCTCACGTGTCGGCGGCATGGCACGTCTGAACTTAGCGCAATGCCTAATGCTCCAGGCGATCTATTAAAAGATAGCGGGTTGGTAAGGGCTTTCCGCAAGTCCTTGCTGTTTACATTGGTCTTGTTAGCACATTTGGTCATTATCGTTTTGCTTGTGCTTTCTCGACACGTCGCCCCTCCGCCCGAAAAGCAGGGAAACTTGTCCGTGTTTTCATTGTCGGCGGCACCAAGCCAACCGTCTATCCCTGTAAAAGCGCCGGTAATCGTTCAGGACATCAAACCGATCTCGACGACCCCGGCTGAGGCCTTTGCCGAGCAACAGCAAAGTGCGGAAGGAGAACCCGAGGGCGAAGTCTGCTCGCCTATCGATGTTGTCACGAGGCAACTGACGAGTGACCCGACTGTGCCCGCAGAAATTGACATGGTGCCGCGCGCGGATCGATCCATATCTGAAGCTATTGTGGTCTGGAATGCCCAGTGGAGTAATACAGCCATTGCCGATGACGGACCGCTAAGGAATGTCCGCGATCGCATTGAAAGCACGCTGGCCGAATTGCCGTTGGAATGTCTCGAAACGCCAGTCGCTGGCCCGAGATTAATTCCTATTGTGATCGATGGAAGCACGACATTTTTGGCGTTCGGTTCGGGCCAGTGGACATGGCAGCAGCTTATCGAGCGGCAACCCGACCCTTTGTTTGCAGTCGGTGACTGGACGTGGGAAGATTTGCTGCAAACTGAATTTTCGCCAGGATCTAAACCCTCTTTTGAACGTTCGCGGCCGTCGACCGACTGAGAACAGTGTCTGGGTATACGATAGACGGAGTACATTTCGCGGCGAAACGAGCTTTCTGAATGAACCCGTTCATCCCGTTCACTGCGTATCCCTCACAAGCCTCGGTTTAACGCAAAATAACGAACCATGAAAAGTGACGTAGGCGGGTTCTTGTTCAGGAGTAGTGATATGAAATTTCAAAATTTGTTGAAAGTGAGTACTGGCATCGCGCTGGTAGTCTGTGCAAGCTCATCTGCTTTTGCGTCGAGCCACCGGGAAGCTCCCGGGGTTACGGAAGTTCCTAAAGTGGATAACACTGACGTTTATGCGTTTCGCAGTTACGAGCCCGGTCGGGAGGACTATGTAACGATTATCTCGAATTTTCAGCCGGACCAGGGTCCAGGCAACGGACCTAATTATTACACGATGGACCCCGACGCGGTTTATGAAATTCACATCGACAGCAATGGCGACGCCAAGGAAGACCTTACCTACCAGTTCAAATTCGCAAACCAGCTGAGCAGTCCAAAGGGCATCACGTTGAATGTGGGCGGCGTCGATCAATCGATTGCGCTGAGGCATGTCGGACCAATCTCTAGCGCAAACGATGCGGACCTCGGCGAGCGCGAAGTTTACACTGTAACGCAGATTACCGGCGATCGACGTTCTGGGAGCCGAGGTCAGCTTACCGCAGGTGGCAGCGCCACTTTTGTCAAGCCATTCGACAATGCCGGCAACAAGTCGGTGCCCAATTATCCTGCTTACGCAAATCAGTTCGTTTACAATAATGTCGCAATCCCGGGCTGTGCAACCCAAGGCAGGGTTTTTGCTGGCCAGCGAGCGGAATATTTTGCGGTTAATCTTGGGCCGATATTTGATCTGGTAAATTTCGTTCCGATCGAAGGCGACAATGATCCGGTTTACGGCAATGGTTCGCCATTTCCCGGCGGTATAACGCAGAGCCAAGACAATCAGGAACTGATCGGTAAGAAGAACGTCACTTCGCTAGCAATTGAAATCCCGATCGCGTGTCTGAAAGGTACCGGTAACGGTGTGATTGGAATCTGGAGTAGTGCCAGCCTGCCGCAGGCTCGTTTGCTTCGGCCAACACCCAATACGAGGATGAGCGATTTGCAAGGCGGTGCGTTGGTTCAGGTTTCGCGTCTGGGCATGCCACTGGTAAATGAGGTGGTCATCGGACTGCCGCAAAAGGATTTGTTCAATGCTGCAAAGCCGACGCAAGATAGTGCGCTAGCGACATATGTTACAAATCCGACATTCCCGGCAATTCTGGATGCATTGTTCCGTGCGCCTGTTAATTCCACGCTCGGAACGTCTTTCACCAACCTTGCGCCAACGAATTTCCCACGCAACGATCTGGTTGCGGCGTTCCTTACTGGTATCGAAACGCTCAATAAACAGAGCACTGTGACCCCTTCTGAGATGTTGCGTCTGAATACTGCAGTAAATCCGACGCCAAGGGCTTCGCAGAAAACGCTGGGTGTTGTTGCGGACGATTTGGCTGGCTTTCCCAATGGACGTCGACCTGGCGATGATGTTGTCGATATCGTCTTGCGAGTTGCAATGGGCCGTTTGTGTCATCCCGTTCCAATTGCGGGCAAACCTACCAGCCTTGGACTTTGCAATCCTTCAGATGCACCAACCGGTACTGTGGCATTTACCGATGGTGCACCGAGTAACGCAGCTAATATACAGAACGCCTTCCCGTATTTGAACGCTCCTTTGCGCGGCGCTCCCCGTCCGCAAACCCAGCCATAAGGAGCTAAGGTAATGAAACGTAAAAGTCTTAATCTCCTTCTGTTCGCAGTTCCGATATCGACGCTGGCTGCATGTGGAGGGGGCGCGGATAACACGACACCTCCGCCGCCCCCGCCGCCAACGACGGTCGTCCAAGAAGATACCTTTGGGGTGGCTTTCGGGACGGCATTCCGTGCCGATCCGAACGCGACACCTATTGAACCCAAGGACGGCGACATCATACCGCTTAGCTTAACCACTGAGCCGAATGATGTGAAATAAAACAGTGATAATGCCGGGGCGGCAATGTTGCGTCGCTCCGGAATTATCTAAGGTTTCGTGCCTTTATCGAAACCAAACGTCAGGCTGGAGAATATCGTATCAAAATCCGCACCTGGACGTCCTTTGATTGGTTTCGTCCATACAACATTCAAGAGCCATGCGCCGCTTTCGGGAATACGGAGCGCGGCACGCCCGGAACTGTCTGTTTTTACAATGGCAACCGGCTTTTCGTCGGAATAAAGGTTGGTGAGCTTGACCGTCGCGCCGGGCAACGCTTTGCCTTCATAAATAACGCGAACCGGCAGGTTGCGGGACTTGCCAAGGGCATAGGGGTCACGTTCGGGTACAATCTCGAGCGTCAATCCAATGGCTTTTGTCGTGCGCGGATCCGCCCGACCGCTGCTAGCCCCAACGCGAATCAGCACTTTGGCACGGCGACTATAAAATTCACGCCCTGCGGTATCGGCCGTGCCCTTGCGGTTACGATATTCCAGTATTGGCGTCAGCCCCTCGTCCTTGGCATAATCATTGAAGCGCTTCGCGGGCAATTCGGACGATGCGCGATTGGTCTGCATCGCCAACACGTGAACGCCTGTTTCGGCGAAGACGGGGAAGAGTTGCGGGCCGATACCGCGTTGTGTGAAGCCGCTTCGCAGGTCGGCGGTGCCTTTGGGGCCAATCGATTTCAGCATGACAACACGACTTGCGTCAGCCTCCCACCGTCCACGGTCTTTGCCGTGGCCGACCAGCGCGGTAATCGGCAGTGCAACACCCGGCTTGGTATGGAACGCCTGCGGTTGCAGCCAGAAATCATGTGCGGTAGCCGAAGTAGCAACCAAGAGGATCGACAGTTTGGCAAGAGTGAGGCGCATGATAGGAAAATTCTTTCATATACGACTTGTTCAAATAACAGTAATACACAATATCCGTACTTGTCCAGAATTTTATCTGTTGTTAGAAATTCAAATATAAAAATATTTATTACTATCACAATATTGTTTGCATATAGCGTTCCCGCTTACGCCCATCAGCAAGCTGATGCTTCTGGCGGAATTGCGGCCGGTTTCAGTCATCCGTTTCTTGGCCTAGATCATATGCTGGCAATGATCGCTGTCGGGATCTGGGGGGCATTTCTCGGCAGACCTCTGCTCGTCATTTTGCCGATGGTTTTTCCGGTTATGATGACTGTTGGAGCCGCGGTCGCGATGCTGGGAATGCCGTTCCCGCCAGTTGAGTTCGGGATTGCGTTATCTGTCGTCGTGCTCGGGCTGGTGATCCTTACCACTACGCGCGCGGTGCCTGTCGTCGCTTGTGCAATTGTCGGCGTCTTTGCACTTTTCCATGGCTATGCGCATGGTGTCGAGCTGCCCGCGACAGCCGATCCCGTCGGGTACAGCGTCGGCTTTGTTCTTGCCACTGGGCTATTGCATCTTGCTGGCATCGGGTTGGGCTTGTTCAAGGCAGTTCGCTTCGGCGAATTTGGATTGCGTGCGGCGGGTGGCGCAATCGCGGCTGTCGGTGCCACGTATCTGGTTACGGGCTTACTGCAATGAACGCCGGATTTCTTCCGCTGGCGCTGCTCTGTGCGGCGCTGGGCCTGGCGCTGGCCAAAACACCGCTCAAACTGTCCGCGATGGCGATTGCTTTGCTGATTGTCGCCGCATTGCTGTCTTTTGCTGTGGTGCCTACGGCGCAGTGGGAGACACCCGCGATGCTCGGGCTTTGGGCTAGCGCGGCAATCACTGCCCTGCTTGCTTATCTGCCGCGCGGCATCAAAGGAATTTGGGTATTGCTGGCGAGCGCGAATACCGGTTTTTGGCTCGGGGTCGTTGCGCATTCAGCTGGTGGGGAAATTGGCATCGCTTCGGCACTGCCATTTGCATTGTTATTCATGCCCGCCGCGTGGTTACTGGAAAAGCAATTGGGCGCCGCCGTAAAAATTGCGGCAAGCTGGATTGTCGCGGTCAGCATCCTTGCCAGCATGGTCGCGATCAGCCCGGTACCGGGCTACGCGCCTGATCATATGGAGTGAATATGGCAAAGCTCTCGCACCTCCTTATCATGTTCGCGTCTTTCGCTTCGCCGGTATATGCACAGATAATCGAAATCGGCGCCGACGGCGAAGCAACGGTTTATGACGCGCCCACAATATTTGCTGACGAGGGCAATTCGCCGGTTTTTGGAAACGCGGCTTATTCCGGTCAACCACATTTGCAGCGCACGTCGGCAACGGCGTCGGTTGCCCAAGTGGAAAAGGATTATGGTCTGCCCCAGGGCCTTGTCCACGCAGTCATTCATCAGGAATCGCGGGGACGCGCCAACGCAGTCAGCGTCAAGGGCGCACTAGGGCTGATGCAGTTGATGCCGGGAACAGCTGCGCAACTGGGCGTCAATCCACATGATCCCGAGCAGAATGTTCGCGGCGGCGCGCGCTATTTGCGCCAACAGATAGACCGGTTTGGCAGCATCCCACTGGCCCTCGCTGCCTATAATGCGGGTCCAGGAGCGGTGCTTCGTTATGGCGGCATCCCGCCCTATCGGGAAACGCAAAATTACGTGTCTACAATAATGCGACGGTGGCAGCCGCCGCCGCCAAGTTCAACAGCAACGGCTGCATCATCAATTGTCGCGCCCATTGTTTCAGCCATTAACGAAAATGTGTTCTTTATCGAGGTAACCGAGCCATGAAATACCGACTTAGCGCCCTTCTCATGCTGCTGTTTTCATCACCAGCCTTTGCCCAGTATGCGGCGCCCGACCCGGCGGGTTCCGGGCCGATTGCTAGCGCGGTGGACTGGTTGCAGGGAACGCTGCTCGGCAATGTCGCCACTGCCGTTGCAGTGATTGCAGTCGCCGCGGTTGGGTTCATGATGCTGACCGGCCGGGTGAACTGGAAATATGGCGCGACTGTAGTGATGGGGCTGTTTATCCTGTTCGGGGCAGCATCAATCGTTGGCGGCATTCGTTCGGTGGCCGGGTGAACCGCGATCCTTTGTTTAGAGCGCTAGCGCGTCCGCAGATGGTGGCGGGCGTCACCTATCCGTTTTTCGTACTCAATGGCATCGTAGCCGCCGAGTTATTCCTGATTTTCAAAACGCCGCTCGCTTTGTTGCCGTCGCTTTTCATCCATGCGCTGGGCTATGCAGCGCATTTACGCGATGCCCATATAATGGCGTTGTGGATGACCAAGCTTCGCCGCACGCCGCCTGTCAAAAACCGCCGTTTATGGGGGGCTAATGCTTACCGCGCGTGAAAAACTGGCACGCCGCGAAGCTGCGGTCGGCGTCCATCTGCCATATGCGGCGCAGATCGACGATTATACGATAGTCACGCGCGACGGACTTGCGCTGCAAGTGATCCGGCTCGAAGGTTTGCCATTCGAAACGATCGATGCGCTCACTCTCGAGGCGCGAAAGAATGCACGCGACTCAATGCTGTTGTCGGTGGCATCGGCACGGTTTGCATTGGTGCACCATGTCGTCCGCCGAGCGGTCGAGCCGGTGTTCGAAGGAAAATTCGACGACCCCTTCAGCCAGTCGCTTGACCGTGCCTGGCAGGACCGGCTGGCCACGCGGCGGCTTTATGTCAATGATCTCTATCTCACGCTCATAATCCGACCGCTACGTGGCCGTGCGGGGATTGCCGAAAAAATGCTGAAGCTTTTTGGCGGCGGGGGAGGAACGAGCCGAGAGGCTGGGCCCGATCTACGTCAGCTCAATCAGGCGCGCGAGGCAATCCTTTCTGCACTCGAACCGTATCAACCCAAATTGCTTTCCGCCTATGACCTGCCAAAGGGCCTGGCTTCGGAGCCCCTGGAATTTCTGGCTTCGCTTGTAAATGGCGTCTCTTTGCCGATGCTTCTCCCTACCGGTGATCTTGGACATGCAATGGCTCGGCGCCAGATCAGTTTCGGTGCAGACGCCATCGAATTCGGATCGATGAACGGCGAACCTTCCGAATATGCGGCCATCCTTTCGATCAAGGACTATCCGGCCAATACCGACGCCGGTATGCTGGACGACCTGTACCGCCTGCCGTTCGAGATGACAGTAACGCAAAGCTTTGCCATGATCGACCGTGGTCCAGCCCTGGAACGGATGGATCTGGCGCTGCGCCGGATGCGCTCGGCCGAAGATGCTGCGATATCGCTACGATCCGAACTGGTGCTGGCCAAGGATGAGGTTGCGGCAGGGCGAGCGGCATTTGGCGAACATCACCTAACGGTCATGATTCGCGCGGACCAACTGGGCGAGCTTGAAGTTGCTATCGGAGAGGCACAGGCAATGCTCTCCGAAGCTGGATTTGCCGCGGTACGCGAAAATCTGGGATTGGAGGCTGCGTTCTGGGCCCAGTTTCCGGGTAATTTCGGCTATATCGCGAGACGCGCGCTGATCTCATCGGCCAATTTTGCAGGTTTTGCGAGTGCGCATAACTTTCCAGTGGGACAGCAATCTGGCAATTTCTGGGGCGATGCGGTAACATTGTTCGAGACAACATCGGCAGGTCCCTATTTCTTTAATTTTCATCGCGGAGACCTTGGCAATTTCACAATAATTGGCCCGTCGGGATCGGGCAAAACCGTTGTGCTAGGCTTCCTGCTCGCGCAGTCGCGCCGGTTTTCACCGCGCATCGTCTTTTTCGACAAGGATCGCGGAGCCGAAATTTTCTTGCGGGCAATCGGCGGCGTCTATGACACGCTGAGACCCGGTGAAGCGACGCGGCTGAACCCGTTATCGTTACCCGACAGTCCGGCCAACCGGGGTTTCCTCACCGAATGGCTTGCCACTTTGGTGACCGTGAACGGCACAGCCCCAACGGTCGAGGAGTCGGCTTGGATCGCAGAAGCTGTCGATGCGGCGTATGCAGGGCCAGCCGAACACCGGAGGATGCGCTATCTCGCCGAACTGTTCAGGGGACGCGGTCGTGCATCGGGAAGCGATCTCGCCGCTCGATTTGCGCCTTGGCATTCGTCGGGCGAACATGCCTGGCTGTTCGACAACGAAGCTGACGGGCTCGAACTCGAGGCCGAGACGATCGGTTTTGACATGACCGCTATTTTGGACCAGCCGGTACTTCGGTCGCCTGCCATGCTGTATCTTTTCCACCGCGTCGAAGAACGGCTCGATGGACGACCAACGATCATAGTCGTCGATGAAGGCTGGAAAGCGCTCGATGACGACGTGTTTGTGGCGCGGATTCGCGACTGGGAAAAAACCATCCGGAAACGAGGCGGTATTGTCGGCTTTGCTACGCAATCGGCATCGGATGCGCTAGAAAGCCGGATTGCGTCCGCTATCGTCGAGCAGGCCGGGACGCAGATATTCATGGCCAATTCGTCAGCACAGGCGCACGACTATATCGAAGGTTTTGGGCTGACAGCGCATGAGTATGAGCTAGTTCGCAACATCCCCGAAACTGCGCGCGCGTTTCTGGTCAAACATGGCAATGACAGCGTCGTAGTCAGGTTGAATCTTGCTTCTGAGCCTGATCTGCTGACCGTCCTGTCCGGCCGCGAACGCACGGTGCGAATGCTCGACGGCCTCCGCGCCGAGGTTGGCGACGATCCCGCCTTGTGGCTTCCACTGTTGTTGGAAGCGGCATGAGAACCGATTTTTGTACTGCCCCCGAAGGCCCCGGCCTTGCTGCACGATTGCTCGCCGATACGGATTGCCAATCTTTCGGAATGGTCGAGCGCGGTTACGCCGCACTGTCGCAACCCGGCGGACCGGTTGCCGCTACGCTGACTGGTCTACTGGTTTTGGCGGTCGCATTCTTCGGGTACCGTCTTATTTTGGGTCGCGGGCTATTGCTCGTCGATGCTGTCGGCCTTGCGCTCAAAATCGGTGTCGTCTTGCTGTTGGCAACATCATGGGAGGCATGGCAGGCGGTCGCCTATGACACATTCGCTCGTGCCCCTGTGCGGCTTGCAAGCGAAATGTTGACTGGGTTGAACACTATGGACCCGATCGTGAGCTTGCAGGCTGCGCTCGATGGGCTAGAGAACGCAAGCGTCGGCTACCGCACCCGCGCGGGCATCGCATCGCCGCTGGTCGGCGGTCCTGCAGCAGCGGCGATGACTCTTAACTTGTCGGGATATTTTCTTACGCTGTCGATCCTCGGACTGTTGGTTGTAGCGCGCATTTTACTGGCGTTGCTGCTTGCCATCACGCCGGTAATGGCAGGCTTCATCCTGTTCGATGCGACGCGGGGCATGGCCTCACGCTGGCTGGCGGCCATGGCGGCTGCTGGATTTGTACCGATGTTTGTGCTGGTGCTCGCTGCGGTCGAACTGTCGATCCTTAATCCAATGATCACACGGCTTTTGGCCGAACAAGCGGCGGAACGCTTCGAGAATGAAGCCGTGACACCCATCGGCCTGGTCACGGTCATCTTCGCATTGTCAATGTTGGCCGCTGTTTGGGCAGGCAGCAAGATTGCATCGGGCATCCGTCTGCCGGGGGCAGCAAAAGCCGCGCCGGCGTCAGAACCGAGTATGAAAGAGAATATAATGTCACCCCCCATCCTAGCCGAGCAGCAGTCTTCTGCCATCCATATCGCGCAAATGCTTGAACGCGCCGCCCGCCGTGAGGCTGGACCAGCGCCAGCCATGGCAGGCGCGGCGTCGTTCATGCAGATATCAAACGCAACATCGAGCGGAAGCCGAGCGCGGCGCGACGCAAGTGCACAGATTGACAGCATCTTCGCTGCACCATCCTCACGCCGGGCCGCGCTTCCGCGTGCTCAACGGCGGACTCGCACGACAGCGCGGAGGGACGCATGAACGAGCGCGAAGAATATTTCGAAAGCGCACGAAGCTGGGCCGAAACACAAAACGGATCCATATTGCGCGAACGAAAAATCGCTTGGATTGCAGCTGGTGTAGCAACCGGCATCGCGTTTATCTTGGCGCTGACGTTGCTGATATTGTTGCCATTGAAATCGGTGGAGCCGTATGTTGTTACGGTCGATCGCCAAACTGGCGCGGTGCAGGTTGCGACTGGCATTACGCCGGGCAAGCTTTCGGAAAATGACGCTGTTATCCAAGCGGAGCTGGCGCGCTATGTACGGGCACGCGAAACATTTGACGAGAGCGATCTTCCGCTAATGTACCGGCTTGTGCAGTTGATGTCGTCGCGCAATGTATCGGCGGCCTACGTCAAAATGATGTCGCGTGACAACCCGAACAGTCCGCTACGCACTTTGAGCAGAGGAGACGTACTTGCGGTGACCATAAAGAGCGTATCGATCATCAGTGCGTCATCGGCGATCGTCCGGTTCGATGTCATGCGTATTACACCAACCGGCAGCCAGTCGCTCAGTACCTATGTTTCGGCGATCAGCTTCGGCTTCAACGGGCGGCCAAT
This sequence comes from Sphingomonadales bacterium, assembly GCA_031370535.1. GTDB lineage: Bacteria > Pseudomonadota > Alphaproteobacteria > Sphingomonadales > Sphingomonadaceae > Sphingorhabdus_B. The sequence goes on along the minus strand of JANMQN010000062.1, from coordinate 9,922 downwards.
GCGCGCGATCGACCGATTCGACAATCCGCTCGGCTTTCAGGTAATCCGATATCGCCGCGACATCGAAGGTCTGGTGCAGTGAGAAAATTGCTCCTGATTTTCGCGCTGGCGATGGCAACGCCGCTTCATGCGCAAAACGGGCCGGACGCGCGGGTGCAAACGGTCTTTTGGGATCCGGATCAGATCGTCAACATCACTGGCGCAACCGGATGGCAATTGATGATCGAATTCGCACCTGACGAGCGGATCGAAAATGTCGCCATCGGCGATGCGCAGGCCTGGCAAGTGACACCTAATAAACGTGCTCGCAACCTGTTCCTCAAGCCGCTGTTGAAGAATGCACAGACCAACATGACGGTCATGACTGACCGACGCAGGTACATATTTGCGCTGGATACCGCGCCGCGGCGCGCGTCGACACCCTGGGTCGTGCGTTTCGAATATCCACCCCCGCCGGTCGTACTAACTGCGGAAGTCATTGAGGAACAACGACCGGTCATCGAGAATTCAAACTATATCAAGCAGGGTGACGCTGGGTTGCTGCCGGCGCGCATATGGGACGACGGACGGATGACGTATTTCGAATTTGACGAAAATGTTTCCTTGCCTGCGATCTTTATCGGCAAGCCAGGGAAGGATGAGGCGCTGGCAAATTCCACAATGCGCGGACGTGTTGTAGTTATTCAGCAACTGGCGTCCGCATTCACGCTCCGTGATGGCAAGCGTTTTGCCACGGTTCGACGTCCCGATGGGAATGGAAAATGACTGAAGACATACCTATCAAACCATTAGCTGTCGCAAGAACGCCAAAACCGGTTCCGGCTGGGGTAATTGCAACGGGCTTGGGCTTTCTGGGATTCACGGTATTCCTGATGATGGCGAACTCTCGCGCGGCTACGGCTCAGCAGGGTTCCGACTTGCCAGCGCTCAACGGCTCACCGGTAAGCAGCGCCAGTCCGTTGCCGCAAGTCACCGTCGCGGCCACCCCTGTTCAGCCTTTTGCCGCCGCAGCGACAGCAGCTTACATCGCTCCTCCGGCTGTGTCGCCATCAGTACCGTTCGCGCCGACATTCGGACCGGCTCGGATGGCGCCTATCCGCGAAGCCGAACGCGCGCGCCAGCCCATCCTTATTGTCGACTTTGCGCAGTCGGGCACTTCGGGTCCCGCGACTGTCGGCGCGCCAGCGCAAGGGACGGTGGGTGTGCCCACCCTTCCCGCCGACCGTGGACCTCAGCTTTCCAATTCGGAGAGTTTTTCGGCACGCGTGTCGAGGGAGGATGTCGCGGTCGCCGAGGCCGTCCAATTACCCCGACTTAACCGCTTGGTGCCGCAAGGGTCAATCATAGCAGCAGTAATGGAAACTGCGCTCAATTCGGACTTGCCGGGCTTTGCGCGGGCGATTGTCCAGCGCGACGTCTTGAGCTTCGAAGGCGGCGATGTGCTCATTCCGGCAGGGAGCCGCGTCATTGGGCAGTATGAATCGGGCGTCGCCCAAGGCGCGTCGCGCGTATTCATTGTCTGGACCCGGCTCATCCGACCTGATGGTGTAACGATTGCCCTAGCATCTCCTGCAGTAGATGAACTCGGCCGCGCCGGAGTAGCGGGTAAAGTGAACCGCCACTTTTTACGTCGCTTTGGTGGATCGATCCTGCTCTCGGTCTTGTCCGGCGGCCTGAACGCTGCGACCGCTGCGGCAACACGCGGATCGGCGGTGGTGGTCAGTTCATCAAGCCAGGCCTCGGGCCTTGCTGAACAGGCTTCGAAGGATTTGGATATCCCGCCGACAATCAAGACACCGCAAGGCGCCGCGATCCGCATCTTTGTTGCCCGCGATCTCGACTTTACCCGCGTAGGGCCAACGCGGTGAACCAGAATGCACCCGTCTATTTGAGTACATTCCTTGCGCCGCTGATCCCGTATCTCGACCGAGAAGACGTCACAGATTTGTATGTCAACAACCCAGGGGAACTGTGGCTCGAAACCGACCATGGTACCGAACGCCATATCGTCGAACAGCTGGACGAAGCAACGTTGTGGCGGCTCGCACGGCAAATAGCCGCAACATCGGATCAAGGCATAACACGGGAGCATCCATTACTCGCCGCGACTTTGCCCGATGGCTCGCGCATCCAGATTTGTGCGCCTCCGGCCACGCGAAGCGCCATTGCGGTCGCTATCCGAAAGCATAATGTTTCAGATTTGCGGTTGTCCGATTATTTTTCGGCGGGGGCATTTTCACGCGTCGGCGAGGCGGCGCTGACCGAAAAGGCGGTCAACCGGTCGCTCACCGCGCTGCTGAATGCCGGAGACACGCTCGAGTTTCTGGCGGCTGCGGTGCGCGGGCGCAAGACGATCGTCATTGGCGGCGGCACAGGAACAGGCAAGACAACGTTTCTCAATGCCATGCTCAAGGAGGCGCCCGCGCACGAAAGACTGATCCTGATCGAAGACACAGCGGAAATCCAGATTTCGCACCAGAACGCCGTCGGCTTGATTGCCGTGCGCGGCCGTCTGGGCGAAGCTGAAGTAAGTCCTGCCGATTTAGTTGAAGCTGCGCTTCGGCTCAAGCCTGACCGCATCATCATGGGCGAAATACGCGGTGCCGAGGCGATGAGCTGGCTTCGCGCGGTCGGCACGGGCCACCCTGGCTCGATCACAACGGTTCACGCCAACTCCGCAAGCGGAATCGCAGAGCAACTCGCTCTGATGGCGCTCATGTCAGGCGTCGAATTGCGCCGTGCGGAACTAATCGATTATGTGCACGATATCGTGGACATCTTCATCCAACTAGGTCGCCGCGATGGTGTCCGCTTGGTGTCGGAAATCGAATTTAAAGGCAGCACTGACCCATCCGTGGAAGTCATTCCCACACCACTCCGCCGGCGCGCAAGTTAGAAAATAACGCTCAGTTAAAAACGCGTTGAAGCACTATTTTGGTGAATCCGTAAGCGGATTTTGGTAATTAAATGTCGACAAATAACCGAAGAAATTCTGGGATGCGCTATGTAAAACGCGGCGAGGGCCGTAAACGCTTCATCAATGAGATGTTCGCATATCGTTAAAATGATAATTGTATTTTCTTTCTGGTCATCAGAAAGATCATATTTATCACAGTATAGAGCGAACAGTCTGGACTGTCGAACGCAGCCGCCGAACGGTCAACCGGGCATCATTACCGAAATTTCTCAATGATTTGAGCGCCCATCTTTATCAGTTCGGGTGCACCAAAAAAAAGCCCGCGACTGCGGAGCAGGGCGGGCTTCTTTCCTAAAGTTATCGGCAAATTACTTTGCAGCTTCCTTCATGTCTTTGCCAGCTTCTTCAACGGCAGCACCGGTGGCTGCAGTTGCGTCCTTGGCAGCATCGGCGGTTGCGTCTGCAGCATCGCCAGCAGCCGCAGCGGTTGCGTCAGCAGCGCCTTCTGCAGCTTCCATTGCGTTGTCGGCTCCAGTTTCAACGGCATTGCCCGTGGCATCTGCAGCTTCAGCGGTTTCTTCTGCTGCCTTTTCACCTTCTTGTCCGCATGCGGCAAGTGATACGGTGAATGCGAGAGCGGCTACGGTTGCGACTAATTTCTTCATTTGGTTTCTCCTAGATCCCATTAACCCCTAGAGGGAGCATCGGCCTAACGGATGATGGTGGTTGAGTGCAACCATTTTTGCACCGGCGTTATTTATCAATCCCCCGGGTCTTTTCGCATTGCGGGGCCACGGCTTAGCTCAGGTAGCCTGTTCCAAGTAGAGCATAGATCTCCCCCTTTTATCGCAGCAAAAGTAGCACGGCGCAATTTGGGTAGAAAAATTAAGCAAACAAAGCGCTCAGGCAGAGTTCACTTCCTTTGCGCCATAATGCCAAAAAAATTGGTCGGGACGACAGGATTCGAACCTGCGACCCCCACACCCCCAGTGTGATGCGCTACCAGGCTGCGCTACGTCCCGACCGCCAACGGGCGCGTTGCGTCCGATGGAAGCGCGCCTATATGGCGGCGCTTTGCTAAAAGCAAGGGCGGTTTCGGCGCTTTCACGTTGCGCCAATGGGGTGCAGGTGATAATCGCGCCCGATTGTTTCACGGCTCCTGCAAAAACGCGGGGCTCTCATTATATTTTCGCGGGGATTATCGCATGAATTCGCTTATGTTTCTGGCCGCCGCTGGCGCGGGTAGTTCGGCTTTTTTTGTTCAAGTTTTTCCGCTGCTGCTGATTTTCGTGGTATTCTACCTCTTTCTGATCCGCCCGCAGCAGAAACGCGCGAAGGAGCATGAGGCGAAAATCAGTGCCGTGCAGAAGAATGACGAGGTCGTTACAGGCGGCGGTTTGATGGGCAAGATAACCAAGGTTGCCGACGATTATGTCGAGGTTGAAATCGCTCCGAATGTGCGCGTTAAGGCGGTGAAGGCAACGTTGACCAATGTCCAGTCGCGCGGCACCAAAGCAGCCAATGACTAATCGCCGGGGTTGAACGGTAGCAATGCCGACCCCAAATCCCGTCCTTCCTGTTCGTTCGGACCCGACTTATGCTTGATTTTCCCCGTTGGCGCGTATGGATGCTCAACACGCTCATCATTTTGGGCGTGTTATGTGCCATCCCCAGCGTCCTGCCGACCCACATTCGCGCGCAGGTTGCTCAGTTTTTGCCGACGCCGACCATCAACCTTGGCCTTGACCTTGCCGGTGGCAGTCACATCTTGCTTGAGGCTGACACATCGCAATTAGCGCAAGCGCGGCTGGAGTCTTTGGAAGACAGTGTTCGTAACGCAATGCGCCGCGCAGAACCAAGGATAGCCATCGGTGATGTGTCACGGGCAAATAACGAATTAAGCTTTACCGTGACTGATACTTCGCAGGTCGATGCGGCACGCGAAGCGTTGCTGTCACTTACCAGCAACGCGACAGGCGGACGCGACTGGAATATTGGCGTCAACGACGGAAACCGGATTATACTGACACCGGCAAGCTCGGGCAATGAAACTGCGCTCGATCAGGCGATGGACACCGCCAAAGACGTTATCGATCGCCGTATTAACGCGCTCGGTACATTGGAACCAACGATCATCCGTCAAGGCGAAAACCGCATAGTGGTGCAGGTTCCCGGTCTGGACGACCCCGAGGCTTTGAAAGCGTTGATCGGCAAGACTGCAAAGCTCGAATTCAAGCTGGTTGATGAACAGGCCGATCCCGATCAGACTGCACAGGGCAAAGCCCGCGTCGGCAGTCAGGTCTTGCCTTACCCGAACAATCCGTCGGGATTGCCCAATATCGCGGTTCGCCGCCTAGGCGGTATCGCTGGCGACAAGCTGGTCAAGGCCGATCCGACATTTGACCAGCAGACCAACGAACCTGCTGTCACCATCCAGTTCGACTCCGAAGGGGGTCAGAAATTTGCCCGTATGACGCAGCAAAATGTGAACAAGCTTTTTGCAATCGTCCTCGACGGTCAGGTGATTTCGGCCCCGCAAATCCGCGAACCGATTTTTGGTGGTGTGTCGCAGATTTCGGGAAGCTTTACGACCGAGAGCGCCAATGCGCTGGCAATTTCGCTGCGCTCGGGTGCGTTGCCGGTTGACCTGAAGATTGTCGAGGAACGTTCGGTTGGCCCGGATCTCGGCGCCGACTCTATTCGTCGCGGCGTTTTGGCTGCTGTTATCGGAACGACGGCAATTCTTGTGCTGATGTTTCTCTGCTACGGTCGCTTCGGCATGTATGCCAACATCGCGTTGGTCATCAACGTAGCGATGATCTTGGGCGTAATGGCCTTTGCAAACGCGACATTGACGCTACCAGGTATCGCAGGCTTTGTACTCACCATCGGTGCAGCGGTGGACGCCAACGTGTTGATTAACGAGCGAATACGCGAGGAACTCAAACGCGGGCGACGGGTGGTTCAGGCCATCGAGTTCGGTTACAAGGAAGCTAGCCGCGCGATTTTCGACGCGAACAGCACGAACGTGATCGCCGCGGTGTTGCTCTTCATCTTCGGCTCCGGCCCGATCCGTGGTTTTGCCGTGGTTTTGATGATCGGTATCGTCACGTCGGTGTTCACCGCCGTTACCATCACCCGGATGTGGGTGTCGCGCTGGGTCAAACGCACCCGCCCGCAAGAACTGACGATTTGAGGAATATAACATGAAACTGCTCAAACTCGTTCCCGATGATACCAACATCAACTTCCTGAAATGGCGTACTTGGGCCTTTGGTTTCAGCATTTTGCTAATGCTGGCGTCGGTTGGTCTGGTCGCAACCAAAGGGTTGAACTTCGGCGTCGATTTTATCGGCGGACAGATGATCCGTGCAACATTTACGCAAAGTGCCGAAGCTCCGGTAGCCGAACTGCGCGAGAAAGTGGGTAGTCTCGGTTATGGCGATCCAACTATCCAGCGCTTCGGTAAGGAAAACCAGGTTTCGATCCGGATGAAGTTGCCCGAAGGCGCGGATAAGAATCCAGAGCTGTCCAACGCGATGGCGAGCAAGATTACGGGCCAGCTCAAGGCCGATTACCCCGGGGTCCGCATCGACGGTGTGGATTCGGTTTCGGGCAAGGTGTCGGAAGAACTGTTCAGCAAGGGGATATTGGCGTTGCTCGCGGCAATGGCCGGGGTTTCGATCTATATCTGGTTCCGCTTCGAATGGCAGTTCGGGGTCGGGGCGATATGGTCTTTGTTGCACGATGTGACGCTGACCTTCGGACTGTTTTCGCTGACGGGGTGGGAATTCGATCTCAATATCATTGCAGCGTTGCTGACGATCATTGGTTATTCGCTCAACGATACGGTCGTGGTGTATGACCGTATCCGCGAAAATCTGATGAAATACCGCAAGATGGATATGGCATCGCTGCTTAACCTGTCGGTCAACGAAACGCTGTCACGCACCGTGATGACCAGTGTGTCGATCTCCATGCCACTGATCGTGCTGGTGCTGTTCGGACCCGATGTAATCTTCGGTTTCAGTGCCGCGATGGCGTTCGGCATTGTGGTCGGCACCTATTCATCGATCTATCAAGCCGCACCGATACTGATCTGGCTGAAAGTCGGTCCGCACAGTTTTATCCCGAGCGAGAATCAGGGCGCTGCTCCCAAGGGTGAACGGATTAGCGAAGGTTTTGGGGCTCAGCCTTGATGCGCTGAAACCTCGCGGAAAAACGTTGCGAGTTGGCTGGCGTTTTCATCCCATGAGAATGCCCGCACATTTTCGGCTACCGTCTCGGGTGATGGCGGATTTGCCAATATGGCGCGCGCAGCTTCCGCAATTGCCACGGGATTACGATCGACGATCCGGCCTGCGGTATCGGTTTTTACCAGCTCGCGGATGCCGCCAACATCACTGGCAATGACCGGTGTTCCGCAAGCGAGCGCCTCCACCCAAGCGTTCGCCAAACCTTCACTTTTCGATACCAGCGCCATAATGTCTGCTGCTGCAAATAAGGTGGGCAAATCGTCGTGCGCGACTGATCCCAGAAAGCGGACGCGCTCAGTAAGGCCAAGCCGTGCCGCGAGCGCCCGATAATCTGACTCGCTTTCGCCTTTGCCAGCCAGCAACAAAGTCACATCTGGCAAAATAGAAAGCGCCTCAATCAGCAGATTCTGGTTTTTACGTGGTATCAACCCGCCAACGCTGAGGATCACTGGGCCGGACAATCCAAGGGCCATTTTCTCGGTGGCCCGGTCACGTGGTACAAAGCGGCTCTGGTCCAAGCCTGTATAATGCACACGGATCTTATCGCCGTCCATTCCAAGTGCGACCATGTCGGCCTTTAGCGCGCCTGAAACTGCGAGCAATCCTGCCGCCTTATCTGCCGCTTCAAGGATTTGCCCAACGCAACCGGGCTGGCGCCCCCAATGATGAATGTCCGCACCACGCGCCTTGATCGTGAAAGGGATATTAAGCGCTTTTGCCAAGTACATCGCAGCGGGGCCGTCAGGATAGAAAAACTCGGCATCGATCAGGTCGAACGGCGTTTCCGCATGAAGCTTTTGCGCCAGCGGCAGCACCCTGCGTGCAATCATTACGGGGTTCAATCGACCGCCGATTTTGGGAATGGCGATAAAACGCGGACGGTAGACATCGAGTTCGCCCCATTGCTCGTTGCGCACCGTGCTTTGCAGTGCAGCCTGATCTCCGAACAAGTTGATAGGCCAGGGAGCCATACCGATGGGATTGATGACCGTGACGGCAAAGTCACGCACCGAAGTTAGGGCCGCTGTTTGGCGCTCAACAAATATGCCAAAATTGGGCCTGCTCGCGGCGGGAAAAAGCGTCGAGAGGGTTAGGACACGCAAAGCAGCCGCCTACAACGCCCGCACCAACCGAACGACTTTGGCAATCCATGCGGGATCAGCAACCACCTGCTGTCGTGCGCCCGCCTCGAGCGGCAACAGGTGCAGCCTGCCGGTGTCGCGACCAAGTAGTCGGCCAAAAATGAACCTTCCGCCGGGACGGGGTACCAGGACGTCAAGATTTAACGCCGACGCAAAGGCGTCTGGCTGCAACTGCTCCATCCAAAGCTCGTCACCACGGCGGTATTCGCCGGTGGCCGTGGCAATCCGCATGCCCACCATTGATCCGCCGATATTGGGCACCATGATGCGCTCTTCCTTGGTCGGCGCATGCGTACCATCGTCAAACAGCACGGCGGCAACGGGCAGATATTGTTGATCGGGTAGGGCAACTAGATCGCTGGAATCCACACCAAGCGCATCCGCTATGCGGTTGATCCAGATAAGTGATAAAACGCGCGCACCGGTCTCCAAACGGCCGATGGTTTGTGCGGTTGTGGCAGGTATGCAGCGATCGGCAACGTCGGTTAGGGTGAGCCCTTTTGCCTTACGAACATCGCGGATACGGCTTTGCATCGATAGTCTCCGAAAACCAGATAGGTTTAATATTTGCTACGATAATCACCGAATGGCAATGATAATTCGTCACTGATGGAGAATAGGAATGCGCCGGAAAGTTACCGATGTTGTGAAATATGTCGACACCAGACCGCTCGTCAAAAGCTCCATGCACCAACCACGAGATGGTCGGCAAGAACGCGCGGTCAGACGAACAGTGACTGTAAATCTTGCCGATTCCCCTCTATCATGGCTCCACACACGCGGACATTTGACCGACCGCCAACTGCTCGCCGGAGAGAAATTGCGAGGCGATTATGAGGAAGCGGCCATGGCGCCAAATGTTACTATGCGCTGGGAGTATATCCCGCTTAGTCAACGAAAGAGGGGGCGCCTTCTGGTCTGAACCAGACTGAGCGAATGATATCCGCCAAACGGGTTTTCGACGATCCGCTGGACGCGCTTAGGCCTGACCTAGCCGACATCGCTTAGCGCTTTATTTATGCGGGCAAGAGCGTGCCAGTGGCCGAACGCGAAATGTCTTGGCCGGTGCGGACTGGAAAACCGGTGCTGCGGATTGCACTTGACCGGTTGGCGGGCTTCTACCGGCTGCCGGGTTAAGATGCCATGTCGTCAACGAGCATCGCCAGTTCAAGCCAGCGTTCCTCTGCGGCAACCTTTTCGGAACGCAGGATATCACATCTTGTCGTCAGTTCGGCAAAATACGCTGGATTTTTTGTGTAGAGCGCAGGGTTGGCCATTTCGGTCTCTGCCGCAGCGATCTCGGTATCGATTTCCTCGATCCGTTTAGGTAGCAAATCATAGTCGCGCTGGTCTTTGTAGGACAATTTTGCCGGACGCGTTGCGGGCTTTACTGTAGCATTTGATCCGCCCGATGCGAGAATTAGCTTTTCAGCTTTGCTGCGGGTTGCAGGCTTGTCGCGGCGGTCGCGTTTTGCTTCCCAATCGGCATATCCTCCGGCAATGATGTCGACATTTCCCGAGCCGTCGAGACCGAGCGTCAGGGTGACTGTACGATCAAGAAAGTCGCGATCATGGCTAACGATCAGCACAGTGCCGTCATAGTCGGC
>JANMQN010000157.1:0-9114 GCA_031370535.1 Sphingomonadales bacterium | reverse complement strand
TTAGCCTGTTCGGTCGTCGGCGGCGTGGCGATAGCAGCGGCGACAGGCGCGGCGAACAGTATGCCTGTCAGCATCAATGCAATCTTGATCTTCATTCTATTCCCCTTTTGCCAGTTCGGCGCCACGGTCGCGTGCAGCCTGTAAGGTTGCCCTCACCAATTTTTCAAGCGCGTCATCGTTGTCTAATATGGCAAGCCCCGCAGCGGTAGTCCCACCTGGACTGGCTACGCGCGCCGCAAGGTCGGCCGGGCTCTGGTCCGAGATTGCTGCCAGTGCTGCCGACCCTTCGACCATTGCCATCGCCAGCGTTGCTGCGACATTTTGGGGCAGCCCGGTTGCAACGCCGCCTTTGGCTAATGCATCAATAAAACGATAAACGAATGCCGGGCCGGAACCGGCAAGTGCGGTGACCGCATCCATCTGCGCATCTTCGCTCAACCAGATCGCCACGCCCAACGGGGCGAGCATCAATTCCAGTTGCGCCTTGGCGTTGCTATCCAGCATTTGCGAAAACAATCCCAGCGGTGACTTGCCGATGGCAGCAGCGAGGTTGGGCATTAACCGGACAATTTTTGCATTGGGGAAATGCGTGGACAAAGTCGCAGATTCAGACCCCGCCAATATCGAAATGACCAACGCATCGGGCGCAAGTAACTTTTCTATGTCAAGTGCAAGGAGCTTGAGCATTTGAGGTTTGATACCAAGCAGGACAACATTGAATTTCCGGTCCAACTCAGCTGCCGAACGATACACATTTACACCGTCGGGTAAGTCGTTCGCGACCGGATCGATGATCGTAAAACGCGTCGGTGTAACGCCTGCGGCCAACCATCCACGCAACATGGCGCTGCCCATATTGCCGCAGCCATAAATCAGCATTTCAGAAGGAAAATCGCGCAAAGACATCGTCCTGTGACAGGTTATGCCCCCGGTCATGCCCTATCCTTTGGTGGACGGCAACCGCAGGTAGAGGGTGAGGCCTTGGGGAGGCGCAGTGGGCGGGGCACCTTCCTGCCGAACTGCGTCTGCTCGTGCGCGGTTGAGGATGGAAGATGGAATAGCTGGATCGTGGAAAATATGGTCTGCCTCACCCAAAAGTCGCGCCGTCAGCAGGGTAAGATCATCTGGGTCATCGGACAGCAAAGGAATTTCGATCAACCGCGAGCCGTTGGGTTCCTCGGCATGCTCCAGCCATTTTTCGACAGCTGTCGGTGCGTGACTTTCAAAAGGATCCAGAGCGCCGCCGTTAGTGAAAGCGGCGTCCAGTGCGCGTCTGCGATCTGCAGATTCGGGCCAACGACGGCGGATAGCATCGCGCGCCGCTGCGACGGTTTGTGCCAGCACACCCAGTTTTTCCGGCAGGATGGTTTCAATCCGCTGGCGGATGGCCTTGGCCATGCCTGCGGAAGCTCCGCCCGTACCCACTGCAATTAAGACCGGCGCGCGGTCGATGACGGCGGGCGTGGTGAAATCGCAATGTTGCGGTCGGTCGACGACGTTGACCATCAAGCCGCGTGCTTTCAAATCGTCGGCAGCGATAAGCGCCTCGGCTTCATCTTCAACGGCAATAAAAGCGATGCGGGCTTCGGGATCTCCTGCATCGACACATTTGCCGCCGGCGCGTTCGATCAACCGTCGCTTGGCATCAGCGGCATCGCCTGCGCCGACCAATATGACCTTGCGATCTTTCAGGTTCACGAAAATCGGTAATTGGTTCAAATATCCCCCCTATTCCAGCCAGTCCGGCACATGCTCGGCAGCTAAAATGGTGGCAGGTACAATTCGTTCCGCTACAACCGCAAATTTGCCGCCATCAACCAACACTTCGGGCACCAGACCGCGGCTGTTGTAGGTGCTTGCCATCGTCGCGCCATAAGCGCCAGCGGTGCGGAAAATCGCAAGATCGCCTGCAATAACAGAATCGATTTCACGGCCCATTGCAAAGGTGTCGCCGGTTTCGCACACCGGACCGACGATGTTCGCCGCCATTTTCTGCCCATTGGGCTCGACCGCTTCGAAATCATGCCAGGCATCATACAAAGCTGGACGGGCAAGGTCGTTCATCGCCGCATCGACGATAATGAAGGGCAGATTGCCCGAACCCGGCTTCACCCGGATGACGTGAGTTAGCAAAACTCCGGCATTTCCGGCAATCACGCGCCCGGGTTCGAACATGAGGCGGACGTTCCAGCCTTTGGTAATGCGCGCGACCATTGCGCCATATTCGTCGGGATGCGGCGGATTATCCTCCGCCTTATATTTGACGCCCAAGCCGCCGCCCAGATCAACATGCGTGATGACATGGCCGCTTGCACGCAGCACCTGCACCAAATCGCCGATCTTGTTAAATGCTGTTTCCAACGGGTCCAGACTGGTTAGTTGGCTTCCGATATGCAGCGCAACGCCGCGCATATTGATGCCGGCGAGGGCATCGAGGCGCGCGTAGATTTCCGGCGCGCGAAGGATGCTAACGCCAAATTTGTTATCCGCCTTGCCAGTGGAAATCTTCCCATGCGTGCCCGCATCGACGTCTGGGTTGATACGCAGCACTGCATTAGCGGGAAGGTTGAGCGAATTGGCGAGCGCCGCCAGTTCGCGGCCTTCTTCTTCGGATTCGATATTGAATTGCCCAATTCCGGCATTCAGCGCTCGGACGATTTCCTCCGCAGTTTTGCCGACCCCGGAAAAAACAATGTCTTCGGCAGCCATTCCTGCCGCCAGCGCGCGATCCATCTCGCCTCCGGAGACAACGTCCGCACCATAGCCCTGTCGTGCCAATACCTTTAGCACGGCCAAATTGGGGTTTGCCTTTACTGCGAAGGCCAAATGAGGGTTGTCGAGGCCAGCCAATGCGTCGCGGAAGACCTGTGCATGCCGTTCCAGCGTGGCGCGTGAATAGACATAGACGGGCGTGCCTACGCTATCGGCGATTTGCGGCAACGAAACCTGTTCTGCGTGCATCACGCCATCGATAAGATCAAAATGATTCATGGGAGGTAACGCTTAATTTTGCTTGGCTTTGGGGCCGGCGGCGACTTCTTTCGGGTCGAACGGTTTGGGCTCATCACCCGGCGGCACGTCGAACGGATCATCCTCGCGCCGCTCTGAACGTTTCAGAAGCTCATCGGTACGGCCGGGGCGCGCCTGTACCGACGGTGTAACCAGCACCTCAGCAGTTTGCTCCGTTTTTTGTCCATAAGCTTTAGGGGGCATGGCATTCCCGGTGCTTGGCTCAAGATCGCCAACCTTGCCGCAAGCCGCAAGGCACAGAACAAGTCCGATCAGCAATAATTTGCGGCTGCGTGTCATGCCTCTAAATCCTTTTTGGCGGCAACGATGGCCTCTTTTACCCGAACCGGTGCGGTGCCGCCAGTGCTGGTCCGGCTCGCGACCGACCCGTCCACCGACAAATCGGGCAATTTGCTACCGCTTAGCTTCGGGTCGATGGCGGCCAGATCATCGGTAGTGATTGCATCAAGACCAATATTGCGCGCTTCGCATGCCTTGACCACGCTTCCAGTGACATGATGCGCGTCGCGGAATGGCATTCCATGTTCGCGTACCAGCCAATCGGCAAGGTCGGTCGCGGTGGAGAAACCAGACGCCGCGACTTCTCGCATACGGGCGCTGTTGAAAGTGACGTTGGCAACCATGCCGGTCATCGCCGCAATTGACAGTGTAAGCAGATCATAGGCCTCGAACACCGGTGGTTTGTCATTCTGCATGTCTTTTGAATAAGCGAGTGGTAGGCCCTTCATCGTCACCATAAGGCTGGTCATACAGCCCATGATCCGCCCTGCATGGCCGCGAACTAGCTCGGCGGCGTCGGGATTGCGCTTTTGCGGCATGATGGAGCTACCCGTGGACCATGAGTCGGGCAGCGTGATGAAGCCAAATGGCTGCGACGCCCACAGAATCATTTCCTCCGCGATCCGCGATAGATGCAACGCAGTCTGAGTCGCGGCAGTCAGGAATTCAATTGCGAAATCGCGGTCGGACACTGCATCGAGGCTGTTCGCCATCGGCTCGGCAAATCCTAAAGCCGACGCGGTCGCCGCTCGATCGATCGGGAAAGAGGTACCTGCGAGGGCCGCTGCGCCAAGAGGTGATTGGTTGAGCCGCGCCCGGCAATCGGCAAAGCGGCTGCGGTCACGCTTTGCCATTTCATAATAGGCCATCAGATGATGACCAAGCGTTACTGGCTGCGCGACCTGTAAATGGGTGAAGCCGGGCATGATGCTATCGACATGCTCATGCGCGCGCTCAACCAGCGCAGATTGGAACACGACAAGTCCCGCATCGACGCGTTCGATTGCGCTTCGTACCCAAAGCCGGAAATCGGTCGCTACCTGATCGTTGCGCGAACGCGCAGTGTGCAGGCGCGCAGCTGGTTCTCCGACCAATGTGCGCAGGCGGGTCTCGGTGGCCATATGAATGTCTTCGAGGCTGAGATCTTCGGGCACGCCATCGGCTGCATATTCGTCGTAAATGGCGGACAGCCCATGCTGGATCGCTGCATTGTCCTCGTCCGATATGATGCCATTTGCCGCAAGCATTTCCGCATGTGCCTTGCTGCCGGCTATGTCTTCCTTCCAAAGACGCTTGTCGAAAGGGATGGAGGCATTTATCTCGCGCATGATAGCGCCGGGGCCTTCACCGAACCGGCCGCCCCACATGCTATTGGAATCCGAAATGCGCTTTGTAATTGCTCTGATCCTGCTGGTTCTCGCCGGGTGCGATAAAGAAAGCGCACCCAAGGGGCAAGCGCAACCCGCATCTACTGATATCACTGCGTCTGATGCAAAAGCGGAAGTGGGTCTCGAAAGCGCTAACGGCATGCGCGCGACTTTAAGCTATAAATTCGCCGGGCAAGTGGCACCGAAAGCGGTGTTTACCGGAGCTGACGGGCGCAATGTCACACTTGCAGACTTTGCCGGACGTCCGTTGCTGGTAAATCTCTGGGCAACGTGGTGCGCCCCGTGCAAGGCCGAGATGCCAACGCTTGATACGCTGGCCGCACTGGAAGAAGGCCGTATTTCGGTGATTGCCGTGTCGCAGGATCTGGAAGGTCGAAAGCCCGTTGTGGAATTCTTCAAAAGCACAGGCGTGAAAAATCTGGAACCTTATACCGACGCAGACAACGCTTTGCTTGCAGGGTTCGGCAATGCCGTCGCGCTGCCGACCACCATTTTATACGATAGCGCCGGCCGCGAAATATGGCGGGTGGCTGGCGGCGTCGAATGGGACGATGCGGAAATGGCGAAATTGCTGCGTGAGGCAGGCTGATTACATCAATATGCGCCGAACGCGGACCTTTTCGCTTTTGCGAATCGGTACCGATTCAGTGAGCGGACGCACAACTGTGTGCCGATGCTTAGGGTCGGTGCAGTTAACAGCTTCGGGCTGATCGGTCTCACGCGCAAATGCTGCATCAGGCGACATGCCCGCGGCCAACACAATGATGCCGGTGTTAACAGTTAGAAACAAACTCCTCATGGGCCGAATTTGCGTTCCGAATGCTTTCTGTACGATGAACGCCATCTGCCTTTTCCTTTTTCAGGTCGCATCTGAAAATGGTGGGCGCTAACGGGCTCGAACCGCTGACCCTCTCGGTGTAAACGAGATGCTCTACCAACTGAGCTAAGCGCCCCCGTGGGGAACGCGGCCTTTGCCAAAGCGTCGCGGCTTTGGCAAGTGCTATCAGATAATTCGCGCCGAACGCATTGCAGTCGCTGCGAAATAATCGTCCAGCTTGGCGTTGGTTTCATCGGACAGTGCGATGAAAACCCGCCGTGGATCGTCAGGGTCCTACCGCCGGCCGAGCATGCCGCTCTCGGTCATCGCCGTTATCCAGCGTAACGGGGTTTTGGGCGGCACCGTAGCGTAGGCGAACTGCCTAATATCATTGCAGTTCTGCGATTATCAGCCGATCTGAAATCATTGTCGTTATCTTCCAAGGCGCATCTCCCCTCTAAATGACTTACTGCCTCGGCTTTCAAAATCACCGAGAATTCATATCGAGAGCTTGAAAATTCGATCCAATCCGGACCTATCGATTTTATCGAAACTCGCTATTTGCATGGCCCGATTGAAGGCGCTAATCGCCGGTTCATCACAAGACCGTTTATGGTCTGGGAAATTCAAGGAGTATGATGCTTGAAAACGGGGAAATTTTTGGCGAGCGCTGCAGCGCTTTTACTATCGGGAGTTGCCATGACTGCGGTTGCACATGCGAAAGATATTAAGGCGGCAAAGTCGGTCGAACCCGCGCTGTTGAAGGAATGGACCGGACCCTATGAAGGCGTCCCCCCCTGGGATCAGGTGAAAGTGTCCCAATTTCCCGCCGCTTTTCAGGCCGCGATGGACGATTCCAAAGCAGAGTTTGAAGCCATGCTGGAAAAGCCGGCGGCTATTACCTTTGACAACACTATAACCGCCAGCGAACTGTCGGGTCAGAAGATTGGCCGACTGTTTTCAATATGGGGCGTGCATTCATCCAATTTGTCTAACCCAGAAGTCCGGAAAATCCAGAGCGAATGGGAGCCAAAGGTCAGCGCCTTTTTCTCCGAGCTCACGCTTGACGCGCGTTATTTTCAGCGGGTGAAGTATCTTTACGACCAGCGCGCAACGCTAAACCTGGATGCCAAGCAAATGCGATTGCTTGAGCGGAGCTATGAAAGCCTGGTCCGCAACGGCGCCTTGCTCGACGCTGCAAAGAAAGCGCAGGTCATCGGCATCGAAACCGAACTTTCAAAGAAGTTTTCGACATTCTCCGAAAAGGTTCTGGCTGACGAGGAAACATACATTCTTCTGACCGATGAAGCCGATCTGGCAGGTTTGCCCGAAAGCTTTGTTGCAGCAACGCAAGCTGCCGCGAAATCAAAGGGCAAAACCGGCTGGGCGATCGTCAACACACGCTCCGCCGTTCAGCCTTTCCTTGAAAACTCGACCCGCCGTGATCTGCGCGAAAAGGTTTGGCGTTCGTTCACGAAACGCGGCGACAACCGCAATGCTAATGACACCAATGCGACGATTGCTGAAATCCTTAAGCTACGGCAGGATCGCGCAGTGATCCTCGGCTTTCCCACGCATGCCCATTACCGCATGGCGGATACGATGGCCAAAGACCCCGACAAGGCAATGGGCCTGATGATGAAGGTTTGGCCTGCGGCGGTTGCGCGGGTGAAGGAAGAGGTGGTCGATATGCAGGCCATAGCCAATGCCGACAATATTACCATCGAACCGTGGGACTATCGTTTTTACGCGGAGAAAGTGCGCAAGGCGAAATATGACCTCGATCAGGAAGCGATCAAGCCCTATTTCCAGCTCGACAATATGGTCGCCGCGATGTTCGACGCGGCTGGCAAGCTATATGGCATGACCTTTACCGAGAACACGGGAACGGTGCCTGTTTTCGAGCCAATGGTACGGACATTCGAAGTTAAGCGTGATGGCAAGGTCGTTGGACTTTTCTACCTCGATAACTTCGCGCGCGCGGGCAAGCGCTCTGGCGCATGGATGACGACGTACCGCAGCCAGCATAAATTGGGTGGGAAGAACAACATTGTGCTGGCGTCAAATAATAACAATTTTGTGCCGGGAGCAAACGGCACGCCGACGCTCATCAGCATCGATGATGCTTCGACGCTTTTCCACGAATTTGGCCATGCGATTCATTATCTAAACTCCGACATTACATGGCCGGGTCTGGGCGGTACACCGCGTGATTTTGTCGAGTATCCAAGCCAGGTGAATGAAAACTGGCTACTGACACCTTATGTGCTCAACACGTACGCCAAGCATTACAAAACTGGCGAGCCGATCCCAGTGGCATTGGTGGAAAAGATCAAGGCAAGCGACACCTTCAACCAAGGTTTTGCCACGGTCGAGTATATGTCGAGCGCGATACTGGACATGAAATTGCACAACCGGTCGACCCCGGTTACCGATCCAGCAGCGTTCGAGCGCGATACGCTGGCAGAAATCGGTATGCCCAAGGAAATGGTGATGCGTCACCGCCTGCCGCAGTTCAATCACCTGTTTGCCGACGACGGCTATTCTGCTGGCTACTACAGCTATCTGTGGTCGGAAACGATGGATGCCGACACATGGGCAGCGTTTACCGAGAAGGGCGATGTCTGGGACAAGGAAACCGCAGAGCGGTTCCGCTCGATGTTGCTTGCAACGGGCAATGAGTCGGACCGGATCGAAGCCTATCGCGCGTTTCGTGGTCGCGACCCCGACGTCAAATATATTATGAAAAAGCGTGGATTCCCGACGGGCGAATAGCATCGGTCAGCGGAATCTCCGTGCGCGCGGGGATGCCGCTAAATAACTGTAGATATTGAGGAAAATATATGCTCTCCTCTTTGCGGGAAAGAGGAGAGCCTACATGCCTACCGATGGGGTCGCAATTCACCGGCATGCATTGATAAAGTCGGAATGGCGTACCAATATTGAGCTTGCCCCCACACCCGATTCTTTTTCATATCCAAGTTACATAACGATGATATGTCTAGAGTCAAGTCGCTTGGCGAGTCGGAATTGGATGGCTTATGGCTAAACGCACAGCAGAAGACGCAGCGAAAACCCGCGCTGATATTTTGGCGAAAGCTACAACGCTGTTTGCCGAGCAAGGCTATGCCGGTACGTCCGCACGTGAAATTTCAGCAGCAGCCGGCGTAACCGTAGGCGCGATGTTCCACCATTTCGAATCCAAGCTTGATTTGTTCGAGCAGGTTTTCGAGTCGCTTGAACTTAAGCTCGATGCCGAGGCCAAAGCAGCATCAAAACCTGAACTTGGTCTAGGGGTTATGGAAACTTTTTTGGCGGCCGTTCGAAGTTCGCTCGACTTTGCCGAGCAAAGCGACTTTCACAGGATCGTCTTTGTCGAAGCGCCGGTAGTGCTGGGCGCAGACAAATGGCGCGAAGTCGACTCGCGGCTGGGCCTTAAGACGGTGATGGCAGGAACGCGCGCGCTGATGGCAGCGGGGCTCATTGCCGAACAGCCGGTAAAGCCGGTTGCTATTCTTCTCATGGGAGCAATGAATGCCGCCGGGTTCGCAATTGCGCGCGGCGAGGACGGTGTTGACAAGGAAAGCCTTGTCGACGGAT
>JANMQN010000015.1:0-4113 GCA_031370535.1 Sphingomonadales bacterium | reverse complement strand
GAGAAGTTCCAGCTTCTGTCGGAAGACGAACTGCTGGACGCGCAGGACGAATATGGCGAAGACGCGTTCACCGCGTCGATCGGTGCCGAAGCTGTGAAAACCATGCTGATGGACCTCGACCTCGTTCAGGAACGCCAGGACCTGCTCGACGAGTTGGCTGTTACCAAGTCGGAATTGAAGCCGAAGAAGATCATCAAACGTTTGAAGGTCGTCGAAAGCTTTATCGATTCAGGCAACAAGCCCGAATGGATGATCCTAGACGTCATTCCGGTCATTCCGCCAGAACTGCGCCCGCTGGTGCCGCTCGACGGTGGCCGCTTTGCGACCTCGGATCTCAACGATCTCTATCGCCGCGTCATCAACCGTAACAACCGTTTGAAGCGCCTGATCGAGCTTCGCGCGCCTGACATCATCGTCCGCAACGAAAAGCGCATGTTGCAGGAAGCCGTTGACGCGCTGTTCGACAACGGTCGCCGTGGCCGTACCATCACTGGTGCGAACAAACGTCCGCTGAAGTCGCTGTCCGACATGCTCAAGGGCAAGCAGGGCCGTTTCCGCCAGAACCTACTCGGCAAGCGCGTCGATTATTCGGGTCGTTCGGTCATCGTGACCGGTCCAGAACTCAAACTGCATCAGTGCGGCCTGCCAAAGAAGATGGCGCTCGAACTGTTCAAGCCGTTCATCTACTCGCGTCTTGATGCCAAGGGCCTTTCGATGACGCTGAAGCAGGCGAAGAAGTGGGTTGAAAAGGAACGCAAGGAAGTTTGGGACATCCTCGACGAGGTTATCCGCGAACATCCGGTGTTGCTGAACCGCGCGCCAACGCTTCACCGTTTGGGAATCCAGGCGTTTGAACCCGTCCTGATCGAAGGCAAGGCTATCCAGCTTCACCCGCTCGTCTGCTCGGCATTTAACGCCGACTTCGACGGTGACCAGATGGCCGTCCACGTTCCGCTGAGCCTCGAAGCCCAGTTGGAAGCACGTGTGTTGATGATGTCGACCAACAATATCCTGTCGCCAGCAAATGGTAAGCCGATCATCGTTCCTTCACAGGACATGGTCCTAGGTCTTTATTATCTGTCGATGGATCGTAAGGGTGAGCCAGGCGAAGGTATGATGCTTTCGGATATGGCCGAAGTGCATCAGGCGCTTGAAGTAGGTGCGGTGACGCTCCACTCCAAGATTATCGCCCGCGTGCCGCAGACCAACGAAGCCGGCGAACAGACGATGGTACGTTTTGACACCACGCCGGGCCGTATGCTGCTTGCCGAAACGCTACCGCAGAGTCATCGTGTGCCGTTCGAAACCGTCAACCGCCTTCTCACCAAGAAGGAAATCGGCGACGTTATCGACCAAGTCTATCGCCACACTGGCCAGAAGGACACGGTATTGTTCGCCGACGCGATCATGTCACTTGGTTTCAAATATGCTTTCAAGGCCGGTATTTCGTTCGGCAAGGACGACATGATCATTCCGGAAGAAAAAGCCGGTATGGTCGCCGAAACCAAGGCGATCGTCGCCGATTTCGAGCAGCAATATCAAGACGGTCTGATCACACAGCAGGAAAAGTACAACAAGGTGATTGATGCCTGGTCGACCTGTGGTGACAAGGTCGCCAACGCCATGATGGACAAGCTGAAGGCATCGCCGATGGACGAGCATGGCCGCGAATTGCCGGTCAACTCGGTCTATATGATGAGCCATTCGGGTGCGCGTGGTTCGCCAGCGCAGATGAAGCAGCTTGCCGGCATGCGCGGACTGATGGCCAAGCCGTCAGGCGAGATCATCGAAACGCCGATCATCTCGAACTTTAAGGAAGGTCTGACCGTTCTCGAGTATTTCAACTCGACCCACGGTGCCCGTAAGGGTCTGGCCGATACTGCGCTCAAGACGGCAAACTCAGGTTACCTGACTCGCCGTCTGGTCGATGTATCGCAGGATTGCACCATCGTCGAAGTCGATTGCAAAACCGAACGTGCGCTCGAAATGCGGTCTATTGTTCAGGGTGGTTCGACCATCGCATCGCTCGGTGAGCGCGTGTTGGGCCGAACCACGGCAGAGGACATCATGGGCCTTGATGGCAAGGTACTGATCCCGTCGGGAACCTTACTCGACGAGCCAATGGTTGCCGCAATGGAAGAAACCGGATTGCAAGCCCTGAAGATCCGCTCGCCACTGGTGTGCGAATCGAAGGTTGGCGTTTGCGGCACGTGCTATGGCCGTGACCTGGCGCGTGGTACACCAGTGAACATCGGCGAAGCTGTCGGCGTTATCGCTGCGCAGTCCATCGGTGAGCCGGGTACCCAGCTGACAATGCGTACCTTCCACATCGGTGGTGCGGCGCAGCTCAACGAGCAGTCAAACCTTGATGCAACCGCATCGGGTAAGGTGATGTACCGCGACCTGCCGAGCATCGTCGACAAGCGCAAGAAGCGTTTGGCGATGGCGCGCAACGGTGAGTTGATCATTGTCGACAAGGATGGCCGCGAGATGGAAATCCACCGTCTGCCTTATGGTGCGACGCTGGCATTCCCGGACGGTGCGGAAGTCAATGTCGGTGACCGACTGGCCGAATGGGACCCGTTCACCATGCCGATCATCACCGAAAAGTCGGGTATTGTGAAATATCAGGACCTAATCGACGGCAAGACGCTAGCCGAACAAACCGACGAAGCAACCGGCATCGCCCAGCGAGTCGTAACCGAAGACCGTGCAGGCAGCCGCAGCAAGAAGGAAGACCTTCGTCCCCGTTTGACGCTGTTGGACGATGATAGCGGCGAAGCAGCGCGGTATCTTCTGGGTGTCGGTACGATGTTGTCGGTCGAGGATGGTGCAGAGGTTCAGGCAGGCGACGTTCTCGCCCGTGTGACCCGCGAATCTGCCAAGACCCGCGACATCACCGGCGGTCTGCCGCGCGTTGCCGAACTGTTCGAAGCCCGTATTCCGAAGGACAACGCGATTATCGCGAAGATTTCGGGCCGCGTTGAATTCGTCCGTGACTATAAAGCGAAGCGCAAAATCGCGATTGTCCCGGAAGAAGGCGACCGGATCGAATATCTGATCCAGAAGTCCAAGGTTCTCGACGTGCAGGAAGGCGATTTCGTTCGCAAGGGCGACAACCTGATTGCCGGTTCACCGAACCCGCATGACATTCTCGAAGTCATGGGCATCGAAGCGCTGGCCGAATATCTGGTTGCCGAAATCCAGGAAGTGTACCGTCTGCAAGGCGTGAAAATCAACGACAAGCACATCGAAACGATTGTTCGCCAGATGCTGCAGAAAGTTGAAATCACCTTTGGCGGCGACACCACCCTGCTTCCCGGCGAACAGGTCGACCGCGAAGAAATGGACGCGATCAATGCGAAGCTGACAAAGGGCCAGGCGCATGCAACTGGTAACCCCGTTCTGCTTGGCATCACCAAGGCCAGCCTGCAGACGCGTTCGTTCATCTCGGCAGCGTCGTTCCAGGAAACCACCCGCGTGCTGACGCAGGCGGCGGTTGAGGGCAAAAAGGACATCCTGACCGGCCTGAAGGAAAACGTTATCGTTGGTCGCCTGATACCTGCGGGTACCGGCTCAGCGATGAACCGCATGCGGATTGCCGCCACCAGCCGCGACGTCGCGCTGCGTGCCCAGTACAAGAAGCTGCAAGAAAGCCTGATTGCGCCCGAAACGGCGGAAGAAGAGCATGCAGCCGAACTGGCGCAAGGCCCCGAAGCAGCGATTGGCGACGATCCACTGGGCAAGGTCATCTCCGACGACCTGACCACCGAGGACGCGGCAATGGACGACGTTATCGAGATTGGCAGCGAGGAAGAATAAGACTTTTCGCTGAGGTCTGAGGACTAAACAAAAACCCGCCGGGAGTGAACTCGGCGGGTTTTTTGTTGCCAGACGGGTAGTCTAGGCGAAAATTGATATAATTAAAAAGTCGATGCTTTGGGCCGACAAAGGCAGTTTTCATTTGAAGAATGAAGCAGTGTAGTTATGTTAAAATTGACAATGACAAGCATTACAGTCTTCACGCCACTAATCGCGAGTTTGATTGCGTTGGCAGCAAATGCTAACTCAGCCGGTGAAGGGCTGCCGCCCTCTTCGTCTTGGAACGTCGAT
>JANMQN010000194.1:0-16311 GCA_031370535.1 Sphingomonadales bacterium | reverse complement strand
GATTATGATCACCGGGCCTTCGGGATCGGGCAAGGAAGTGGTTGCCAAAGCCATCCATGATGCAAGCGAACGGCGCGACAAGCCTTTCATAGCAATTAACTGCGGCGCCATCCCTGCCGAACTGATTGAGTCTGAGTTGTTCGGACATGAACGCGGTTCCTTTACCGGAGCTCAACAGCGCCGCGTTGGTCGGTTTGAAGAGGCAGATGGCGGGACGCTGTTCCTTGATGAAATCGGTGACATGCGTTTCGATATGCAGGTCAAGCTACTCCGCGTTCTGGAAGAGCGCATGATCTCGCGCGTTGGAGGCAATGGCGCAGTCCCTGTAGATGTGCGCATCATCTGTGCAACACATCAGGATATTAATGCAGCCATTGATGACAACCGGTTCCGCGAAGACCTCTATTTTCGCCTCAGCGTCGTGCCTGTCCAAGTTCCCGATCTCGCCAGTCGTGCTTGCGACATCCCGTTACTCGTCGACCATTTTCTGAAATCGAGGCAGCAAGGAGCGCCCATTTCGTTTACAGCCGATGGCATCGCGCGATTGCAATCGCATGATTGGCCCGGCAATGTGCGCGAACTGCGCAACGTAGTTGAGCGTGCACGGGTACTGCACGGTGGCCAGAGCCTTGATGCTCTGACCGTCGAGCAGTTGCTGGACCTGTCGCGAAAGCGCAATCTGACCGGACGTGATTTGCGTAATCAGTCCGCGCGCACCGCCACAGCTATGTTGCCGCCGCAACCGGTAAACCTGAAAGACATGATCGAAGCGGTTGAGCTAGAACAGATCCGTCTTGCACTCGAAATGGCAGACGGTGTTATCTCAGAAGCTGCACGCCTGCTGACAATGAAGCGCACGACGCTCATCGAGAAAATCCGCAAACATGGCGTCGGCAAAGCCTGCTGATCATCCAACAATGCGGTTCCAGCTCTCTGCAATGGCGGTGACGCCTTCGCGCAGCTCGGCCAGCATCAGCGGGTCATTTGCTGCGATCGTTTTGCGCAATTGTCCCTGCATCGCACGGTAGACGCCAGCTAGAAGTTCGGCGACTGTAGCGCCGCGCTCGAAGTCAAGGCTGGCCTCGAGCGCAGTCAATATCGACCGTGCACGATCGCTATGTGCTTCATCCGCCAGCTCTTTCCCGCGGGCGAGGCCGGCAGCCATTACGTCGATCGAGCGCAGCAATTCTTCGTAGAGGACAGCGACCAGCCCGTGGGGTCCGGTCGCTTCAAGGCGGCTGGATAAAGCGAGCGCTTGATAATGGTTCCGGGCTGCCAGAACTCTAATTTGACTGTTCATGTTAGCGCCTTCAAGCTTTCTCGTTGGACCACAACTTGATCTGTTGTTCGAGATAGCTTTGCGTGGCGCGCAGTGCACCTATCCTTGCGTCCATCGAACCGAATTGCTTTTCCAACCGGGCGCGATAAGCGTCTTCACGTGTTTCCACCTTGGTCCGATTATCGACGATTTGTGCTGCAGCTTTTTCTAGCCTGCTTCGCAATGCCTCAAGCGCGCCATTGGATGCGGTGGCCTGCGTCTTGATCGATTGTAATGTCAGCGAAATACCCGGATCTGTAACTATGTCATGGCTGCCATCGCGCAGCGGGTTGAACATCGCTTCGACCGCATCGGGATTGGCTGCTAATACTGCTGCCAGCTTCGTTTCATCAACACTGACTGTTCCAGTCTTATTGAACGCAATGCCGATATCGGAAAGGCTGTTAATATTTGGATCACTGGTTACGGATTTGGTGATAAGGGCATTCAGCTGCTGGTCGAACAGTCGCATTGCGCTGTCGCCGCCGTTTTCCCTGCGCGCCGCTGCAACGTCATTTTTGAGTGTGTTGAACACCGCTATGAAGTCTGCCACAGTTTGCTTAATCGTTTCAGTGGGGCGTGCGGAGCTGATCGCAACCGGAATGCCGACAGCTGCTTTCTTAAGCGTCAGCACTACCCCTGTAAGAACGTCATTCACGCTGTTCGACGGCCGAATATAGGCAACGCCGTCGATTTTGAATGTCGCATCGACACTCGATTGGCCAAGCGTCATTTGGCCGGACACACTCCCATAAGCGAAGCGATCGAGCGCTGGGTCAGCGCCAGCATCGGCGGTTAGCGAAAATGACTGCGCGACGCCAGTCTGGCCTTTTAGGACCAGCCGCGCATTCGTGCCATCCATGATAACATTTGCCCGCACATTGCTGCCAGTTGCGTTTATGGCGTCTGCCAAGCCCTGCAGGCTGTCATTGCCCGGGCCAATCGATAAGGCATAATTCTGACCACCAACCGCGAGGGTAAGCCCGCCCTGACCGACGGGGTCAGTGGGCGCGACAAAAGCCGAATAGACGGTCTGAGCGCGGGCCAGTTGCGTAATTTCGATCTCGGCAGCCAAATTGCCAAGGCGCACACCGGAAGTGGCGGTAGCAGTCAAGGCACTGCTGTCAGACACAATGGGCTGACTACGCAAGTCTCCGCTGTTGACCACTTCGGACAGCGAAGTTGCAAATCCGTCGAGATCGGAACGCGCTTTGGCAAGCGCGCTGATTTTGGCTTGGTTGGCTGCTGCAAGTGCATCAAGCCTTTTGATCTTCGGCTCGCGCGACGCTGCTGCCAGATCGGCAACCAGCGCAACCGTATCTATTCCTGAGCCAAAGCCGAGACTCGAGGCTATTGATTGTACCATGTCTTTATCCTTTCGATGAATGACGGCACGTATGAAAAAAGATTAAGCTGCGCTCGCGCTCTAGCGTGGGCGTTGCTTCTTGCCGTTTTCGTCAAAATATTTGCTCTCGGGTATGCTCACGTCCGGGCGCGATACGCCTTCGGCCATTGCGCGCTCGATATTGAAAACAAATGCAAGGATCGTTGCAACGGCAATATAAAGATCTTCGGATATCGCCTGGCCGGCCCTGGTGGTAAAATAAATGGCCCGGGTGAGTTGGGGATAGCTGAGCGTGGGGACCGCATTTGCGGCCGCAAGTTCGCGGATCGCGAGCGCAATTTCTTCGCGGCCCCGGGCAACAACAGTGGGCACCGCGTCTCGCCCGGGCCGATAGCGCAGCGCAACCGCAAAATGCGTCGGATTGGTAAGCACCACGGTTGCTTCCGCCATCGCCTTTCGTGCTGATCCCGACAATATGGCATGCTGGCGCTGGCGCTGCGCTTGCTTGAGTTCGGGAGCACCTTCGGACTGGCGCATTTCCTCCTTAACCTGCTGTTTCGTCATGCGCAGCTTGGCATTGCGGTTAAAGATCTGGACAGGCACATCGATCGCGGCGATCACCAGCAGGCCGCCGGCAAGGTACAGGATTGTCATTACCATGCTACTGCCAGCGGTACGGATTGCCGGTATGATGTCGGCCGAACTCAAACCCATTATCATCGCCAGATCGCGGGAAATCAGCCAATATCCGATATAACCCAGCATAGCTGCCTTCAGCAGCGCCTTGCCGAGCTCGATTACACCATTGATGCCAAATATTCGTTTTAGCCCGGATGCAGGGTTCAAACGTGCGGGTTTGACGCTCAGGGCGCCACCACGAAAGCCGAGTGAACCCAACGCCGCGGGCGCTGCAATCGCGGCCACGATAGTGATCGCCAGGAGACTGGCCAAAGGAAATATGATGTGCGCCAGCAGTTGCACAAAAGTCATGGCCGGATCGAAATCCTCAATGGCCACGTTTGAAAATGTAAGTCCCGATGTCATCAGATGCGAGCATGCCGAGACAAACCACGGTCCTGCAAACGCGATCCAGGCAGCCCCGGCCAGCATCATTAGTGCCGTCGCCCACTCGCGAGATTGCAGAATATTGCCTTCGCGCGCTGCATCCGCGCGCCGTTTGGCGGTGGGTGCTTCGGTCTGCTGGTCCCTGTCAGGCGCGTCAGACATTGTTTATCTTGCGCCCAGACTTGCAGCTTGGGCGAGTGTTTCGCCCAGAATCTTTTGCAGAGATTCGGACATGACCGGAGTGGCAATCGCCAAAAGTACCACACCTGCCAGCAGCGTTGCCGGCATACCCACCGAAAACAGATTGAGCGTCGGAGTGGAGCGCGCGATGATCGCCATGACAATCTGCACAAGCAACATGGCAAATCCGACTGGCAGGGCAATCGAAAGACCTGCGGCAAACACCAGCCCGCCAAATTCTACAACCGATCCCAACGCAGAGACCGACATCCAAGCGTCCCCAGGAGGTAACAGACGATAGCTTTCGACAATCATTGCGACAAAAGCCAAGTGACCGTCCATCGCCAAAAAAAGGAATGTAGCCAACATCGACAGAAATTGTCCAATGGCTGGGCTCATCTGCCCGCCTACAGGGTCCGCCATCGAGGCAAAACCAAGGCCCATTGTGTTGCTGATAACCTCGCCTGCAAGCAAGGCACTGGCGAAACCGATCTGGATCGAAAAACCCATGGCAAGGCCGGCAAGAATTTCAGCAAAAATGTAGAGCAACCCCTGCAGCGTGAATATGCCATCTGCAGGGAGACCCATCTGCGAGGCTGCTGCTGCGGGTATGCCTATTGCGAGGGCAAGGATCAGGCGCAACTGGATCGGAACAGAAGCAGCTCCGAAGATCGGCGCGGCCAGAAAGGCTGCACCGGGGCGGATCATCGCCAGCAGCCAGATCAGAATTTGCTGCTCAATATTGCCAAAGGTGGCGGGTATCATTGCAGCAGGTCGGGAATGCGGGCAAAAATCTCGCGCGTGAAATCTGCAAGCAGGATCATGATGCTGCTTCCGAACAATGCAAGTGAGGCCGCAACGACGATCAGCTTGGGCACAAAACTGAGCGTCGCCTCATTGATCGAGGTAGCAGCTTGGACCATGCCGAGAATAATACCGACAACCAGGGCCGGTAATAATATCGGTGCCGAACCCAATGCGAGTATCCAGAGCGCCTGTTGGGCAACGCCAATGAAGTAATCTGCTTCCATGATCTACCTCACAAAGGAACTGGCGAGTGAGCCCATCGTCAGCGCCCAGCCATCGACAAGCACAAACAGCAAAAGCTTAAACGGCATCGAAATAATTGTCGGAGACAGCATCATCATGCCAAGCGACATCAGCGCCGACGCGATGATGAGATCAATGATCAGGAACGGCAGAAAGATCAGAAAGCCGATCTGGAATGCGGTCTTGAGTTCGCTAGTGACATAGGCTGGAAGCAATATGGAGAATGGGACCTGTGCCTTGCTCTCAAAAGCGGGCGCATTGGCAATCTTAGCGAACATAGCAAGGTCCGATTTGCGCGTCTGTTTGATCATGAAACCATGAAACGCTTCGCCGGAACGGGCGATGGCATCTTCAATCGTAATCGCATCCCGGCCATAGGGCTCAATCGCGTTGCGGTTGATATCGGAAAGCACCGGCTGCATAATGAACAGCGACAGAAATAGGCTGAGGCCCACTAGAACTTGATTAGGCGGAGTTTGCTGGAGCCCCAGCGCCTGACGCAAGATCGACAGGACAATGATGATCCGGGTGAAGCTCGTCATCATCAGCAATAGCGACGGCAATACCGTCAACAGGCTCATCAACAGCAAGATTTGCAGTGAAAGCGACAAAGATTTTCCGTCGCTGGAGATTGCCTGGACTGCCCCCTCCAGCGCTTGGCCGGATTGAGCCCATGCAGGGCTTGCCGCACCTAAAAAGAGCAGCGAGGCAAGCACAAATTTGACCGGCTTAGGCATGAAAATCGCCCTTGTCATTTTCGCTCAACAGCGAAATCTGGTTACGCGAAACCGCAATCAGCAGTTCCTTGTCACCAAAATCGACCACGACCATCTTGCTGCCGTTGCCAAGGGGCACGACATCTACCAGCTGAGCTTTGCGTTCAGGCTTAGCTGCGAGCGAAAATCCCGGAATGACGGGCATCCCGAGCTGCGCTTTGCGCCATAGCCACAGCGACCCCCAGGCCATGGCACCAACGAGCGGAACAAGAATGAACAGGCGTAAGATATACTCAACCATGATCAGTTCCGGCGCTCATAGCCGTTGGACCTTGCATCTGTGGCAACCACTTTGGTTACACGTACTGCATAGCGCCCCTCGACCGTGACGACTTCGCCCTTGGCGATTAACGTGCCGTTGGCAAAGATATCGAGCACGTCATTTGCCTGACGGTCGAGTTCGACAACGCTGCCTTCGGCTAGCTTCAGGATATCGGACAAGGGTAGCGAAGTCGAACCGACCTCAACGGATATCCGCAAAGATACCCCGCCAAAATAATCGAGATTGACACTCTGGCGGACATTTGGGCCGCCGGCGGTTGAACTGAACTTGGGTGCTTCGGTCATGTCACTCATATTTCTGTCCTTGCTTATAATAGGGATTCGATTTTGATGGCGGTCCGCCCGTTTGATTCGCCGACGCTGCCGTGGGCGAATAATTTTTCGCCGATACTGACCGGAACA
This sequence comes from Sphingomonadales bacterium, assembly GCA_031370535.1. Classification (GTDB taxonomy): domain Bacteria; phylum Pseudomonadota; class Alphaproteobacteria; order Sphingomonadales; family Sphingomonadaceae; genus Sphingorhabdus_B. The sequence goes on along the minus strand of JANMQN010000194.1, from coordinate 9,893 downwards.
TGGCGCGGCATTAGTATGGGAATAAGATCCCCCTCCTTGAGCGATACGAGTTTTTCCAACGACATTTCGGGCCGGGCAAAAACCGAGCGTATTGGCAGACGTACCTGCATCACGGCATCTCCAAGCAGCGACTGCCAGATCGTGTCGACTGGCTCTGCCACATCGCCTTCCGAGCCAGCCTTCAGGGCTTCAACGGGCCGCAGCGCCGCTTGTTGGAACACGCAATGGATTTCAAACTGCCCGTAATGTCCGCTGACGGCAAAAGGCAGAACGGCGATAGGTTCGAGGGGGTTACCCAACGCAGGGATTCGTCCGTCAGGTTCCAGTGCCATCAATTGCGGTTCGATCGTGATCACATCTTTCCACGCCGCGGCAAGCAACGGCAGACAGGCTTCGCCCAACCGCTTCAGTAACCGAAGCTCGGCCGGAGAAAAATCCTTGTGAGAGGCGGTAAAAATCCCGTCGCCTCCGAAAAACCGGTCTACCAACTGTACGACCAGCCTGGCCGGGAGGGACAACAGCATCGCGCCCTTCATCGGGTGCATCTGAAAGCGTAAAAGTGCATCTTTCGCAGAACGTGAAGACTGCCATTCCCCCACATTGGTCATTTGCGATACATCTGCACGCACATGGGTTTCGCCAAAGCCGAACCGCGCTAAAAGATCAGCAAGACCGCGACCAAAGCGTTCACCCACTGGCCCCAGTCCTGGGAAAGCCGGCGCTTCGTCCTGGTTTCGGGTAAGCGATACCGGAGCAGGGTCGAGGGTTGCGCCGTTCATGTTCACTGGATCACCAGGTTGCTGAAATAGACGTTGTCGATGCCGCCAAAGCCTTCCTTCTCGCGAAGCACGGTGTTGATGGCCTTGGTCATCTGCTTTTGAAGGGCAAGCTTGCCTTCCGGCGTTGACAGAAAATCAGCATCCTGTTGGGACAGGACCATCAAAACAGCCGACCGGATCGGGACCATCTGCCTTTGGATATGGGATATCACCTTGCCGTCATAATAAGTGGCAAGGCTCAGTCCGACCTGAACAAATCCTGCACTGTCGGCCAAATTGGCGGTGAACGCCTGTTCGAGCGGATAATATGTGACCTCGTATTTTTTCGGATCAACGATTACCCTGTCGTTTTTGACCGATACCGTTCCGACCTTGAGCGGCGCTGCTTCTCCCTCGCTACCTTCTGCTGCGACTTCGGTGGTTTCTGCGTCACGCAAAACGAGCTTGGGACGATTCTCCTCTTCCTGGGTAGCGTTGTCGGCAACTCCACCAGTGGCATAGATCCCGCCGCCGACGCCAGTCGCGAGCAACGTCACGCCGCCTACCGCAATCAGAAGAATTTTTATTTTCTTGCCGGACTTGACCGGCACATCTTTGTTCTTGGTCATTTCTCTATCTTTCGGATTCACGCGAAGCGACCATCGGGACGGTCTTCATGCTGGTCGATGGATTCATCGTTTGCACTCAAGATCGGATCGGTCGGAAGGGTGGCGGGATGATGCCGCTGGCTTTGACCCTGGCGCGACATGTCGTTGCTGCTAGTGACATAAGTGTCGGCAACTCTTACGCCTTGGGAATGGAGACTTTCGACCAGCCCGGTCTGTGCGGACGACACAATGCGTCCTGCTTCTTCAGAACTGGTGGCAATATTTACGGTCAGACCGGCGCTCGACGTTGTCAAATCGACATCAAGGCGACCGAGATGGGGTGGCATCAGCCGAAAAGAAATATGGTCAGCCGAATCGGATGCTGCCACGATGTCTGTCGCGAGTTGATCGAGCCACAAGCTGTCACGCGCGAGGTTGAGCTGTCGATCGGTAACGGCTTGAGCGCTGGCAAGAGCCTGAAGCCCCCCCCCAAATGCATCAATAGTACCGCGAACATTGGATAGGGCAGGGGACATATCGGATAATGCGAATACAGGTTCGTTGTTGGCTAAGGTGCGCATTTGCTCGGGCACTGCAGTGGGTAATGACCGGTCGGGCCGATCGAGCGTGCGTTCTGTGAACACGGGAGCCCTGTCACCACGGCGTGCTAGATTTGCGCCGGCTCTTAAGCCTATTCCGTTTTGAATGCCCGACATGCGCGTAGTGTCTGTTTGCTCTTCACTACGAACGTTGCGTAACGCAATATTCGGTTTGACATCAACGGCACCTAGTGGCGGAGGCATATATAAGCCGTCAGCCTGAGCGTCATTTGCGTCGGCGTCTTGCACACTATCTTCTTCTGATTTTGTCAGTGTATCAGTGGCGCGAGATTTATCCGGCCCAGGCGTCCCTACAGGCGTAAGTTCGGTGTATAGGTCGGGCGCGGTTTCTACGGTTTCTTCGACATTGGTAGGCCGAAGCATATCGCTATCAGACTCCAGTTTGCTGGGCACTGGAGCCATCGAAGTCATAGAAGGGCTTGGCTGAGCTTGCTGCAAGGTGTCAGGCGTTGCACTCATCGATGACAGCCAAGCCGCCGCACTGGTAAGTGCAGCCCTTGGCGCTGAAAATCTGTCGGCCATAGAGGAGTCTAACTGTAATGCCGCAGGCATTACACCGTGCTCCGAACGAATTCCGCTTCCTGCCGCATCAGCCTCCAAAATATTGGGCTGGGCTATATTGTCGGCTCGCTCCGCCAAGCCGATGTCGAATTGCGCCAGCGTTTGTCCAAAAACCTCGCCGGCAGACAGCATGGCTGGCATCGAAGCAATGCCTGGCATCGAAGCAAGGCCTGGCATCGAAGCAAGGCCGGGCATCGAAACAAGGCCCGGCATCGAAACAAGGCCTGGCATCGAAGCAAGGGCTGGCACTGGCATCATTTCACATCCTTAAAATAAGCCGTTCGTTTCACATGTTGACGATTGGCATCGGTCCGTCTTTCATAGTTAACGACCTCATCGCTCTTTGCTTTAGCAAGAAGTTTTGCAGCGCCGTCTTCGCGGCGCTGCGCGCTGATACGGTGCGACAGAAATTCGGACCTGCGTGCTTGGGCCTCGTCCAAAGGAGCATCAATTCCGACATGTGCGCGTTCGAGGCGCAGTGACATTTCGGCCATCGCGTTGAGCTCGGCTCCAGCCCGAACCCCTGCATCCACCGTAAGCGAGTGGCGCAGCTGTTCCAGTCGCGCTGCAATGCTTGTAAGGTTTGCGACAACGCTGTCGGCATCGGCGAGCTTCAATGCAGCGACGCGGTGCTCGATTGTCCGCAGGCGCAAAAGGCGTTCGCGTCGCTGGCTTCGCGTCGTCACGACCCAAACCCGTCAATCAGCATATCGCGTGCAAGTGAAAGGTCGACTGTTTCGCGTAGGTCTTGCCCGATATATGCGCGCATTTCCTCGTGGCGCGCGATCGCCTCATCCAGAATGGGGTCGTTTCCGGCAACATAGGCACCCATAAGAATGAGATCTCGATTTTCCTCATACGCAGACCAAAGCCGGCGAAATGAGCGGGCTGAACGCAGATGTGCATCATCGGTTACATCTGGCATGATCCGTGACAATGATTTGGCGATATCGATTGCAGGATACAGGCCCTGCTCGGCAAGCGATCGCGACAGCACAATATGTCCATCGACAATCGCCCTTGCAGCATCGACGACCGGATCGTCGGTATCTCCGCCATCGGCAAGTACGGTATATACAGCGGTAATGGATCCGCCAGTTGCGCTGTCTATACCGGCCCGCTCTACAAGCCGCGGAATCATGCTGAGCGCTGACGGGGGATAGCCTTTCATGGTGGGCGGCTCTCCCAGCGACAGTCCGATCTCCCGCTGGGCGTGCGCCACACGGGTCAGGCTGTCGATCAGCAGAAAAACATTTTTGCCTTCGTTGCGGAAATACTCCGCGATCGCGGTCGCGCGCATTGCAGCGCGCAATCTCAATAATGGCGGATGATCGGCTGGAACGGCTACAACCACTGATTTTTGGCGGATTGCCGGCGTCAGCTTCGTTTCAATAAAATCACTGACTTCGCGGCTCCGCTCGCCGACCAGCCCAACGACGATGACATCGCACTCAACGCCCGCCAGCATCTGGCCCATCATGACGGATTTTCCGACGCCAGAGCCCGCAATTATTGCAACCCTCTGCCCCCTGCCCATCGTCAGCAGGCCGTTGATGGCGCGAACGCCTGAATCGATCGGCTGGGTCACCCGGCTGCGACGCAGCGGGTTGACCTTACGTCCGGCCAATGGCCAAGAATACCGGCTTGAAACAGGGGGTCGGCCGTCCAGCGGATTGCCATGGGCGTCAATGACGCGACCGAGCAGCGCACTGCCGCAAATGGCGAGGCCGCCTTCGCCATCAGACACCACACGTGCACCTGCAGCATAAGGCGCATCGCCGTCAAAAGGCAGAACGAGGCAGCGATGGCCCCGAAAGCCGACTACTTCGCCGCGCACAATTTGTCCGCCGTCGGTTACAATTCGGGCGGTGCTCCCTAACGCTTGCGGAAACCCCTCAACCTCAAGCATCAACCCTTCATGGGCCGCCAGCGTCCCTACTCTGCGCGGTGATGCCTGTGTTAAATCGATATGATCGAGCAAAGTCTTAGCAGATTTGGCAAGGCGCGTAGTCATTGGGTGCCTGCCAGACCAAGATCGATCCTGAGCTGGTCGAGATATAACGCTGTCCCATGTTCGATCCAACCGGCTGAACAGTCGATCCGGATCGACCCGCGCTCGGCTGCCGGGTCAGCCTTCAGCGGAATAGCCAGAATACTCTGATCGAGCAGATCCAGATCGTCGGGATGGACCCACATGGTCCGGGCCGCATCACATTCTGCGACCAGCGCAGCGGCCTGCTGCGCTCGGTCGGCCAACAGCACTGAATCTATCGCCACATCCCCGACAATTTGTCGCACCAGCATCTCTACGGCTTCACCGATTAGCACGGCCAGCTCGTCACTGGGTTCGGGCTGAAGCGCATTTGCCGCGCCGAGCAGCGTGAGTAGGCTTTGCTTTTCCAGCGCGAACTCGGCAGCTGCAAGCAGCCGGCCTTCAGCTACCCCGCTTTGATAGGGATCGACCATTTCCGCGGCTGCGGGTGAATTCTGATGGCCACTCACAAAGCCTGATTGTTGTGCTGTTAAATGAGGCTGCGGCGTAAAGCCGTGATCGGACAACGCGATGTCGGTGAGCCGCAACGTCTGGAATGCCTGATCAGACATAGTCGTCACTCTGGCCACCCAACATGATTGACCCGTCCTGCGCTAGCTGGCGGGCGACGGTAATGATTACCTTTTGAGCCTCTTCTACGTCGGCGCGCTTGACCATGGACATTTCCGCCATTTCATCGCGGATGGTTTCGGCTGCACGCGCCGACATCGTGGCGAGGAACTTTTCGACCAACGTAGGGTCTGCCCCCTTCAGCGCCAGAGCCAGCGAATTGGCATCGACTGCTCGGAGAACGGTGCTCAGGCTCTTCGCATCGAGATCGTTGAGATTGTCGAACACGAACATTTCATCTTCGATCGCCTGTGCGAGAACGCGGTCCCTTTTCTTTATCGAACGCAGCATTTTTTCCATTGCTGGCTTGGGCATTTTATTGACGATCTTGGCTACATCAGCTTTGCCGCCCATGCGGACACCTGGCTGCCGGTCTTTGGCGTCAGTAGCAGACAAAAGTATTGCCTCGAGATCATCGATGGCGTCGCGTTGAACGGTATTGAGGCGTGCAGCCCTGCATATAAGGTCGGTCTGAAGGGCTTCATCAAGATCTTCGAGCACATCCGCCGCCGCCGTTGGCGTAAGGACGGCGAGGATGATTGCACCAACTTGCGGATGCTCTTCCGTCAACAGTCGGGATATGGTTGCCGTCTCCATCCAGCGCAACAATTCAAGAGCTTCGGCGCTCGATTGCGGTGCAATCGTAGCAAGGATGTTATCGGCACGGACATTCCCGAGTGCCTCAGTCATGACGTTGCGAATATGCGCATCCGCGCCAACCGCCAATGTCGAGACGGTTCGGCTTCCAAGCACAAAACGATCGAGGGCCAATTCTATTTCGGCTTCGCTAACGCCCGATACACTGAACATCGATTTGCCAAGGGTTCGAACCTCTTCAGGATCGAAGTGTTTCAAAATCGCAGCTGCATCGCCTTCCTCCAGAAGCATCAGCAGAATAGCGGCAGCTGCTCCCCCATCGATAGCCGGCAGGGCCGCGGTAACATTTGAATCTTCTTCAGCGACGTCTGAACGAACATCATCAACCATTTGTCCGTGCCTCCATCAGCTGGCGGACGATTAATGCGGCGCGACCCGAGTCTTGCCTTACAAAGGCGCGGACAAGATTGGCGCGCGCTTCGTAACTCGGCGCAGCTTCAATCATTTCGATCGTAACCGCGCGCGACGAAGATAATGCGCCTGGCGCGCCTTTGGTCGCCAAAAGCAGCTGATCTTCCAAGCTTTGCTGCTCCGCGCGATTACGCTCTGAGCGGGCCTTCATTGATTTGAATAGCGGTCTGATGATGAACAGAAGAACAAGAAGCACGCCAAACGCAGCGCCCAGCTGTCGCAATAATGGCATAAACCAAGGTGCGTCCCAGAAATTGCTGGTTGGAGCAACAATCTCAACAAAAGGCCGCGCCGATATGGCAACGACATCGCCGCGATTAGCATCAAAGCCTACTGCGCCCTTTACCAGACCGTCGATAGCGGCAATTTCCTTAGCCGATCGTGGCTTGCCTTTCAGGTCGCGCAACGCAACGGCAACTGTCAGCCTTTTCAGGCTTCCATCAGGCCGATGCGTGACTGATATTTCGCGTCCGACGTCGAAACTGCGCGTGAAATTTTCTTCGGACGCACCGTTCGTTTGCCGCGACGGGACGGCCGCGCCGCTTGCAGGAGTTGTCGCTAGCTGCGTTGCCGGGGGCGGCTGATTGGACAGGGCCCCGGGGATTCCGATTGCGGCGTTTTGCATATCGGTTTGACTTGTTTTGTTGCCCTGCTCGCTGCGCAGTGCTCTGTCATCTTTTGGATAGGTCTCGCGGGTAGACTGGCTTTCCGTTGCGTCTACATCGGCATGGACCTCAACCGTAAAATTCTCGGTGCCGAGCATCGGACCCAGCAATGATGTCAGTGCCTGCCGGTACCGGTCTTCCATTTGCTGCTGAAGCTCGAAATTACGGTCGTCTATATTTCCATCCTCTCGCGAGAGCAGCGCCCCAGACTGATCGATGATCGATACCTGTTCGGGCGTCATGCCAGGGACAGAAGACGCCACGAGATGTCGAATCGCGCGTACCTGCGCTTCTGACAGGGTTCGGCCCGCCTGCAGCGTCAGCATGACAGATGCTGCCGGTGCTAACTGATCGCGAACGAATACGCTCGGTTCGGAGGTCGCAAGATGCAGGCGTGCGGTCTTGACCGGATCGATCGCTTCGATCGTACGCGCCAGGTCCGCTTCGCGCGCACCGCGCAAGGTTTCACCTTCGACCGCCCGACTTGAGCCCATGGGAAGCGATGCCAGTAGGGCATCACCCGATGGTGCGGCCTTGGGCAAGCCCTGGCCGGCTAATATCATTCTCGCCTTATAGACTTCATCTTCGGCAACGGTGATGGACCCAGTGGCAGCATCAATGCGGTAGGCAATACCAGACGTTCCCAACGCATCTGCGACACTTGCCTTGTCGCTATCAGCAAGTCCCTGATAAAGAGGTGCCTGTGCCGGTGAGCTCAACAGGCTCCAAGCCATTGCGGCTAGTCCGAGCGACCCAACCACCGCGACGGCCGGTGCTGCCTTGCGGATGGCGGGCTGCGCGACAAAGTTGCGCAACACATCTCCGCGCGGCAGGTTTGCGGGTGCTAGATTCCGCGACATCGGGCTGGCGGCTTCTGCCGGAATGATTTCCTGATCTGCCATGTGTTAAACCGGCATGCTCATGATGTCGCGATAGGCGGACAACAGTTTGTTCCTGACCTGCAGGGTTGCCTCAAAGCCCAAAGATGCCTTCTGACGCTCGACCATGACCTGGACGATGTCGTTGGTATCGCCCCGTTCATACGCAGCGGAAAGCTCCGACGCTTTGGCCTGTTGCTTGTTAACCGATTGCAAGGCATCAGTCATCGTTGCAGAAAATGCGCTTTCGCCGCCAGCAGTGGCGGCCCCGGCCGTGCCCACATTAGCATTGCCCGACGCACGGTTAAGCGCGTCATTTTGGCTTAAGATAGTCGATCGGATCTGCAAAAGCCTGCTCTGGTCGATTGTCGACATCGCTCTTTTTACCCTCGTACATCGAAGCATCATTGCTTGTGAGATATTAGAGCAAAGTCTGTGCCATTTTGCACATATCTTTGATATTGAACAATAATATATAATTCAGATACCGGTATGAGGCCTGAAGTGCCAAAGTTTCGACAGTTTCGATTTAACTCCTGACAGATTGATCCGTTTCATGTCTCGAGGCTGCTCCCCAATCTCTGTGGCCCGCTTGAGTAAATTTTTGGAAGGATGAAAAATGACTGTAATCAATACCAACGTAAGCGCTCTGCGTGCCCAAAATGCATCACGTGTAGCTGACAATATGCGGGACACTGCAATGGCGCGGCTGTCGAGCGGCAAGCGTATCAACAGCGCTAAGGACGATGCTGCAGGTCTTGCGATCGCAACCCGTATGGACGCCAAAGTGCGTGGCCTTAATCAAGCTATCCGCAACGCCAATGATGGCATTTCGCTGGCTCAGACGGCCGAAGGCGCGATGGGTGAAATCTCCAACATTCTCGTGCGTATGCGTGAATTATCGGTGCAGGCTGCCAACGGCACTACTGCTGCATCTGATCGTACTGCCATCCAGACCGAGACGACTGCATTGCTTGCGCAGATCGGCGACATTGCTGGCCGCACCGATTTCAACGGCACCAATCTTCTGGATGCCACAGGCACTTTCAGCATCCAGACTGGGGTAGATACAGGCCAGACGGTGTCGATTGCCTTTACCAGCATGAACGCAACCGGGCTCGGCGTGGCAGCTGTCGACATGTCGACCGTCGTTGGCGCATCGGCGGCCATGGGCCTAATCAGCACCGCAATCGACACTGTAGCTACACAGCGTGCCGGTGTCGGCGCAGCTCAAAATCGTCTGGAGGCGACTGTCAGCAATTTGACATCGTCGACAGTCAATTTGACAGAAGCCAAGTCGCGTATTGAAGATGCCGATTTCTCAGTTGAATCAACTAAGCTCGCGTCTGCGCAAATTCTGTCGCAGGCGTCGACTGCGATGTTGGCACAGGCCAATCAGAGCCAGCAGGGTGTAATGAATCTGCTTCGCGGATAAATCCGGATCCTAAGATGTGGGTCGGAGCGGAGAGCTCCGGCCCATTTTTTTTGATCAATGATGCGTAGATGGCCGCCGTAGCTATCAGTGCTCGCTTCCAAACGCTCCCCTCTCAGCGGTATCGATGGCGTCCAGAGCCTCGCTGATTTTTATACCCACAAATTCCAGCCGAAGTTGATCCGCCTCTTCCAGAGCCCGCTCGAGCTTTTCCCGCAAGCCGCCGGTGTCGACGAAACCGACCTTTTTTTCGTCCTCCGGCATTATGTTCCCCCAAACTATAATACTGCTTTGTCTAATGGATTGCAGAGCAATTTGAAAGGAGAATGCGGTGGAGCTACCCCGCGAAGCGTTCACCGACAAAAAGTGTTCTACCCTGTCGTTGACTCGGCCAAATGTTCACACAGTGGCTGTGCTGACCAGTCGCGGCAGACCGGCGTAACTGCCAACGGTGTCTGTGATGCCCTCATGTACGTCAACGCCCTTATATACGACGCCAACCCATTCCATGAGGGTCCGAAAAGCCTAAGAGACGCGGACAAGCGAGGGCGCGCAGATGCCATGGTTACGCTGACTTTCGCAAGCGATGCCAGCCATAGGATCGCTTACGGTCGGCAAGGCTCAATTTATTGCTGCCATTC
>JANMQN010000145.1:0-3861 GCA_031370535.1 Sphingomonadales bacterium | reverse complement strand
ATGACGACGCATCTGATCAATATTGGCCACCGACGGATTGCGTTCATCAAAGGGCATCCCAACCATATGGCAAGCGCCGAACGGCAGGCGGGTTACGAACGCGCACTGGGGCGCGTTGGCATTTCGGTCGATCCCGATCTGATTGCCGATGGCCAGTTCGATTTCGAGAGTGGGGTCGCGGCGACCGAGACATTTCTTGCTCTCAAAGTTCCGCCGACTGCTGTTTTCGCGTCGAACGATGATATGGCGTCGGGGGTTTTGGCAGTCGCCCACCGACGCGGTTTGCAAGTGCCCGAGCAGCTTTCGGTTGCTGGCTTCGACGACACCACGCTGGCCCGCGTCGTCTGGCCACCGCTCACCACCATCCGTCAGCCAGTGCGCGATCTCGCCTCGACCGCTGCCGACCTGTTGTTTGGCGACGGCGGGATCGAGCATCGCCGCCTACCGCACGAACTCATCAGCCGCGAATCCGTGGCTCCGCCCTATTCACACTCACAAAAGAGCAAAAAAGTATGACACTTTCTAAACCGCCGCTGATCCGCCAATTGGGCGCAAGCGGCATCGAAATTTCTTCGCTCGCATGGGGCATGTGGCGTTTTGCCGGGCTGGAAATGTCCGCCGCGCGCGCCGCAATCGATGCGGCATTTGAAGCGGGCATAACCCTGTTCGACACAGCCGACATCTACGGCTTTGGTGAACAAGGCTTTGGCAAAGCAGAAGAGCTGCTTGGCCGCGTATTCGCCGACGCGCCCGAAATGCGTGACCGGATGGTGCTGGCGACCAAGGGCGGGATCACACCGCCAACGCCGTATAACAGCAGCGCGGAATATTTGGCCAAGGCGATTGATGTCAGCCTTGGCCGGTTACAGACCGAACGGATCGACCTGTGGCAAATCCACCGTCCCGATATTCTTACGCATCCGCAGGAGATCGCGCGCGCAGTCGAGGATGCACACAAGGCAGGCAAAATCCGGGCGTTCGGTGTTTCCAACTTTACGCAGGCGCAGACCGCAACGCTGGCGCAGTTCAGCAACGTGCCGATTGTCTCGACCCAACCCGAACTGTCGCCTTTGCGCATCGACACGATTGAGAATGGCGAACTTGATCAGGCGATCGCGATGGACTTGGCGGTGCTTGCATGGTCGCCGCTCGGCGGTGGCCGCATCGGTGACCCGACCAACGAACGTGAGCAGAATGTCGCTGCCGCATTGTCAGGCGTTGCAGCAGCCCATGGCGTATCACGCACCACCGCCGCCTATAGCTGGATCATGGCGCATCCGGCCCGCCCCATCCCCATCGTCGGCTCGCAAAACCCCGCGCGCATCGCCGAGGCGGCTGACGCATTCAAAATCCAATGGACCCGTGCTGATTGGTACAGCGTGCTGGTCGCCGCAAGAGGAGTGCCCCTGCCGTGAACCCTGTCGAAGTCAGTTGGTTTTCCGCATTGTGCGACGATGATTATGAATTTTTGGGCGTGCCCGAACCGATGCTCGCCTCGAGCTGGGAGCATTGCCGCAATATCGTCCTTGCCGCCGAGAAAGGCGGGTTCGATAATATTTTGCTGCCCTCGGGCTATGCGCTTGGTTTGGACACGACCGCATTTGCGAGCGCTATCGCGGCACTAACTAGCCGTATCAAACTACTGATGGCGGTGCGCATCGGCGAAAGCTGGCCGCCACAACTCGCGCGGCAGATCGCGACACTTGACCAGATATCGGGCGGAAGGTTGAACATCAACATCATCTCCTCCGACCTGCCCGGCGACAAGATGGACTCAGAGCCGCGCTACCGGCGCACGGTTGAGGCGATGCAGATATTAAAGACGCTGCTGAACGGCGAGCATCTCGCAATCGACGGCGAGCATTACAAGTTCGACCTTGATCCGCCGCGCATGAAGACGGTCAACGGCAAATGCCCACCGCTGTATTTCGGCGGCCTTTCGCCCGCTGCCAAGGAAGCGGCGGCGGAGGGTTGCGACGTCTACCTGATGTGGCCCGAGACTGTGCAAGGCGCGAAGGACCTCGTCGAAGATATGACTGCGCGCGCAGCGAAATTCGGGCGGACATTGAAATACGGCTTCCGCGCGCATGTTATCGTCCGCGAAACCGAAGCCGAGGCACGGGCCTATGCCGACCGGTTGCTGTCGAAACTCGACGCGCAACAGGGCGAGGCAATCCGTAACAAGAGCCTCGACACGCAAACCTTCGGCGTCGCGCATCAGGCCGAGCTGCGCGCCCAGTCCGAAGCGAATGACGGCTATCTTGAGGATAATCTGTGGACCGGCATCGGACGGGCACGTTCAGGCTGCGGCGCGGCGATTGTGGGTGATCCCGATCAGGTGCTTGCCAAAATTAATGCTTATCGTGCTGTGGGGATCGAGGCTTTTATCCTGTCGGGTTACCCGCATATCAATGAGTGCGATATGTTTGCACGCTATGTGCTGTCGAGGTTGGAGCATGGGAGTTTAGAAATCTAATCTGGACTCCTTCCCCTTATGGGGCGCGAGAATCGCTACGCTAATCCCCCAGCCCAGCCATCCGTTCGGCCTGATCTTCGGCAATCAGCGCGTCGACTAACTCCCCCAGACCGCCGCCCTCCAATATTTCGGGCAACTTGTGCAGCGTCAGGTTGATCCGATGGTCTGTCACTCGCCCTTGCGGGAAGTTATAGGTACGGATTCGCTCCGAACGGTCGCCCGATCCGACCATTGCCTTGCGCGCCTCGGCCTCGGCGCCTTGCGCCTCCTCGCGCTCCTTTTCGTACATCCGCGCGCGCAGCACTTGCATCGCCTGTTCCTTGTTCTTGTGCTGGCTGCGTCCGTCCTGGCAGGTCACGACAATGCCCGTCGGCAAATGGGTGATGCGGACAGCGGAATCGGTCGTGTTAACATGCTGCCCGCCAGCACCCGACGCACGGTAAACGTCGATTTTCAGGTCGCGTGCTTCGATGTTGATATCGACCTCGGTGGGTTCGGGCAGCACCGCCACGGTCGCTGCACTGGTGTGGATGCGACCTCCGCTTTCAGTGACGGGCACACGCTGGACGCGGTGTACGCCACTTTCATATTTCAGCTTGGCAAAAACGCCGTTGCCCTTGATCGAGGCGACAACTTCCTTGAACCCGCCCACGTCGGACGCGCTGATTGAGATCGGCTCGATTTTCCACCCCTGCCCCGCCGCATAGCGTTCGTACATGCGGAACAGGTCGCCTGCGAACAAAGCCGCCTCATCACCGCCGGTGCCAGCGCGGATTTCGAGCATGGCAGGGCGTTCGTCGGCTGCGTCTTTTGGCAGGAGCGAAATGGCTAGGCTCGTCTCCGCATCAGAAAGCTGGTGCGTGACATCCTCCAGTTCCTCGACCGCCATATCGTGCAGGTCGGGGTCGGAAGAATCCTTCGCCATATGCTGTAAGGTCTCGATTTCCTTGCGCAGACGTCGGACATTGGCAGCGGCCTTGGCGACCGGTTCCAGCTCCGAATATTCCTTCGACGCGGCGACAAAGGCATCGCCCTCCAACTGCCCCGAAGCCATCCGTGCCTCAAGCTCGGCAAAGCGCGATTCAATCATCGCGATACGTTGCGGGGAGATTTTGGTCATTATTTCGTGAGTGGCCTTAGGAGAGCGTCAACCCAATAGCCACTTTCCGGACGTTCTTGCCGATCAACGTCGTAGTTCTTTTCCAATAGGCTCAAGATCACTTCCCTGAAATCGGCATCGTTTGCGCTGAAATCGTCTGGTTGACTGATGACAATATGATGTCCAGCACGATGCGGCACAACGTGACCGTCGCTTTGTTTCCGGATTACAGCTCGAGCCCGAGCGCCAAATCGCTTTGCCAACTCAAAGCCCTTTTTTCCGCTCG
>JANMQN010000123.1:0-6097 GCA_031370535.1 Sphingomonadales bacterium | reverse complement strand
GCTGACTGCACGTTGATGACCCCGCCGATCGCCTGATTACCCCAGATGATCGAGTTGGGTCCGCGCAGTACTTCAACACGGCCGATATTGCCGGTGAGCAGCGCGCCGAAATCGAATGCAGCATTAGGGCTAGAGGGATCGTTGATGCGAACGCCGTCGACCAGCACCAAAGTCTGCGACCCATTGCCGCCGCGCAGGAACACGGCGCTCTGGCTGCCAACCGGTCCGCGCGTAACGGTGGTAACCCCTGGCAATGTTCGCAGCGCATCGGTGATGCTGGTCGCCTGCAATTCGTCCAGCCGGTCTTCGTCGATAACGCTGATCGCCTGACCGGTTTCCGAACGCGGCTGTTCAAAGCCGCTGGCGGTGACAACGATATCCTCGTTAGCCTCCTGGGCAAAGGCACCGACAGGCAACAGTGCCAACGCGGCTATTGAATTTTTCAAAAATGACATAAACTTATCCCTTCACATGACGTCCAAACAAATGTCGTCACGCGGAGGAAAACCCCGATTGCGCAAGTGTCCCGCAAGCACAAAGGACAAACCGCAATCAGGCAGGTCTCCTGGCTCCCGGGTCATAATTCGGGCCTCACCTTCCCGATTGCTCAGTGGTATATTGAGGCCAAACTCGCCGGTTACAGTTGCGGGAACAGCGCCGGATTTCCACCGGCTTCCCTATTATCCACGCTCTCGCGCAGACCTGGTGCGTGAGGTTCGTTTAGTAAGGAATTTGAACAAGGGCAAGGTTGTTATGGCTGGCGCTCAATGCAGCTTCGCCTTAAAGCGCTGGCCGATGCCGTCAACGGGCACGTCGTGCAAGGTCCGGTAGCGCGCCTCGATCAGGCTGAATATGCCAAATCCGAACAATCCGATGGCGACGATCATGTCCCACGGACTGTCCAGCCATGCCAGTGCCGCGTCCATGCCACCGGCCTCGCTCGCCTGCTCGCTAAGACCCGCGTTCGCGAGGAAAACGCCAGTGATCAGGAAAACCAGCCCGCGCGCGGTATAACCCAGTCGCCCGCTCCACTTTACCCATTGCTGCCGCGCGACGTGCGCCTCCAGATGCTTGAGATAGCTTCCCTTCGCCGCCTTTACCAATTGATACAGGCCGACGCCCAGCAGAACCACCCCGGCGACAATCAGCATCGTGCCACCACCGGGCATCTGCAGCACCGACTGCGCACCATCCTGTGCACCGTTGCGATTGGCGGCTCCTGTGTCCTGGATCAATCGAAATGCCTGCCATGTAAGCAGCAAGTGGATCAGTCCACTCGCTCCAGCGCCAAGCCGTTCGGTGGTCCCGGATTTATCGGCTCCATGCCGCTCGATATCGAACGCTGCGTCGGATAGTCGCCATAGGCCATAGGCAAGCAATCCTAGTATCATTAAAATCAAAAGGATCCGTCCGCCGCCTTGGCCCAGATATTCAAGCGCACCTTGCGGATCCTCTGCGCGCCCTGTCGACAGGATCAGATAGGAGATAGCCAGATAAATTAATCCGCGCGAGGCGAACCCGAGTCTTGTAAGCGTGGTCAGTTGTGCAGCGGTATCGGCCATGGGTTTCCCTTTCGAATGCCCATCAACCGCTGACAACGGATGCTTGTTCCGGCGCCCATCATTTGGATCGTACAACAGCACTATCTTGCGGAAAACCTTAGATGTTAGGGAGCGCGTAGGACATTCACCAACCTGCTCGTCCCGACATCGGCGCAAATGCTGAAAACACTCAATCACTGGCTCGCCAAGGCGCAGACTCAAATGCCCGAGACGGCCGAAACGCTGCTTTCTGCACGTCTTGCGCGCGACATGTTTCCACTTTCAACACAGATAAGGTTTGCCTGTGTACAGGCTTACGAGGCGGCGTTCCGGCTGAAGGGCGAAGAATTGCCGCTAACTCATAGCGCACTTCTCGATGAAGGCCGGAATGCGGGTGAATATCCCGGTTCGCTGGCCGACGCCCAGAAACGGGTTAGTGAAACTATCGAGTTGCTGGAAAATCTAACCGCTGACGCGCTTGATATTCACGCTGGCGAGCCAATCGCACATGAACTTCCCAACGGGATGATTTTTGATCTGTCTGCGGAGCAATATGCCCGCGACTGGGTGCTTCCTCAGTTCTATTTCCATGTGATGACCGCTTATGCGATTATGCGAAGCGAGGGTGTCGAGATCGGAAAAGCCGACTATGTCCAGCATATGTTTCAATATCTTAGTCCAGAAAAAATGCCCAAAGGTTGACAGTTTTGGGGCTTAGTGTCTGGTCTTTCCAGCCCTTTGCATCCCCCAGAATTGCGGACCTTCAGGGACCTGCCAGACATGCTTAACTTCAAATCCGAAGTTTTGATAGAGCCCAACATTATGCTCGTCGGCGGTTTCCAGATAGGCAGGTAAGCCGTCATGGTCAGCGCGCTCGAGGCCAGCGCGTATGGCGGCACCGCCGAAGCCTTGTCCCTGGTGCGCCGGATCGCATGCCGCATAATGCAGATACCAGACCGGCTCTTTCGGAAGATGCTTTTCGATAAGATCGGAGACTTCCAATCCACGAAAGATTGAAAACCTCAATTGTTGAATGAAGGGGACGATAAGCCGCGCACGGTCCCATAGGCCATCATGCACTTGGCCAGGGCCACGCCATAAGGTAACCGCCTCGATGCCCTCGGTGCCGAACACCGCGCCTTTGCGATGCTCGTCGCGCAGAAACAGATGGAACGCGCCTGCTAGTCGCTGGGCGCGCAATTTGGCGTCGGGGATGACATAGCTCCAGCCGCTCTCATTCTGGAATGCCCGCGCAAGCGTTTCGGCAATCTCCAGATTGTCGGTGTGGGCGAGTAATTTCGCTTTCGGCAAACCTATGCTTTCGCCTGTGTGAGTATCGGCAAATTACGGACCCGCTTGCCGGTCGCCGCAAACAGCGCGTTTGCAAGCGCGGGAGCTGCCGGAGGCACGCCGGGTTCGCCGATACCGCCCATGTAGGCACCGCTATTAATGAAATGGATGTCATGCACTTTTGGCGCGTCAGCCAGTTTCAGCAGTGGGTAATCCGAAAAATTGCTTTGCTGCACGGCGCCTTTGTCGAGCGTTATCGCTTCGCCTATGGCCGACGACAGGCCCATGATTGTACCGCCTTCGATCTGCGCCATGGCAGCGTCCGGATTGACGATGCTTCCAGCATCCACGACCGTCGTAATCTTGTGGACCTTGGGCATGCTGTCTTCCTTGACCGACGCCTCAATGATGTGCGCGACGATGGTCTTGAAGCTTTCGACAATCGCGACGCCGCGGCCGACGCCTTCGGGTAATGGGGTGCCCCATCCAGCCAGTCGTGCACATTCGTCGAGCACCAGCAAATGACGCGATTCTACCGTTAAATGGTTACGGCGAAATTCGACCGGATCGACGCCGGACGAATGCGCCAGTTCATCCATGAAGCTTTCATTGTAAAAGCCTTGTTGCGTTGAATTGACCGAACGCCATGCACCGGTAATCTGGTTCGACGCGTGTTCATAATGCCGCCTTGCCACCACCGGCAAATTATAAATGAAGGTCGTTTCGGCTTCCGCACTCTCGGTCTGCGCATAGTCGTTCTGATAAGCCGCGATGCGCTTGTTGCTGTTCACATTGGCTTTGAGCACTGCCGCGCTTTGCGGGCGATAGGCACCCTGCGCAATTTCCTCTTCGCGGCTCCAGATCAGTTTGATCGGATAGGGCAGCTGCATTGCCAGTTTCGTGACTTGCTGAACAATTTCCATGTACATTGGCAGGCGACGACCGAAGCTGCCGCCGATCAGCATCGGATGGAATGTCACAGCGTCGGCATCAAGACCGGATACCTCCACAGCCATCATTTTCGATGCTAGCGGATCCTGCATACCGCCCCAAATGTTCAGCTTGCCGTCCTTTTGATGCGCGGTCAGTGCAAAGGGCTCCATCATCGCGTGGTGGAGGAATGGCACTTGGTATTTGGCCTCGACCGGCTTTGCACCAAGGCCTGTCTTGACGTCACCGTCGCCAGCCTCTCCAGCTGGTTCGCCCTTGGCAATCAGGTCGTCATAGGCCTTGAAGATTGAAGCGGTCGATATACCGCCGTTGCCGCCGTCGCTGAACTGCGGCGACAGAACACGAAGGCCGGATATCGCAGCCCAATAGCCTTTTGCCACCACCGCGACGGCATCGTCTAGCTTGATGACTTTCTCAACGCCTTTGATGGCCATTGCCGGTGCGGCATCGACCGAGATCAGCTTGCCGCCGCGAGCAGGGGCGGCCATGATCGTAGCGACGCGCATGTCTGGTACCGAAAAATCCATGCCGTATTGCGCAGTGCCATCGACCTTCGCGGGGATGTCGAGACGAGGCAGCGATTGCCGCATCAGGCGATATTGTTTCGGGTCTTTCAACGCGGGCTCATTGTCCAGACTAAGCGTCGCAGCCTCGGCAGCTAGCTCACCATAACGCAGCGACCGCCCAGATTTCGAATGGATGACATGGCTGTCCTGCGTCGTCAGTTCGGATGCGGGAACGCCAAGCCTTTTGGCTGCCGTTTCGACAAGCGCCAGCCGGGTAGCTGCGCCGACCTTCTGGAACGTGACCTGCCCCGTATAGCGAAGTGCTGACGAGCCGCCGGTGATTTGCAAATTCATCTGCCGCGCGATGAAGGATAGGAAGGATTGCGGGATGCCGTTGACGATGCCCGGTTGGCCCGTCATCTCGCCCATGAAACCACGGCCCAACCCGGTGTTGGCAAAAGCCGATTCGGCAGGCGCCGACACCAGCTTTACCTGATCCCAAGCCGCATCAAGCTCTTCGGCGAGCATCTGGGCGAGGCCGGTGTTTGACCCCTGACCGATGTCGGTGTGCGGCGAATAGATTGTTATGGTGTTGTCTCCGGCGATTTTGAGCCACGTCGCAAAACTATGTTCGCCTTCGCCAGCAGTCAGCTTTGCAGCGCGTTTGACGGCGTTACTATCAGCCATTGAAATACCGAAAAGCCCAGCGCCGACAACTGCGATGCCGCCGATCAGAAACGCGCGGCGCTTGACGCCTTTGCGTTTAACCGGAGCGGCAGGTTCCATTTCAAGGGTAGGATTATCAGCCATTATGCGGCTCCTTGAATATTGGTTGCAGCTTGCCCCGTAGCGGCACGGATCGCCTTGCGGATGCGCGGGTAGGTGCCACAACGACAGATGTTGGTCATTGCCTCGTCAATCTGTGTATCGCTCGGCTTTCCTGTCTTTTCGATCAGCGCGACTGCGGCCATGATCTGGCCGGACTGGCAGTAGCCGCATTGCGGGACTTGAGCGGAAATCCACGCCTGCTGCACCGCATGCAGCGTGCCATCTGCGCCTTTCAGGCCCTCGATAGTGGTGATTGCCTTTCCGGCCACTTCGCTAACCGGGACGCTGCACGATCGGGTGACCTCGCCATTCACATGCACCGAGCAGGCTCCGCAGGCGGCAATGCCGCAGCCGAACTTTGTGCCGGTCAGGCCAAGTTCTTCGCGAATGACCCAGAGCAGAGGTGTGTCGGGCTCCGCAGTCAGGCTAATCGCCTTGCCATTTATGGTTGTTTCGATGGCCATGCTTATTCCTCCGCTCGACATTGCGTTTCATATAGCAACCTGTTTCCCGCTTTGCTAGGCCAACCCACATGAAAACGGGCGCAGCGGATTACCACCGAATATTGACCAGTGTGCAGGCATGGCGCGGCGCACCGATGGCGCTGGCGACAGTGGTCGAGACCTGGCGTTCGGCTCCTTGCCCTATTGGAACGCATATGTTGGTGCATGAGGATGGCCGGTTTGTAGGCTCGGTTTCGGGCGGTTGCGTTGAGGGCGATATATTGCAGGTTGCCGCCGATGTTATTGATCAGAACAGCTTTGCTATCCGCCGTTATGGCGTTGCCGACGGGTCAGCGTGGGAGGTGGGGCTACCATGCGGTGGGGACATTGTCGTGCAGGTGCAGAATGTTTCGCCCGATTTTTTTCCAGAGAAATTGTTTGGCACGATAATCAACGCGCAGTCGGCAAAAGAGGCCGTGTTGATCGGCACCGACCTTGAATCCGGCGTAAGCAAACAAGTCGCAGAGGATGCGGACGG
>JANMQN010000115.1:0-7025 GCA_031370535.1 Sphingomonadales bacterium | reverse complement strand
CTCAGCGGTATCAAAAATCGCAGAATTTTGGGGGTTGAGCAACGCAAAGCTGGGGTTAGTGCTGGGCCTGTCGCAGGCCACGGTTTCGCGGTTGCGTTCGGGTCAGACCACACTCGACCCAGCGTCCAAATCCTTTGAAGCGGGCCAGTTCCTTCTGCGCTTGTTCCGCAGCCTTGATGCGCTGCTTGGAAGCGATGACGCGGCTTCGCGTCGCTGGCTGGACGTTGCCAATCTCGATCTGGATGCACGGCCGATAGATCTTATCGACAGCTTCAAAGGCCTGCTGACAGTTTGCGACTATGTTGACGCCCACCGCGCTCGCGTCTGAAGTCAGGCACTACGAGGGTACGGTCTGGCGCGTCGTTGAGGCGCAGCACCGGATCTCAACCAACAGGCTCGCCGCGTCGGTTGAAGATCAGGCGCGGCTTGAGGCCTTGGCCGAAGCTGTAAAGCCCGACCTGCCCAAGGAGGCACGGGGACTTCACTTTCTTCTTTCATCGCCGTTTCGCTATGGCCACCGCAGCGCTAGCCGGTTCCGCCGGGCCGATGAACTGCCCGGTATCTTCTATGCCAGTGAAGCCGAAGGCACTGCAATTGCCGAGACGGCCTATTGGCGGTTGCGGTTCTTTCTGCGCTCGCCGCGCTTTGTCCCGCCATCGACGACTACAGAGCATTCGAGCTTTACGGCCAAGGTTCGAACCGATCGCGCGATTGACCTTACACTTGCACCTTTTGTCGCGGACGCCGCACAATGGACGCACAAAAGCGATTATGCCGCTTGTCAGAAACTTGCAGCATTGGCCCGTACGGCCCAGATCGAACTGATCCGCACGACATCTGCCCGCGATTTTTCAGGTAGCTGCAACATTGTCAATCTTGCCGCCACAGCTTTACAGTCCAAGCCGCCGCTGCCTCAGCGCACCTGGCATTTCCGTTTCGAGGACGGCCGCTTGACTGCCCATGCCGCATTTCCAGCGACCGAGCGGTTGGTGTTTACCGCTGAGCTATTTGGTCTTGGCAGCGTCACCGACTGACCATTTGCCGTGCGTTCGCAACTGCTGGTGTCCCGGCGCGTGGAACATTGTTTCTGGCACTTACTGGAAAAAAGGAACTCGCAGCGAACTGGATGCATCACGAGATGGGAGATTACTGGGAAGAACTGGTGTCCTTAAGTCCTATGTCCGAGTCTCTCTAAGCAGCGGAGCTTGGCAATATCAGCACACAAAGATATTTCAAATTCATGCAAGTGTTACCTAGAATTTTACCTAGGCAGACAATTTTCCAACTGCCTAAAAATGCTCTTGATCCAAATCATTGCTTTTAAGACATAATTTGGTGAGCCCTGCTGGGTTCGAACCAGCGACCTACTGATTAAAAGTCAGTTGCTCTACCGACTGAGCTAAGGGCCCTTACCAGAACCGGTATAGCGGTTCGTGCGAGAGCGCTTCCCCTAATGGCGCGACGATGCGGGGTCAAGCGGCTTTGGACGGTTAAATCGCGATTGTAGCTGGCGAATGCTCAGGCCGGTTACCGGGTCGCTCCAGTCCGGCGCAATCATTGCCGCCGGGGTCAACACAAAGCTACGATCCCGCATGGCAGGATGGGGAATTGCCAGCTCTGGACTTGCGTCCGCCCATATCCCGCCGGACCATAAAATGATATCGAGATCCAGCACCCGCGCTTGCCACGCCCGGCCACGGCGGACGCGGCCGAAATGTGCCTCAATCTCGTGCAGTCGAAGTAGCAGGGCAGGTGGTTCTAACGCCGTTGAGACGATCGCCGCTGCATTTGCATATCTTCGCAGCGATGGGCCCAATGGCGCGCTGGTGATGATTGCTGAATGTGCAAATACATCCACATCTTCCATTTCAAGCGCGGCCACTGCCTGTTCCAGCACTTGGGCGGGCAAGCCGATAATCGCATGACGCTGGTTTGACCCCAGACCGATGAGATAGAGATGCGACAGCTTAAATGTCCTCAACCAATCGCCCGTAGAGTTGCGGCCTGCGGTCACGGAAAAAGCCCATGCTTGCGCGATGTTTGCGGGCTTGGTCCAGATCGAAAGCCGCCACCAGCACGCCGGTTTCGCTGTCGTTTAGATCGGCTACAATGTCGCCCCATTCATTGGCGATGAAACTGGTGCCGTAGAATTTCTGAGGTTCACCCCCGTGATCATTTTCGCTGCCGGTACGGTTGGCTGCAATCACCGGCATGGAGTTGCTGACCGCGTGCCCCACCATGGCGCGCCGCCACATCTGGCGTGTATCGAGTGTCGCATCCTGCGGTTCTGCACCGATGGCGGTAGGATAAAAGAGCAGCTCCGCCCCCATTAGCGCCATCGCCCGAGCACATTCCGGGTACCATTGGTCCCAACAAATGCCGACGCCCATCCGCATGCCGAAGACGTCCCACACCTTGAAACCGGTGTTGCCCGGGCGGAAGTAATATTTCTCCTGATAGCCAGGGCCATCAGGAATATGGCTCTTTCGATACGTGCCAAGAATTTCACCGGTTGCATCAATCATCGCCACCGTATTGTAGAAATGCGCTCCATCACGTTCGAAAAAGCTGGTTGGGATAGCGACCCCCAACTGCTTGGCGAGCTTTGCCATCGCCTTTACAGATGGGTGCTCAAGCGTCGGACGCGCGAGGGCAAAATGCGCCTCCTCCTGCGTCTTGCAGAAATAGGGCCCAGAAAACAGCTCCGGCGGCAATATGATTTGTGCACCGCTTGAGGCCGCTTGCGCAACGAGATCGGAAACGGCGTCGATATTGTCCGCTTCATTTCCCGCCAGAGGCAATTGTAGCGCGGCGACTGTGATATTGCTGGTCATGAGACGGCTATAGCCGCACGCCGAAACGCGCGGCAATCAAGATTGTGGCAAGATACAACAATATTGTAATCGCAATACCGAGGGCAAGTGCCAACCAGAAGCTATAGCCGCTCCGCAACAACCAGGGGATGAGCAAAAACATCGGCAAGCTCGGCAGCACATACCAGAATGTTGCCTCTGCGTGATTGGCGAGCAGCTCACTGTCGCGCGTGTCACGCCAAAGCCATATCATGCCCAAGATAGAAATCAGCGGCAGCGAGGCAATCAGCGCCCCTGTAGCCGGTGCCTTTTTGCCGACCAATGCAATGAGCGCGATGATTATCCCTGAGAGGATCGCGCGGATCGCAAAGGCCGACATAATGGTGGTCAGGACCGCTTCTTGAACAGCAAGGTCATCCGGTCAGATTCGCCGATTGCCTCATATTTGGCTTTATCGACATCCTTCAGAGCGAATTGCGGCGGCAACGTCCAGACGCCGTCGGGCCAGTTGGCTGCGTCCTTGGAGTTGGCATTTACTTCGCTTTTTGCGACCAGTTCGAAGCCGTTAAGTTCCATCAGCTTGATCACATCAGCCTCGCGAAGATAGCCTTTGTTGCCGTCTGTGTAGCTATAGGGAGCGTCGGCTTTCGCGCGATGCTGCTCAATGCCGATTAGTCCGTCGTCTTTTAGCAATTCGCGCATGCGCTTCAATTCGGTGTCGGCGATGTTCCAGCGAATCATATTGTGCAGCATACGCATGACCAGAATCCGGTCGTATGTGCCTTTCGCGCCCTCGGGGATGGCGTCGAGCGTAAAGCCTGTATAATCCGTCGCGGGGCGGCCTGTGACCTTTGCCACATCCTCACCGAATTTCGCAGCGCTGGCTTTAATGCGGGTATGCGATTCGGGCGTACCAAACCCGGCATTGGTGCTGAAATAAAGTCCGTTGAATTTGCCCTTTTCGTCGACATAACGGCCCAGAATGCGCGATACCCATTCGCCGCCGGGTGCATATTCGCCGATTACATGATCGGGATGCAGGCGAAAGAACTCAAACGTTTCGGCTGGGTGGCGATATTTGTCACGTTTCGAGTCATCGACGCGCGAAGGATCGGCGAGGATTTTCGCGAGCCGGTCCTGATGCGCCTTATGCATCTTGTCATGCTCGGCTTTGCTCATTCCGTGGTGGTCGGCATAAACGGGGACTGCCAAGACTGATGCGGCGAGAGCAAGGAGAAAAGCTTTTTTCATGGGGGGTCCTCTCTGTTGATTGTGTGGGCTATATGGGGTGGATTCTCTTAGTTGCCAATAGCGTCAAAGAGGCACCTGTTGGCTTGAACAATGGAAGCTTCCACCGCCTGTAAGCACCGCATCGGCGGGCAGGCCGACAATTTTGCGATCTGGAAATAGCAGGGCGAACTCCGCGAGAGCGTGATCGTCATGGCGGCTGCCATATATAGGCACGATGACGGCGCTATTACCGATATAGAAGTTCATATAGCTGGCGGGCACAGCCTCCCCATACTGCTCGAACCGTCCGACCGAAGGCATTGCGCTAACCCTGCACCCGAAGGCCTCGGCACGTTTGCGGGCGTCGGCATAAACGGCAGCATTGGCATCGTCGGCATCGCGCGATTCGGGAATGACGAGATGGTTCACGCCCACAAATCGCGCCAAATTGTCGACATGGCCGTCGGTGTGGTCATTGCCCAATCCGTCGCCTAGCCATAGCAGTCGGTGAATTCCAAGGTCGCTGCGCAGCCGTGCTTCGATTTGGGCCTTGTCCAGCGCCGCATTCCGGTTCTGGTTGAGGAGGCAGTCGATGGTCGTGACCGCCGCACCTTCGCCATCGACGTCGATCGATCCGCCTTCGAGCACCCAATCGCATTCTACCACGGTAAAACCGGCGGCCTTGGCAAGCGTCTCGCCAATGTCCTGATCGCCGTCGAAGTTGAATCGGTTACCCCAGCCGTTGAACCCGAAATCGCGGGCAATGCGGCTTTGACCATCGCCGACAATGATACAGCCGGTATCGCGCAGCCAGATATCGCCGATCTGCCTTTCTTCGACGATTACGCCTGCTTCTACAAGATCGCGCGCGACCTTGGCTGCATCGGAATTGCCCGCAATAAGGTGCACCGTCTCACCCTTGCCGCCATCATGCACTGCATTGGCAAAGGCGGCTATCTGGCGCTGAGCCTCGGCGAACGGCTCCTCCCAATGCCCCCAAAAGCTTGGGAAGCCGATCCAGACGCGCTCATGCGGTGCCCATTCGGCGGGCATTCGAAAGGTCATACCGGCCTATTTCCCGCTGCGGCTCTTGTCGCGAATGGCGCGGAATTCGTCGCCATCGTTCCAATTGGGCCACGCATCGGTCATCGCCAGCATTCGGCCGACACGGTAATAGAGTTTCAAGTCGGCCATGACGCCCGACCAGTCCCATTTCGCGTCATATTCGTCGCCGGGCGCGTGATAGCGGTTCTTTTCATAATCCTCGGCGGCGGCCTTCGCAGCTTCCTTTCCGCCGGTGATCAGATCATCGCCGCCCTCAAAATATACCATCGGCACACCTAATTTAGCGAAGCTGAAATGGTCCGAACGATAATAGAAGCCCTTCTCAGGAGTTGGCTCCATTTCTGGCGTGCGGTTTTCAGCCTTAGCTGCTGCGTCCAGGTATGCGTCGAGTTGCGATTTGCCCATACCGATAACTGTGAGATTCTTTGCAGGACCGGCCATCGAAAATGCGTCCATATTCACCCCGCCTACTGTCTGGCTAAGCGGAACAATAGGGTTCTCGGCGTAATATTTGGAACCGAGCAGTCCTGACTCTTCAGCGGTTACTGCAAGGAAGATAATGCTACGGTCTGGTGCACCGGCCTTCTTGTGCGCTTCGGCAAGTGCCACCAACGCAGCTGAACCTGTGGCATTGTCGATAGCGCCGTTGCAGATATCGTCTCCAGCCACTGCCGTGCAGCGGCCCAAATGGTCCCAATGTGCAGTATAGAGCACATATTCGTCGGGGCGTTTGGCACCCTTTAAAATGCCGACGACATTCTTGCTGGCCTTGCGGGTAATGTCGTTATCGAAGCTAAGCGATGCAGTCAGCCCAAGCGGAACTGCCTTGAAGCCCTTGGTCTTGGCGGCTGCCATTTGCTTTTCGAGGTCTTGACCAGCGGCTAAGAAAATCTCTTTGGCGACGCTCTTTTGTATCCAGCCATTCGCTTGCGTCTGGCTTGCGCCAGCATCTTTCGACTGCGCGAGAAACTGCGTGCCGGTCCAGCTCGAATTGACGACGTTCCAACCATAAGCGGCGGGTGCATCATCATGAATGATCAGCACAGCGGCGGCACCTTGGCGCGCCGCTTCCTCGAACTTATATGTCCAGCGGCCGTAATAGGTCATCGCCTTCCCGCCAAATTCGCCGGTCAAATCCTTGGCGTCGAAGTCGGGGTCGTTGACCATCACGACTACGGTCTTACCTTTTACATCGACCCCGGCGTAATCGTTCCAGCCCTTTTCGGGCGCAACGATTCCGTGGCCGACAAAAACCATTTCGCTTTGATCGATCTTGGTTTTCGGCGTTTCGCGGTAGCTGCCGACGACATATTCACTGCCATAGGCAAAGGACATCGCCTTACCGGTCTTGTCCGCAACGCTCAGCGCTGACACATTCTTTGCGGTGATTTCCACCAGCGGCACGTCCTGCGTCCAGCTTGCGCCGTTACCGGGCTCCAGCCCCGCCGCCTTGAACTTGCTGATCAGATAAGCAACGGTCTTTTCCTCGCCCGCTGACCCAGGCGCACGGCCTTCGTAGCTATCGAGTGAAAGCTCTTTGGTCACATCCTTCATCACTTGCTCCGACAGTTCCGGCACCGTGATTTCAGGCAGCAACGAGGCATCGATAGACTTTGCAGCCTCGTTATCGACCATCTTACACCCCGAAGTAAGCGCCAGAGCAGAGAGGAGAGCAAAGGTCAGAATGCGCATTTTATGTCCCTATATCGTTTTGTTCGGCGTACTATCAGGCCAAGTCGGCAAGCCAAAATGAAAAAGCTGAGCCTGACCGAGGTGTATAACTTTGGTACTGGCAAAAAGTCTCGTTTGTAAATTCAGGATGCTGACGCTGGACGTTGTGGGGTAGGTGGCCGAAAATTGGCTTTTCGCCATGGAGGATCCGCGATTTCATCCGTGCGCTGTGTAACGCCGTTAAGG
>JANMQN010000088.1:0-8045 GCA_031370535.1 Sphingomonadales bacterium | reverse complement strand
GGGAGAATAAGGATATGGAACGTGTTGTACCGAGAGCGCGGCCAGTCAGCTAGGCGCTGGCGACAATATCTGCCCATTCGGCCTCGTCGATCACACGGATGCCTAGTGCGGTCGCTTGCTTCAGTTTTGAGCCAGCACCCGGACCTGCAACCACAAGGTCGGTCTTAGCGCTGACCGAACCCGCTGCCTTCGCGCCGAGCGCTTCGGCCTGCGCTTTAGCTTCGTCACGGCTCATCGTTTCCAGCTTGCCGGTAAAGACGATTGTCTTGCCGGTCCATTCACTCTCCCGAACATTTGAGACATAATCGGGCGGAATAACCTCGCGCATCAAGTCATCCCAAACGTCGCGGTTATGCGGCTCGTGAAAAAAATCGCCCAGCGCCTCTGCCACGGTCGGGCCAATGCCATCAATACCGGTCAAATCCGCGAGGGCACTTTCATCGCGGCTAGCAAGCCTCATGCCGATATCGTGAACGGCGCTGAGCGACCCAAAATTCTTGAACAGATCTTTCGCCGTCACCGCACCGATATGGCGAATGCCCAAGCCGAACAACAAGCGAGAGCCATCGGGCGCCCGTTTTCCCTCGATCGCTGCCAACAGGTTATCCACAGACTTTTCCTGCCATCCCTCCCGTTCCAGAATCGCTGCGCGCCTGCTTCGCAAGCGGAATATATCGGCAGGACTTTCCAGCCAGCCGAGGTCGAAAAATTCCTGAATTGTTTTCTCGCCAAGCCCTTCGATATCGAGCGCGGCACGACTGACGAAGTGGATCAGGCGTTGCACGCGCTGCGCCGGACAAATCAGCCCACCGGTACAGCGAACGTCGACCTCGCTTTCTTCGGCTACTGCTTCAGATCCGCATTCAGGGCAATGGTCTGGAAAGCTGTAAGCATTTCGCTCAACAGCCGCCGTCAGATTCTCTACTATCTGCGGAATGACGTCCCCTGCCCGCTGAACGACGATGCGGTCACCGGGCCGCACGCCGAGCCGTCCGATTTCGTCGCGATTGTGCAGAGTAACATTGGAAACGACCACCCCGCCCACGGTCACCGGCGTCAGACGACCAACGGGTGTAAGCTTGCCGGTTCGTCCAACCTGAATGTCAATGGCCTCCAGCGTCGTTTCCGCGCGTTCAGCGGGAAATTTATGCGCGATGGCCCAGCGCGGGGCTTTGGCAACAAAGCCCAACCGCTCCTGCCAGTCAAGCCGGTCGACTTTGTAAACCACGCCGTCGATATCATAGGGCATGTCCGCCCGTTGCCGCTCTATGCCAGCATAATGCGCCAGTGCGCTTTCGACCCCATCCACGCGTACCAATAACGGCGAAACTGGCACGCCCCATTGGGCGATTGACGCCAAAACGCCAGCCTGGGTATCGGCAGGCAACGCACTTACCTCGCCCCATCCGTGCGCAAGGAAGCGCAATGGACGCGATGCGGTCACCGTGGCGTCCTTCTGTCGCAATGATCCCGCAGCGGCATTGCGCGGATTGGCAAATATCTTGCCGCCCTTTGCTGCCTGCTCGGCGTTCAGCGCAGCGAAGTCGGATTTAGCCATATAGACTTCGCCGCGTATTTCGAAAAGGGCGGGAGAACCGCCACGCAAAAGCTGCGGAATATCGGTGATATAGGCAACGTTAGCCGTCACATCCTCCCCGATTGTGCCATCACCGCGGGTCGCAGCTTGCGTCAGCGCGCCGTCTTCATAACGCAACGACAACGACAGCCCGTCGATCTTGTCTTCCGCAGTCAGGGCAACTTCGGTGCCGTCAGCAAGGTTTAAAAACCGGCGCACCCGTGCCACGAAATCGGCGACATCCTCGGCATCGAACGCATTGTCGAGGCTCATCATCCGCTTCGCATGGATAATTTTTTTCAGTCCGGATGCTTCAACCGCAGCGCCAACTGCCTCGTTGGGACTATCCGAGCGCACTAGGTGGGGATACGCAGCTTCCAACACGTTATTCCGCCGCACGAGTGCGTCATATTCCGCGTCTGAAATCTCCGGCGAGTCTTCGGTATGATACAGCTTGTTATGATGGGCGATAGTCTTTGCCAAGCGCATAAGCTCATTGGCCGCCTCGGCTTCCGACGTCACCTAACGCTCCAGTGGCTTGGTCAAATCGAACGAAACGCGAAACAGACGTTGCGCGCGCGAAAGTTCATAGACCAGATCCTGCCCCGGCTCGATTTCAAACGCCCATCTGTTCGTGTTCGAAACCGTGCGGCCTTCCTTGGTAAACATGGCCTTGGAAAACGCATCGACCGGAAATTCCTGCCGCGCAGTTGTGCCTGCCGCAGATGTGTCGCCGCCATATTGCGAGACAGGGTCTTCAATGCCGTCTTTCAGCATATGCTGGTGCTTCAGTCGCAATCCGCTTTGGGTCCGGGTGATTATCCATGTGCGTGAACGGTCTTCACCAACATCGAAGGCGATGCGGATTTCGCGTGGCGAGCATTCACGGGTATGGGCTTGCAAGTCCGCTGTAGCAAAACTTGCATCACTTTCATTGCCAGCGCTCATCTTGCCTGCAAAGCTTTTGCCGCATAGCGTTGACATCCGCTGGAAGAACTGATCCGTCAGCGCAGCAGGGTCGGGAGTGGAAACACATCCGCTGAGGGCAAGGGCTAGTAAAATAACTAATTTCCTCACACCACCTCCAACAGCCGCTCGGCTTGGGCTCTAGCCTCGTCGGTTACTTCCGCACCAGACAACATTCTTGCAATTTCCTGCCGGCGCGCGTCGGCGTCCAGCAAAGTCACGCCGGTTCGCGTTACCGTACCCTCGCTCGATTTAGCGATGAAATAATGCGCCTGTCCCTTTGCCGCAACTTGCGGGCTGTGGGTAACGGCGAGTAGCTGCGTGCGCTGGGCGAGCCGCGATAGCCGCTCGCCAATTGCCGCAGCAACCGCGCCGCCAACGCCCCGGTCTATTTCGTCGAAAATAATTGTAGCTGCGCCACCTTCTTCCGCGAGTGCCACTTTTAATGCGAGGATGAAGCGTGACAATTCACCACCCGAGGCGATTTTGGCGAGTGGTGCGAAGTTTGCACCGGGGTTGGTTGAGATCAGAAACTCGATCCGATCCATGCCCGACGCGGTCCAGCGATCCTCTGACAAACGATCTATCGCTGTCCGGAATTGTGCGGCATCGAGTTTCAACGGAGCGAGTTCGGCCTTCACCGCAGCATCAAGCTTTAATGCGGCCGCGCTGCGCATGTCTGACAGCGCAATAGCCGACTGAACATAGGAGGCATGCTTGGCAGCAACCTCCGCCTCGAGCTTTGCCAGCCCCTCGCCGCCAGCTTCAATCGATTCAAGCCGCACCGTCAGATTTTGCTGTAACGACAATATGGCATCGGGCGCGACATTGTGTTTGCGCGCTAAGGCGCGAAGTTCGAACAAGCGAACCTCGATTTCATCAAGCCGCGCAGGCTCATACTCAATTGCCCGTGCCGCCGCGTTAAGTTTATCTTCTGCCTCGGCCGCTTCAATTACTGCCTGGTCGAGCGCAGTTAGCGCCTCTGCCAGTAAAGGATGTGCATCCGCCAGCCGGTCCAGCTTGCGCGCCGCGGCTCGAATAAGCGCGATGCCGCTTTTCGGGCCATCGAAGCTTTCCAACACAGCCTTCAGATCTTCGGCAATGCGCTCGCCCTTTTGCATATCGGAACGTTCGCCGGCGAGTTGTTCCTCTTCGCCCTCCTGCGGGTTGAACGCGGCCAATTCAGCCACTGCATGCTCCAGCCATTCACGGTCGCGCGCAGCATTTTCGAGCGCTTCACGCGCCACATCAAGCCGGACCTTCGCCTCTTGCCATGCCGCAAAATTGGTTGAAACCGATGCAGTGTCGCACCGCCCGAACGTGTCGAGCAAAGCCCTGTGCCCGCGTGGATTGAGCAGCCCTCTATCGTCATGCTGCCCGTGGATTTCGACCAACGCCACGCCGACATCGCGCAACAGCGCGGCCGAACAGGGCTGGTCATTAATAAACGCCTTGCTACCGCCATCGGCCTTAACAGACCGTCGTATAAGCAGTGGTTCACCTGCATCGATTTCTATGTCATTTTCCGCGAGCAGCGCGGCCACATTGGCCGGCGCATCAAAACTGGCAGTTACCTGCGCTTTATCCGATCCGGAACGCACCAGCCCGCTATCGGCCCGCGCTCCCAGCGCCAGCCCAAGTGCATCGAGTAATATGGATTTTCCTGCTCCGGTTTCACCGGTAAGAACGCCCAATCCACTCGCAAATTCAAGGTCAAGCGCCTCGATCAGCACCACATCGCGGATCGAAAGCCCCGTTAGCATGACATTACGCGGCGGGCGCGTTCTTCTGCATCAGGTCGTATGCGCGCTGGTAC
Source organism: Sphingomonadales bacterium (assembly GCA_031370535.1). Taxonomy (GTDB): domain Bacteria; phylum Pseudomonadota; class Alphaproteobacteria; order Sphingomonadales; family Sphingomonadaceae; genus Sphingorhabdus_B. The sequence goes on along the minus strand of JANMQN010000088.1, from coordinate 3,687 downwards.
CATTCGCTTCCCGGGTAGTTGGCACCCAAAACGGCAGCTGCCTTCTTCGCCTCCTCAGGCACCCCCATTGCAAGGTAGCTTTCCGTCAGGCGATATAACGCTTCAGGCGCGTGCGTTGTCGTGTCGAACTTATCGACCACTTCGCGGAACCGCAGCGATGACGCCAACCATAAGGCGCGGCGCTGATAAAATCGGCCAATTTCCATCTCCTTGCCCGCAAGATGATCGCGTACCAGATCTATTTTCAAAGTGGCATCGGCTGCATAGCGTGAATTGGGATAGCGACGCTGCACTTCGCCCAATGCTGCCAACGCCTGCTCAGAAATTTTCTGGTCTCGCGTGACGTCGCTGATCTGCTCATAATAAGAAAGAGCGATCAGATAATAAGCATAAGGCGCGTCCTTGTTGCCTGGATGGATTGACAGGAACCGACGCGACGACTGGACAGATTCATTGTATTTTTGCGCCATGTAATAATTGAATGCGCTCATCAACTGCGCACGGCGGGCCCAAGGCGAATAAGGATGCTGGCGCTCGACCTCATCGAACAACGCCGCAGCAACTTCATACTGCTTTCTGTCCATTTTGTCTTTGGCCGCAGCGTAAAGCGTATTTACATCGCGTGCCACATAACGGGTGTTACTACCCGGCTTGGCACCGCCGCCGCCAAGACCCAATGCAGCGCATCCGGAAAGCATCGATGAGGTGGCCAGTATTGCCACCGGCACTACAAATTTTCTGTTCATGGATGTTCCCTAGATAATCTTGACCGCGCCGCCAAGTGCTTTGCTGATATTGTGTGATGATGCCTGTATCTAAGATGAATTTGGCCAGTCATTCAGGGCCTTTGTTGCCGCCAAAAAAGAGCCTATCCGAACCGCCGAGCACCCGCGTGCGGTTCAGCAATGCCCAGTCGGTATCGGGACCACTGGCTGGTGGCGCGCCCGCGGGCATCCCTGGAACAGCATAAAGATAGTCGATGGCGAGCGAACCTTCCTTTTCCGCTCTGAATTGCAGCAGCAAGCTTGCTCCCGCCGTTTCGGCCCGCCACGTTAAGCGGGTGGGCTTTTCAGCGGTCATATTGACCATCCTGCCATTCACCCGGACATTGGAAATCGCGACCGAAGGGGTGACCATGAAACTCATCGTTCGCGGTGCGTTTGCGCTAAACATGCTGACCGTTACGTTCTCACCCTGCTCACTCAAGTTGATATCGGGGGGCAGCATCGATGTGGCGGCAGCGGGCGTGGCGTGCCACTTTATGGCATCAAAGCCTTTGGGCGAGATTCGTTGTATCGGGCCTCGTGGAAGCTCGCGCGATGTCGAGCCGGTCGCCCAGTAACTTTTACTGTCGCGCAGGTCGGTATAATGAAACAAATCGCCGGGCCTCGGGTAGCGCGATGTGAAGCTGGGAGAAAATGCCAACCAGATCGCACCTAGCGCGCCAAGGCCGATCAGTCCGCCACTAACCAGCCGCGACCGGCGAACATCGCCAAACGCCATGATCACCGGCGCTATAAGCGTTATCGCAAACGGAATAATAAGCGCGACTGGGGCTGGCGTCATAGGTGCGACTGAAACATAGGTGACAATCACCCCGGCCAATAGCAACGCACCCCAGATGCCGCCGATCACCGCGCTTCCATATATAAGCAGCGGCGACCGGATACCGTATCGCGCTGCCAGAAACAGCAAAACCGCACCAATCAATCCAGCCCAATCGAACAGCCAGCTTGCCCCGGGCATCCATATTTGTGCCGCCAGTGCGCAGAGCAGCATTAGGATCACCGCGCCAGTCCACATCGCCGCTCGAGGCCGCGCTAGCAGCACCGCGCCCGAAGCCAGCGCAATGTAAATCCATAGCGCCGCGTCCATCTCGTTGATCCGTTCGCGCATCGGTATCATGCCTGTGCCATAAGCCCAGTTGGCGATAAAATGGCTCACCGCGCCGACGCAAGCCAGCAGTACTGCAACTCCGATTGTTCCAGTAAACGCCTGTCGCACGCCAACGCCTAATCGCTGCACACGTGCACAAGCGAGCAGAGCAAACCCCACCGCCACAAGCACCCACCCACCCCAAATCGGGTAGTGCACCACAAGCAGCCCAAAGAAATCGAAGTAAGCCGCCTCCGCACCTTGCGCCGGTAGCGTAGCCGCCATCGCCAACGCCCGAGTCGTGGTCAAAGCAAAATCACCAAGATGCCGCATCGCCGCCGGGTCTATGTTGCTGATATTGTCGGTCGGCATGTGATAGTCGTACAACCCGTCAATATAAGCCGCGTTGATGCCAGTAATTCCCTTGGCCAACGAAACGGACAGATCGGTGTCATTGGGCAGCAGCTTATATACATTGTTGGCAAAGCTGTTTCCCGAAGGGCTCACCGCTTTGTCCGCCCACAAGCCGATCAATGAAGCGTTTCCCGGCGATGTCTGGAACATGAAAGCGCGCCCACGCGACCCCCGCGCCTCGACATTGACCACCGCGCCAATTCGCTTTGCCAGCGGGTGCCGATCGAAAAACTCTTGCGCACCAATGAGGCCCAACTCCTCTGCATCGGTAACAAGGAAAACCACATCGCGCACGGGCTTCGGCCCTGCCGCCAACACCCGCGCCGTCTCCACCAGCGCCGCAACACCTGCGGCATCGTCCGACGCGCCATTGGCCCAAGGCGCGCTATCGACATGCGCCATCAGCGCCACCGCCTTGCCCGTCCGATCACGCCCCGGCAGTACCGCAACGATGTTTTCATAAGGCGAAACGCTGATCGTCCCCTTGCGCCGCGCATCGAAATTCGCCTGCCGCAGGCCGACCCCAGCCTGCGTGCTAACCTCAAGCCCAATTGCAGAAAACTGCGCCTTCAGCCATGTCCGCGCTCGTTCATTACCCGCAGAGCCGGCGGGTCGTGGCTCGCACGCAATTGCGTCCAGCGTCTTCTGCGCCTCGACCAACGAATATCCCGACCCGCTATCGCCGGCAGGCGGCACCCGAGCCCACAGTGCCAACGCAATCGCGCACGCAACAACGATCGGCAACAACAGGAAATTGCGCATCGACGAATGCCTCCCAAAATCGCCGGGACCCTAACAAGCCGGCGGCGAGAGAACAGCAAATTTTACGCCCGACAACAAAAAAGGGGTCGCCGAAGCGACCCCTTTCCTCTCCATCTCCGATTTCGGAGTTAATCCTTTAAGAATGCAGGAACGTGGTCGGGGTTGCCGCCGCCTTCACCGCCTTCTGATCGCTCTTGGCGAGGACCACGATCGCCGCGGCCTTCACCGCGACCACCGCCGCCTTCACGGCGGGGTCCGCGGTCGCCACGGCCTTCGCCGCGTCCGCCACCACCGCCTTCACGACGGGGTCCACGGTCCGGCCGATCGCCGCGTGGGCGTTCTTCGCGGGGTGGGCGGGTGTCTTCCAGTTCGGCGCCGGTTTCTTGATCGACGACGCGCATCGACAGGCGAACCTTGCCGCGCTGGTCGATTTCGAGGACCTTGACCTTGACTTCCTGACCTTCGGACAACACGTCGCTGACCTTTTCAACGCGTTCGTTCGCGATTTCGGAAACGTGCACAAGCCCGTCCTTGCCGCCCATGAAGTTCACGAACGCGCCGAAATCGACCATGTTGACGACCTTACCGTCATAGATCTTGCCGACTTCTGCTTCTTCGACGATGCCCGAAATCCAT
>JANMQN010000074.1:0-72044 GCA_031370535.1 Sphingomonadales bacterium | reverse complement strand
CCAGACGCTTAACCGTGACGCAGGACAGCAAATGTCTTTTTTTGGAAAAGCGTTTCGGTGATTACCCGGTGATTGCTGAACCACTTTTAGACCATACCAAAGTTGAACAAAACGGACTAAATTCAACACGATGATTTGCATATGGGCTTAAAATCTGGTATTTTCGCTGGCGGCGTATTTAGAGGAAGCACTGTCCCTACCACCACACAAAAAAACTTTTACCACCTGCCAAACAGAATTCGACATGTGGCTAAAGCCTGAGCAAGCTCAATATGCAGTACTGGTTCCAGCTTCGACTTTTTCTACCCACTCGGGGTAAAAACTGGGCTGGCGCTTCGACCAGCCGGGTGCGGTCGCCGCCGCTTCGCTTATGGATTGCAGCAATGCTTTGCGCTTGTCAGGCTGCAAATGTGGCATCGACGCAGCCGCGCAGAACGCGGCAGGCAGCCAAGGCCGCGCATCCGCCCCAATCAACCGTTCATACAAAAACCGGAAAGCGGCAAAGCCATCGATACGACCCTGTCCTAGGTCGAAAGCCGACACCGTCACCAACTGCGCCAGAAACGGCTCTGCATCCTTGATCGAGCTCGATTCAGGAACGAGCGCTCGAATCTCAGGAAGCTTATCGTAACAAACATGCTGCGCTTTTATCGAGGCCGCTTCGACGGCATCGCGCGACCAGAGCGCGATGGCATCCTTGCGGTCAAAGGCCACGTCTAAAGACCGGCGAATATAACGCTGGGTAGCAGCGCTGAAACCTGCAAACTCTTTTATCTCGGCTAAAGTCAGCAGACCAGGCCCGTCATTGTTGCTCTTCGTCATGGTATCAATCCCCTGTTACCATAGACCTGCATATTTGCAGGAAGATGGTTAACGAATGGTTGACGAAACCGCTAGTCCGAAAAGTTTCGACCAAGTCGGTGGGCGTTTCGACAAGAAACGGCATGAATAGTGCAAGCGTCGCAAAATCCGCTATGCATGCTGAATGGAATTTGTCCAATCGAGGAAAACTTTAGTCGGGCACCAGATGGCCCTTTTAACCATAATCGGTTTTTGGGCCTTTTATGCATTGATCTTGTCGTTGAGAGCCGCTCTGTTGGACTTTCCCGCACAGGCCATTCTGTTCGAACGCAGGTTGATGGTTGCCGTTGTTGGCGTGTTCGTCACATGGATTTTATACATGGGTCTTCGGCTCGCGGACCGCCGTTCATTGGGGTTCCGTTTGAGCGCCGCATTTGTTTGTGCGATTCCCTGCGCGATGCTTTTGGCATCGGCAAACTTTTATATATTCAATCTTTATGACCCGGTCAGTTTGTTCAAAGACCCCAATGTCGGCAAAACCGTTGAGGATTTGAAGGATCGACTTGGACTGTCATTTTGGCAAGAAATTGCCGATATCTCGGTAACCCATTACTTCTTCCTGATCGCGTGGGGGTCACTTTATGTAGCCATTGGTTATGCGCGAGAGGTGCGTGAAGCCGAACGGAAAACATCCCGTTTTGCCCAAGCCGCTCAGGATGCGGAACTTCGCTCGCTCCGTTATCAGGTCAATCCGCATTTCCTTTTCAATACGTTGAATTCGCTTTCCAGCTTGGTAATCACTGGCAAACCTGCCGAAGCAGAGGCCATGATCCAGAACCTATCCAACTTCTACCGCACCAGCCTTTCATCAGACCCGCTGGAGGATGTTACCATCGAAGAGGAAGTCGATCTCCAGCGCCTCTATCTGGAAATTGAAGGGGTGCGTTATCCCAAAAGACTGCGGACAAAGATAGACGTTCCCTATGAGCTAATGAACCAGCACGTACCCGCACTTATTCTCCAACCTCTTGTAGAGAACGCGATCAAATATGGCGTTTCGCGCACGACGCGTCCGGTTACGATCACAATCAAAGCCCAGATCGACGGAGAAAATATAATACTCAGCGTATCAGACGATGGAGAGGTTATGGACCAAGATCATGTTGGCGGTAGCGGCATTGGACTGGCTAACGTACGCGACCGTCTGGAAGCGCGGTACAGGTCGGCCGCGCGCCTCGATACCCATGTCATAGAAAGCGGCGGGTATATAGCGACGCTGACGCTACCGCTAAGCCACCGACTTAAATCATGAAGCGGCTCCACACCATGATCGTCGACGATGAGCCATTGGCTATCGAACGCCTCGAAATATTGTGCAGCGACCATCCGATTATAGAAATTGTCGGGACAGCGAACGACGGTGTAGCGGCACTGCGCCTTGCGCAGCAGTTGACCCCGGATTTGATTTTCCTCGATATCGGCATGCCAAAGATGGACGGTATAAATGCCGCCCGCGCTCTGGGGCTAATGGATAAAAAGCCAGCCATCGTGCTGGTAACCGCATATGATAATTTTGCCGTCGAGGCATTCGATCTCGATGTTATCGATTATGTTCTAAAGCCAGTGTCAAGCGAGCGTCTGGGTCGGGCAATTGCGCGTACGTCGGCCAGCAAAGATGCGCCGACGACCAACCTCGCCACTGAGGAAATCAGTGGCGACTATGCGAATGAATTCTGGGTATCGCACCGCGCCGAACTCATCCGAATTGCCGCGATTGATATCGAACGGATCGAAGCAGAGCGTGACTATATGCGGCTGCACACTGCAGGACGCAGTTATTTATTGCATCAGACCATCTCGGCCTTGGAGCAGCGCCTAAACCCTGAAAAGTTCCAACGCATCCACCGCAGCCATATTGTCCGGCGCGATCTGATTACCGGATTGCGCCATGAAGGTGGCGGTGTTTGGCATGCATTATTGGGTGACGATTTATCAATGCGGATCGGGCGCAAATACTTAGCCGACGTGAAGGCCCTTGCGGGCAAATAAAGGGCGCTGGCAATTTCTTGCCAGAGCCCTTTATTCCGTTTGAAAGAAAATCAGTTGCCGACGATTGCCTTGTCGTCGCGTGCGGCAAATTTGCGATTTTCCATATAGGCGGCAATTGTCTGCTCCGCCTTTGGCATTGCGCGCGTAATCGCGTCTTTTTCGCAATTATTCTGGTCTATGCGTTCTTTAAGCGTAATTGCACGCGGGGTTCTGCAGACCTGCTTGACGGCAAGTTTGACACGGGTCTTTAGCCGCTCCTGACCTTTTGCGGTGGATAGATCGAGATCTTGATGCCCGACTTCCTTGGTCTTCCAATCCGCCATGGCGGGAGTTGATATAACCAACGCAGAAGCAGCCAGCAGCGATAGTGGAAACAGCTTGGGGGTCGCCATTTTGAACATCCTTTGTTTTCGCGGCCGCAGCTTTTCGCCGTCGGCCGATGGGAGAGGGTTGCAGGACGGACCGACATCTGTAGCTGGGGAGCATATTTGCGGACCCGACCTGCGCTGAAACATTTACCCGCACTGTGTTGCTCGCGCATTACACTTTCGATTAAATGCAAAGACAGTCGACGTTTCGACGAACGGCGCGACCAACGAACAATCTTGTTCGACCAATGGCAAATATAGCAATTTTATTACAAGATTTCAGATTAGTCCGGCAAGCGGACTGGAAGGATCTGCATACATCCGGCGCCCCATACGTCCGGCAAGATAAGCCATCCGCCCCGATTCGACGGCGAACTTCATCGCTGTGGCCATCCCCACCGGATTTTTGGCTTCAGCGATTGCAGTGTTCATCAATACGCCGTCGCAACCCAGCTCCATTGCTACGGCAGCATCGGACGCAGTGCCGACGCCAGCATCGACAAGCACAGGCACTTTGGCACCCTCAACGATAAGGCGGATGGTCACTCGGTTCTGGATGCCCAGCCCCGAGCCAATTGGTGCACCGAGCGGCATAACGGCAACCGCGCCCGCGTCTTCCAGCTGCTTGGCTGCAATCGGGTCGTCGACGCAATACACCATAGGCAGAAACCCCTCATTCGCCAGAACTTCTGTGGCCTTTAATGTTTCGCGCATGTCGGGATAAAGCGTTTTTGCTTCTCCCAAGACTTCCAGCTTGACCAAATCCCATCCACCAGCTTCGCGCGCTAACCGCAAAGTGCGGATCGCATCATCCGCGGTAAAGCAACCGGCCGTGTTCGGCAGATAGGTATATCTCTTGGGATCAATATAATCGGTCAGCATCGGAGATTTGGGATCAGATACATTCACCCTGCGCACGGCAACAGTGATGATCTCTGCACCTGACGCGACCAAAGCTGCAGCATTCTGCTCGAAATCCTTGTATTTCCCTGTTCCTACAATTAGCCGTGAATTAAAGGTTCGTCCCGCCACAGACCAGCTATCGGCTTGCCCGCCGCCAACAAAGTGCACGATCTCCAGAACATCGCCCTCGTCCAGTGTTACATCGGCCAGCGTCGATCGCGGCACAATTTCGAGATTCCGTTCGACTGCGACCTTGGCGGGATCAAGCCCAATTTCGCGGACAAGGTCGGCCACGCTACCGCCTGCCAGACAGCGATGTGTCTCGCCGTTGAGAGTTAGGGCAATATAATCGGTCATTGTTGGAGTGCTCATTTCGTCTCGCTTTTTGTGTGGTCGCCATATAGTGTCCGTTACTCGCCAACCGCAACTGCTGGCGTGATATTATCAAGGAAACTATTTTGGCTGAACGGCCGGTTATTTTTGTTCTGAATGGTCCAAATCTCAATTTGCTGGGCACGCGAGAGCCAGAAATCTATGGTCGAGATACGCTTGATGATATCGCCGGAAGGCTGGACGATATGGCCCGCGAAGCAGGCGCAGATATCGACTTTCGTCAGTCGAACCACGAAGGGCATTTGATCGACTGGCTGCATGAGGCGAAGGCAACGGATGCAAAGGCCGTGCTTTTGAACGCGGCTGGCTTTACCCACACTTCAGTCGCGATATTGGATGCCATCAAGGCAATTGATTTACCGGTTTTCGAAGTGCACCTGTCCGACCCACATACACGTGAGGAATTCCGGCATTTCAGCTATGTAAGTCTTGGCGCTCGCGCAGTATTTGCTGGACACGGAGCAAAGTCGTATGAACTGGCGCTGGACGCGGCGTTACAACTTTGACATTAGGCGCACTGCTTAAGTTCAGGGCGCAAGGAGGAAAAAATGGCGGTTAAATCAGGCAGCAATGGCGGCATGCAGGTCGATACCAATCTTGTCCGCGAACTGGCGGCCATGCTGAATGATACTGGTCTCAGCGAAATCGAGGTTGAGGACGGCGAACGCAAAATCCGCGTATCGCGGACGATGACTGCTGTCGCGGCTCCGGTCGCCGTAGCATCAATGTCAGCAGCGGCAACTGCGCCAACTGCGGCCGCGCATGCTGCTGAAACAGCTCCAGCCACTGCTGCTAACGCTCTGAAATCGCCAATGGTCGGGACGGCTTACCTCACTCCTGAACCCGATGCCGCCGCATTCGTCACCGTCGGCCAGCAAGTGAAAGCTGGGGATACTGTCATGATTATCGAAGCGATGAAGGTCATGAACCCGATTATCGCGCCAAACAGCGGTACCGTCACCGACATATATGTCGAGAGCGGTCAGCCCGTCGAATTTGATCAGCCGCTGATGGTGATAGCGTAAATCATGGGAATTGAAAAAATCCTGATCGCTAATCGTGGCGAAATTGCGCTTCGCATTCACAGGGCCGCGCATGAGATGGGGATCAAGACGGTGGCGGTGCATTCAACGGCAGACGCGGATGCTATGCACGTCCGGCTTGCGGACGAAGCCATTTGCATCGGGCCGCCATCTGCGACCGACAGCTATCTTAACATTCCTGCGATTATTTCGGCAGCTGAAATCAGCCACGCCGATGCGATCCACCCCGGCTACGGGTTCCTGTCGGAAAATGCCCAGTTTGCGGAGATCGTCGAAAGCCACGATATCAAATGGATCGGCCCCAAGCCCGAACATATTCGTACGATGGGCGACAAGGTCGAGGCAAAACGCTCGGCGGGACGGCTTGGTCTGCCGCTGGTCCCTGGCTCCGACGGCGCAATCGAAGATGTTGAGGAAGCCAAGGCAATCGCTCGCGACATCGGCTATCCGGTCATAATTAAAGCCGCCTCAGGCGGCGGTGGCCGCGGCATGAAAGTGGTCAACAGCGAAGGCGAGTTGGAAACCCAGATGCAGCAGGCCGGCTCGGAGGCCAAGGCAGCCTTTGGCGATGCCACCGTCTATCTTGAAAAATATCTCGGCAATCCGCGCCATATCGAGTTCCAGATTTTTGGTGATGGCGAAGGCAAGGCCGTCCATCTGGGCGAGCGCGACTGTTCGCTACAACGCCGCCATCAGAAGGTGCTTGAAGAAGCGCCCTCGCCTGTACTGTCCGCCGCGGAACGTGACCGCATGGGAATGGTTTGCGCCAATGCTATGGCTGACATGAGCTATCGCGGCGCCAGGACAATTGAGTTCCTGTGGGAAAATGGCGAATTCTATTTCATCGAAATGAACACGCGATTGCAGGTCGAGCACCCGGTTACCGAAATGATTACCGGCATCGACTTGGTCCGTGAACAGATCCGCGTGGCAGAGGGCAAGCCTTTGTCGTTTACACAGGATGATGTGACCTTCACCGGGCACGCGGTTGAATGCCGGATCAACGCCGAGGACCCCGTCACCTTCATGCCATCGCCTGGCACCGTTAGCTGGTATCACCCCCCCGGCGGACTCTATGTCCGCGTCGATAGCGGGCTTTATCATGGCTATAAGGTACCGCCTTATTATGACAGCATGATCGCAAAGCTCATTGTCTATGGCGCGACACGTGAAGGTTGCCTGATGCGCTTACGCCGCGCTCTCGGTGAATTTGTAATCGAGGGGATGAAGACCACTATTCCGTTGCACCAGAAACTGCTCGAAGATCCCGATTTCCAGAACGGCGATTACACGATCAAATGGCTCGAAGAGTGGCTGGCGCGCGAGAACCCTTAAAGCTCGGCCGCCGCGAGGTGTTGCTGGGGCTTGCTGCAATCCCACTCGCAACTTGTGTGCCAAAGCGGCCCGACGAGGATGTGCCGTTTATTCCCGCCAAGAAGGCCGCAACGCTGGCACCGGACGATCCAAAGCGGCTGATGGAGCTGGTCAAGCTCGACCCGTCGATCAAACTCGACATGCGCTATGCTACAACCAACAACTTCACCGGGCGCGTTCTTTATGCCGAAGCGCGTGCATTTCTGACAGCGGCGGCGGCCCAAGCGCTGGTTCGCGCCAGTGCGTCAGCACAGGCTGACGGTTTTGGTCTCAATATTTACGATGCCTATCGCCCGTGGCGCGTCACCAAGCAATTATGGGACGCAACGCCAGCGGGGCCGAAGAAAGACTATGTCGCCAACCCCAAGCGCGGTTCCAAGCATAATCGCGGCTGCGCCGTTGATTTAACATTATATGATCTGAAGACCGGCGTACTGGTGGAAATGCCAACCGAATTCGACGATTTTTCCGAAAAAGCACACCGTAATTATGCCGGTGCCAGCCCAAAAGCAGCATCAAATCGCGTTCGGCTTCAAGCCTATCTCGAGTCGCAGGGATTCATCGGCCTGTCGAACGAATGGTGGCATTTCGATTTCATCGGCTGGGAAAATTTTCCGGTAATGGATGTGCCGTTTAACCAAATCGCCTGATTTCCGTCGTTCATCAAAATGCTTCCTTTCATGAACATGTATGGCCAGTTCAGCTACGCTTCAGAACGACTCCGGCAAGACTGACGTTAACGCAGAAGCATGGTGCCTCTGCCATTTGGAAACACCCATGAAGAAATTTTTACTGATGACATTGGTAACCGCGACGGCGCTTTCGCCTATGGCGGTTTGTGCAGCGGAAGTTGTGCCGACATCGGTTCGCGCTTCGGCTGATGTTAATGCAGCCGCCGATTTCCAGCGTGACGAGCGCCGTGCCGAGCGCCGTGCCGCGCGTGGTGAAGGCCGGAGCGGCGATGCACGCGCCGAGCGTCAGCAAAATCGGGCAGAGCAACGCCAAGCCGCGCCTGTGCAAGAGGCCCCCGTCCAGACGAACCGAGCTGAACGTCAGCGCGAAGTATTCCGGAGCGAGCGCCGCGATGCGAGCCAACAAGGCCGCTATTACGACCGTAACCGCGATGGCAATCTTGATCGCCGCTGGGATCAGAACCGTGATGGAAATCTTGACCGCAACTTCGACCGTAACCGTGACGGTCGGCTTGACCGCCGCCTCGACCGCAACGACGACGAACGGATCGACCGCCGGTATGATCGCGACCGCAATGGTGACATCGATCGTCGCTATGATCGGAACAACGACAATCGCGTAGACCGTTCATATAACAACAACCGCGGCGATCGCTGGAGCAACAACTGGCGCAATGATAATCGCTACGACTGGCGTGGTCATCGTAACCAGTATCGAAATCAATATCGCCCGGGACGTTATTATTCGCCCTATCGCGGGCATAGCTATAACCGGATAAGCATCGGCTTCTCACTTGGCTCGGGTTATTATGGTTCACGTTATTGGATTAGCGATCCTTGGGCTTACCGTCTGCCAGCAGCATATGGCTCATACCGCTGGGTGCGTTATTATGATGACGTCTTACTCGTCGATCTGCGCAACGGACGGGTAGTGGACGTTATTCGCGATTTCTTCTGGTAAGCAGAACGCCAGAACAGCAATGAGCCGGGCCGCGAAAGTGGCTCGGCTCTTTTTTACCTTGTAACATCTCGCCAAGCTGACCAATCTCCGGCCCATCGTATCAGGGAGAGAGATAATGTTCCGAACCATATTGTTCACCAGCGTCGGACTCACAATCGCCACGCCCGTTTGCGCCGCAACACATGCGGTTATCGTCGGCAATCTAATCTCCGATGCTTCGAGCGGACCAACCGGCCCGGCTGTCATCCTCGTGGAAGACGGCCGCATCAAGGAGATCGCCAAAGGCAGCAACAATCCGTTTCAAGCCGACAGCGTTGTCGACCTGTCTGCAAAAACCGTTGTTCCTGGCCTCATAGATTTACACGTTCACCTAACAGGCGACCCTGGCGGTGATTTTCGTGACGAAGCGGTTGATCCCGACGAATGGGGAGTAGTCATGGGCGTCAAGAATGCCGCGCTGACGGTGAAGGCAGGGTTCACAACGGTGCGTGAGGCAGGCTCTGCGCAGAACACTGCTTTTGTACTGCGGCGCGGAACAGCGGAGGGCAAGATTGTCGGGCCGCGCATTGTCGCCGCAGGGCCGGCATTATCTATTGTCGGTGGCCATGGCGATGTTACCGGGTTCCGCAAAGATGTGCTGGCGGCGCTCGACACTGGCTATACTTGTACCGGTCCGCTTGAATGTGCGGAGAAGGTGCGCAAGGCGTCAAGGCTTGGCGCCGACGTCATCAAGATCACCGCAACCGGCGGCGTATTGTCGCAGCAAGGGCGCGGGCTGGAGGCGCATTTTACCGACGCCGAAATGAAATCAATCGCTGATACTGCGCATTCGCTCGGTCTCAAAGTTATGGCGCATGCTCACGGTGCGCGCGGAATCGAAGCGGCTTCAGCGGCGGGGATAGACACCATTGACCACGGCACTTTCGCCGACGATGCGGCACTCAAAGTGATGAAGGCAAAGGGCACCGTGCTCGTTCCGACGCTGATGGCATTGGAAGGCGTGCGTGCCCGGCTGGGAAAGGGCATCTACACTCCCACGGTGGAGGTAAAGGCGCGTCAGGCGCTGGAAGTAGCAGGGCGTCAAGTTACACGCGCCAAGGCAATTGGTGTCACGATCGCTTTCGGTACCGATGCCGGTGTTTTTGAACATGGCGCTAATGGCGGCGAATTCGCGTTGATGGTGAAGGCAGGGATGACCGAAAGAGAGGCCTTGGCCAGTGCCACCACGATCGCCGCCAAAACGCTCGGCATGGAGAATGAGATTGGCAGAATTGCCGTGGGCTATTCTGCCGACATGGTTGCCGTCGCCGAAAATCCGCTGACGAACATTCGCACTCTCGAAAAACCTGAATGGGTCATGGTAAGAGGGCGCATTGTCCCCTGATTCGGTTTTGGATATGTTGGCAGAAGCACCAGACGCAAAGTTCGACCCCAATAACGATCCGGCAAAGCTGGCGCGTATTGGAACGCACGTCACAAAGCGCCTGAGTGCCAATCCGCTGGTGCAGCAAGTCGAGCATTCCGAGGCGCAGATTTATATATATCAGGGATTCTTGAGCGCCGCCGACTGCAAGACGCTGATAGGCAAGATCGACACTGATGCCGTCCCATCAACGCTTTACAAAGGCACCGAACAAGCGGGCTTTCGCACCAGCTTTAGCTGCCACCTCAACCGTTGGGATTCCTTTGTCGCCAAGGTCGAGGCGCGGATGAGCGATGTTCTGGGCATCGACAACGATTATGCCGAAACAATGCAGGGGCAACGTTATCAGGTGGGTCAAGAGTTCAAGTCGCATCACGATTTTTTTCACCCCAGCCAAAGCTATTGGGAACAGGAAGGTCCTGCTGGCGGACAGCGGAGCTGGACCGCGATGATTTTTCTCAACGAACCGGAAGAGGGCGGCGCTACCGAATTTCCGCATCTGGGTCTTGGTGTACGACCGCAGGCCGGAATGATGCTTATGTGGAACAATGTGAAGACCGACGGCACATTGAATTACAAGACGCTCCATACAGGTACACCCGTTTTGAAAGGCGTAAAGCACATCATTACCAAATGGTACCGGCAGAATAATTGGCTGGAGATCAATACGGTCAAGGATTGACTGGGTTCTCAAGCTTTTCCCAACACCGCCCTCAACTTGGCCGCCAAGGCCGCTGCGGTATAGGGCTTGGCCAGAAACTCGGTGCCCTGATCGAGTACGCCATTATGTACCACCGCGTTTCGTGTATAACCGGTTGTATAAAGTATTTTGATACCTGGCCGCAGCCTCGATGCTTCATCTGCCATAACTCGGCCCGTCATGCCTGGCATCACTATATCGGTGAAGATGAGGTCGACACGGTCGGCGCGGGCCAATATCGTCAATGCTTGTGCGCCGCCTGATACCTCGAGCACTTCATAACCGAGATCGCGGATCAGCTGAACCGACACGTGGCGTACCTGCGGATCATCCTCTACGACGAGCACGGTTTCGCCCGGTCGCGCGGTTGGCCATTCGCTCCGATTTACCTTCGAAATATCCCCAACCTCGTCCTTGCCGAGATAACGCGGCAGGTAAAGTTTGACTGTCGTGCCTTCACCCAATTCAGAATAGATCTTTACGTGTCCACCAGATTGTTTGACGAAACCGAACACTTGGCTGAGCCCGAGGCCAGTCCCTTTGCCGACTTCTTTCGTCGTATAAAAGGGATCAAAAGCGCGCTCGATTACTTCTGGAGGCATGCCCGTACCGCTGTCAGTTACGCTGACGAGAACATATTGACCAGCGGCGACCTCGGAATTGGCTTCTGAATAATGCTCGTCCAAGTGACAGTTATGCGTTTCGATAGTAAGCTTGCCACCGCCACCGATTTCGTCGCCTTGCATCGCATCGCGCGCGTTTACGCACAGATTAAGGATGGCATTTTCCAGCTGAGGCGCATCGATATGCGTGCGCCATAGTCCACCTGCCAAAACCGTTTCGACCTCAATCTGCTCGCCAATGGACTGCCGCAACAATTCCGACATCCCGCTGACCAGACGATTGGCGTTAACTGGCTCGGGATCGAGTGGCTGCTGGCGCGAGAAAGCCAGCAGGCGCGCGGTCAATTGCGCCGCCCGGTTGGCTCCTTCTTCGGCATGTTGTATGCTTGCCAATGCCTTTTCAGGGTCGGTCTTCAGCCGTCGTTTGACAATTTCGAGCGACCCCAGCACGACCGCAAGCATATTATTGAAATCATGCGCGATGCCGCCAGTAAGCTGGCCGATGGATTCGATTTTCTGCATCTGGCGGACTTGCGCCTCCGCCTTTTCGCGCTCGGCGACCTCCTGCTGCAGCGTGCCGATAGCAGCCTGCAATTCCGATGTGCGATCTGCAACCTTTGCTTCAAGGCCCTCGTTCGCAGTCTTCAGCGCCTCGCGGGCATCAATGGCATCCTGGACATCGCTGCAGGTGCCGATCCATTGCTGTATCTGGCCGTTTGCGTCACGCACCGGGGTTGCCCGGCACATGAACCAGCGAAAATTGCCACCGTGACCCCGAAATCGATATTCGGCGGCGAAAGGCTGGTTCGTCGTAACCGCTGTTTCCCAAGCCTTTTCGGGAATTTTCCGGTCATCGCGGTGTACCGTGCCGGCCCAGCCGATGCCCAGCAATTGCGCGTTCGACTTGCCCGTGTATTGCTGAAATGCCGTATTGGTGTAGGTAACATTACCTTCGTTGTCGGTGATGAAAATGAAAGCTGGCGCGGTTTCACTCAGGGTACGGAATCGCTCTTCGCTTGCCTTGAGCGCAGCCATCGCGGCCCGGTCGGCAGTGACATCAATCGATACGCCCGCAAGCCCGATAATCTGACCTTCCGCATCACGCAGCGGCGTTTTGGTCGAACGAAACAGCCGAGTTCGGCCGTCCGGGCTAGTGAATACTTCATCAGTTACTTCGGCGACACCCTCTGCCATAACACGGGCGTCATTTGCATCTATTTGTTCGGCCTGTTCTCGATCAGGGTTGTATTCAACGGTGAGTTTTCCCATCAGTTGTTCGAGTGACATGCCGATTGTCTCAAGCGTGCTGGGGTTTGCATATGTGATGCGCCCTTCACGGTCTTTGGCAAACATAAGATCAGGTATTGCTGCGCCGACCGCCGTTACCATTGCGGCTGCCCGAAATGCAGCTAAATCAGCCTCGCGCAGCTTTTGTGCCAAATCCCGTTCGGCCTCTAAAGCAGAGTTGCGGAATTGCGACCTCGTTGCCGTGATCAGAGTTTGTATGCCGTACACAATCATGCACAGCATCAGGACAAGCAGCGCCGCGATCAGCATATCGGATTTCTGACGCGCCAATTTTTGTGCAGCGCTTCGCTCGTTGAGCAGACGATTCTCGAGTCGATTGATTTCGTCAATTATAGATTGCGCACCCGCCATAGACGAGTAACCCTCGCCTGGCCGGACAAGTTGGATCGCGCTGGCTTGATTGCCAGCCACATATAGCTGAATGGCTTGGCGTAACCGAAAGACCCGCTGGTTCAGAACGACGCCCAGTTCTTCGATGTTATTCTGCTGCTCCCGATTATCCTGGGTCAGCGATTTTAGCCGAGCAAGTTCTCGCGGCAGCGTGTTCGCCCCTTCGTTAAATTTGGTGAGAAACTGCAGATCATTGGTGAAAAGATATCCGCGACTGCCTATTTCGGCCTTATCGAGGGCTGATGCAAGTTTCTGGGTCTGTAACAACACCTGAAAACTGTGTTTTTCCTGAACCGCTGCGACCTCTCTTTTCTGGCGGTTTGAAGCAACAGAAAAAGCAACGACAACGCCCGCAACAATCAACACAAAACCGGCCAAGATGGCCCGCCAGTTCAAGCGGGAGGCAGGCCGGCTTTTACCAATACCGATAATAGCCTGCTTCATCGTTCCTCCAGCCTGCGATTGGTCAGTATAACTAATTCAGCCCAAGAGACGGCGATCTTGCATAAAGCAGCGAGGCTTCAAAGCAGGAATTGATGGGCTAAAAAAATTCACTTTGCTTTGCACACTGCCGTTTCTAGATCGGCAAGGCTAAACGGCTTATTCAGGCTCGTCGTTCCCAATTCGGCAAAGCGGGGGTCATTTGCCTCATAGCCAGTCATCAATACCGCTTTCAACCCAGGAACAATTTTCCGGCTTTCGGAAATCAGAACCATCCCGTCCATCTCGGGCATGCGAAAATCGGTAACGATGAGGTCGAAATGGGGATGCTCCGCCAGTAGCTCCAGCGCCTGTTTGCCCGAACTTGCCTCGGTCACATCATGGCCAAGCTCATCGAGCATGATCGCAGTGCCCGCACGAACGAGCATTTCATCATCGACCAGCAAAACTTTACTGCTAACTTCCGGCTTCGAAATCACATCATTTCCTCCCGTGACCGGCGAAGCGGATAAAGCCAAAGACATCAATTGGATATGCGCCACGCATAGTCCTTGCCGGACCGCTTGCAATATATGGGTTGCGGTCTGTCGAAATTAGCTTGCGGCCTGTCACGTGTACGCGGAAACGATGGTTATGGAACGCTGTATTTTGCGGCGCGATGCTCTTTGGAGAAATTGTTGATGAAAACCCTTAAAATCTTGCTCTTTGCGACAGCCGCGTCGGTCTCATTCGCAACACCAGCTGCATTTGCGCAAGATGGTTCTGTAGCATCGGTTGCCGAAGCCAGCGCAACCGAAAGCCAGAAGCTGACTGCGTTGTTTGCCGCCGACGACGAGGGCAATCTGAAGCGAAATCCCCTTAATGCGCTTTTTAGAGGCGATATGCGGTATGCGGACCGGTTTGGCGATTTTATCAGCGATGAATATTTTGCCAATGAAAGGAAGGCAGCCGAGGCCAATCTCGAGAATTTGAAAGCCATTGATCGGGAAAAACTGAACGCGACCGATAAGATCGCCTTCGACGTGTTCAAGCAAAATCAGATTGATGCCCTGAAGGGACTGTCAAAAGAAATCATGGACCTAACCGTGGTTCGGCCGCTCAACCATTTCTTCGGCTTTCATACATTCTATCCCACCTTCGCCAGCGGCAAGGGGGCAGCACCGTTCAAGACCATACAGGATTATGAAAACAATCTGAAGCGCCACAAAGAATTCATAGTGCTGATGGACCGGTCAATTGATCGCTTCCGGCAAGGCATGGCTTCGGGAGTATTTGAAACCAAATTGACGATTACTAATGTTATCGACCAACTCAACACGCAGCTGGCGCAGAAGACCGAGGAATCGCCTTATTTCGGGCCGGTCTTGCAATTTCCTGAGGGATTTAGCGATGCCGAAAAAACCCGCCTGACCGCCGAGTATCGAGAGGTCGTTGAGAAGGGTCTTTATCCTGCCAACGCCCGTCTTCGTGACTTCCTGCGCGACAGCTATTTGCCGCTTTCCCGTGAGCAGGTTGGGCTATCCGCAATGAAGGGCGGTGAAGGCCTTTATCAATATCTGATCGAGCAGACGACTACGCTTCCGCTCAAAGCCGATGACATTCATAATCTGGGGCTTTCCGAAGTTGCCCGTATCAAGACAGGCATGGACGCGATCAAGAAGGAAGTCGGGTTCAAGGGCACCCTTCCCGAGTTTTTCGAACATTTGAGAACCGATCCGAAGTTCAAACCGAAAAGCCGCGAAGGCCTGACCCAAGGCTATTACGATATCGGCAAAACGGTTGATGCAAAAATCTCAAGCCAGTTCAAATATCTTCCGAAGGCTCCGCTCGAAATTAAGCCCTACGAGGAGTTCCGAGAAAAATACGAGGCCGGCGGCAGTTATCAAAATGGCACGCCCGACGGCTCGCGTCCCGGGACTTTCTATTTCAACGCGTATGACCTTCCCAGCCGTACCACGCCGGGCATGACTACACTCTATTTGCACGAAGGGGCGCCAGGCCATCATTTCCAGATCAGCATCGCGCAGGAAAATGAAAAGCTTCCGGCCTTCATGCGCTTTGGCGGCAATACCGCTTATGTCGAAGGCTGGGCATTATACTCCGAGACGTTGGGGTATGACATGGGTCTCTTCAAAGACCCTTATCAGCGCTTTGGGACTCTGTCGGACGAAATGCTCCGTGCTATGCGGCTCGTCGTCGACACCGGGATTCACAGCAAAGGCTGGACCCGCGATCAGGCCATCGAATATATGCTCGCGAACAGCGATATGGGCAAAACCGATGCGACCGCAGAGGTCGAGCGTTACATTGCCATTCCTTCGCAAGCGCTAGCCTATAAAATTGGCGCACTGACGATCTTGCGGCTGAAGGACAAAGCCAAGAAAGAATTAGGGGCCACGTTCGATGTTCGCGAATTTCATAATCAGGTACTGAACACCGGCGCGCTTCCGTTGGCGGTGCTGGGAAAGAAAATCAACGACTGGATTGCAGCTTCAAAGTAAACCCCATAAGCTCCCCGTTGCTATTTAAGTAACGGGGAGCTTATGCTAATAAAGTCCATCAGAGCAATTCTTTGCGTTTGCGCACTGTTCGTGGCGAACACGGCTAATGCAGAGTGGTACGAAGCGAGTAGCGATCACTTCCTGATCATCGCCGACCAGAATGAAAAAGATGTCCGCGAGTTTACCGAACGCTTGGAGAGATATCATAGCGCGTTGTTAACCGTGCTGGGTCGCCCCAATGAAAAGCCGAGCGCATCGAACCGTGTGACAATTTACGTTGTTCGTAACACGAGCCAGGTCCAGAAACTCGCTGGCGACAAAAGCGGATTATTGAGAGGTTTTTATCAGGCGCGCGCTGGTGGGTCTGTTGCATTTACAGCTAGAGTGGAGAGCGAAGGGAACGCCATAACCCAAAGCGAGCAAGTACTGTTTCACGAATATGCACATCATGTTATGCACGGCGTTAGCGAATGGGCCACACCACGGTGGCTAAGCGAAGGGTTCGCGGAATTCTTTTCCACTGCGCGCTTTGAAAAGAGCGGAGGAATGGGCATCGGGCTTCCCGCTTTGCATCGTGCTGGCGAGTTGCTGTATGCAAAAGATGTCCCGATCGAAGCGTTACTGGACAATGAAACCTACCAAAAACGCAAGACAAAAACCTATGACGAATTTTACGGCCGTAGCTGGCTTTTGTACCATTATCTGCAGCTTTCGGGAAAACGACCCGGTCAACTGGCAAAATACCGCGTGTCGCTTGCTAATGGCGCGGGCGAGTTAGAAGCCGCCCAAAATGCATTTGGCGACCTCAAGCAGCTCGAAAAGGAGTTGAATGCCTATCTTAACCAATCGCGCATGAGTTATCTTCCGATTGCCGGCGAAAAACTGTCCGTGGGCAGCATTACTGTTCGCAAAATGCGTGCGGCAGAGGCTGCGATCATGCCAGTCGTTCTGGAATCGAAGAGAGGGGTCAATGAAATCACGGCAAAGGAACTTCTCCCTAAAGCGCAGGCGATCGCAGCCATATATCCCGACGACCCTGCGGTACTGGCAGCGCTTGCAGAGGCAGAGCATGACGCCGGAAATTTCGAGACGTCGTTGCACGCAGCAGATAAAGCACTAATCGCTGCTCCCACGCTCGTGAATGCGCACGTTCAGAAGATATATGCGCTTTCCCGTTTGGCGGAAGATGGGACCGACCCGGATGCCGCATGGAGGCAGGTCCGCAAAGCGGTTACGGTGCTCAACAAGCTTGAAACCGACCACCCAATTCCGCTGATATATTATTATCGCAGCCTGCAGTCGGCGGGCAAGGATATCACTGAAATTGCAGCGCATGGTCTGGAACGCGCATTGCAGCTTGCCCCCTATGACCAGAATGTACGCTGGCAAGTGGTGAAGCAGATGATTGACGAAAAGAGCTTTTCGTTGGCCTATCGAACACTGATGCCGTTGGCGAATGACCCGCATAATCGGGGCGAGAATAATCCTGCGGTTGCGCTTTTGGCTGATGTAAAACAGAAGTGGGAGGCTCAGGCGGCGGATGCTGCAACAGCCAAAGCAGTCCCGCCTGCCTCAAGATAATATTCAGCACCCGTTCAAACCTTGTCCGACATACCGGCGTGGTTGCACGGAGGATATCAATGCGCCCTCATATATTGTTTGCTTTGGCTTGTATGGCGATTTCGCCGCTCCAGGCAAAACCGACAAACCCGCTTATCGATTTTGGCGGATTTTCAAACCTCACCTTAGAAGTAGCACCGTACCGGTCTGCGCGCCTCGTTAATCTACAGGATTTCAAAGCGCGAGCCGAACGATCCGAAACGCTAATACTGGATGCACGGTCTGAAGAGGCGTTCAAGGAGGGTCACATTACCGGAGCTGTAAACCTGCCCCTGCCGGACTTTACCGCGGATCGGCTTGCCGACGTCATCGGTACGAACCTCGACCGCGAAATTCTCATATATTGCAATAACAACTTCACAAATAACCGGCGACCAGTCGTCACCAAACGTATTGAATTAGCGCTCAATATCCAAACTTTCATCAACCTTTATGGCTACGGCTATCGCAACATCTATGAGTTGGGCGAAGCGGTGGATATGGATTTACCCGAAGTGGGTTGGGTGACCGGTTCAGCCAGCTGACTTGATTGCAAAATGTGCATGAACTAGCCCTGCAACCCACAGGGAGAGAAAATATGCCAAGCTTTATCGCCAGCCTGACCGGCTTTGTATTGCGCACGACCGGCATCTATCGGCGTTTGTATTCGGGCGGACCGCAGTTTCGGGAGAATATCACCAAGGTCCGGGCACAAAGGCTAGCCGAACCGGATGCAAAGGCGCGCGCCGCGTTGCTAGTCGAACAAAGGGAGTTTGGCGGACGACCTGTCTGGTATCTTGCGCCGAGGGACCGCGAGCCGAGTGCGCAGATAATGTTTTGGCACGGCGGCGGCTATGTCTATCCAGCAACGCCGGTGCATTGGGCATTTCTCGCGCATATGGCGAAGACGCATGGCTGGGCCATCACCGCGCCGCTTTATCCGCTCGCGCCCGAAAGCAACGCCAAAGATACGACGCAATGGGCTCTGGATTTCTATCGCAATTATGTCGATGAGCTTGGCGGTCAGCGGTTCGTTATGTCCGGCGACTCCGCTGGCGGCGGATTAGCGGTGTCGGTGACACAATTGGCGCAAAATTCGGCGCTGCCATTGCCGTCAGCGCTTCTCCTGATCTGCCCTTGGCTTAACCTCGACCCTGTACACCCCGATCAGGCCAAGGTCGAACTGCGCGACGGAATATTGACCCTCAGCGGAATTTCCGAAGCCGGACGACTTTATGCCGCAGACCTGCCCTTGGCCGATCCACGATGCAGCCCGATTTTTGGCAACTGGGATGGCCTACCGCCCATTCTCTCGTTTGGCGGTGGCGACGATATTCTTGTAACCGACGGGCGTGCGCTGAAAGCGAAGTTGCCATCGGTCGAGCATATCGAACTCGCAGGCATGCTGCACGACTGGCCGATATTCACATTCCGTGAGTCGCGCGCGGCACAAGCACAGATGGCAGCATTCGCGAGCCGCGCCGTGACGTAGCGCATTTGGTGGTACAGACATTCTGCGTTATTATCCAATTCCAATGGAGAGTTTTACGCCATGCCTGCGGTAAAGGCCGCCAACCCGCGCCAGATATTCGGTACCGAGGACTGGCTCGCTATCACAGCTTTATCGCGTTGGCGCGGTATTTGGCTGGTGCTGCACGCTTGGATGGTTGTCGCACTTGCCGCATTTGGCGGCGCCTTAGTTTGGGAATATCACTGGTTTGCAGGAATCTTGGTAACTCCAATTGCGCTTGCGGTGCTGGGTGGAAGACAGTTGGGCCTCGCGATCCTAATGCATGAGGGCGCACATGGATTGCTGCACCCTAACCGCAAGCTCAACAATTTCCTCGGGCAATGGCCGACTGGCGCAGCGACGGGCAGCGACCTTCATGCTTATCGCACTTATCATTTGACCCACCACCGTTTTACGCAGCAGCCTGAGGACCCGGACCTGTCGCTGTCCAAACCCTTCCCCACAAGCCGCGCCAGCCTTTTGCGTAAGGTGGTCCGCGACCTTACCGGGCAGACCTTTTTCAAGCAGCGCACTCACCAGTTTGCCGCAGCATCGCGCGGCGTGAAAGCTCTGCTGCGAGGCGAAAGCAGCAATGGAGAACGTGATACAAGCGCCGGCAGAGCGCTCAATCTGCAAAGCCGAAGCGGCATCGATGCACCGGTTGCAAATGTGGATGGGGCGAAAGCGACGGCAAGGACGGTGGGACGGTTTCTCGCGGTTCAGACGATACTGCTCGCCATTTCGCTTATCTTTTGGGGTATCATGCCATTCGTGTTCTGGCTCATCGCGCTGGCAACGACTTTCCAATTATTTCTCCGAATCCGGAACATTGCGGAACATGCGTGCACAACCACTGGTAGCGATGACCCGTTCACCCATGCCCGTACGACCTATGCAAACCTGATTGAGCGCGCGACCGTCGCACCTTATTGGGTGAATTTTCACAGCGAGCACCATCTCTTCATGGGCGTGCCCTGTTATAATCTGCCCCACGCGCATGCGTTACTCGGCAAAGGTAATTATCATCAACGCATGATGATTGAGCCGAATTACCTGTCCGTGTTGCGAAGGGTTACAGCCACCCAGCCTTTTTAAACCGCACATATAGTGACAGGCAAATCGTCGCCATCACGCCGACCACGACGAAATATCCATATTCCCATTTGGTTTCAGGCATAAATTCAAAATTCATCCCGTAAATTCCGGCAATCGCGGTCGGCACCGCAAGGATCGCTGCCCACGCCGCCAGTTGCCTGGTAATCGCGCCTTGTCGTTGCTGTTCGAGCAAGCCGCTTGTCTCAATCACCGACGTCAGCGTGTCACGTAACCCGGACACGCGATAAATCAGGCGCCGGATATGGTCGAGCAGGTCCTGGAAATAGGGTTGCACCTCCTTGTCGACCTGCGGCAAATGAAGGTTCAGGAACTGGTTGGACAGATCCTCCATCGTCCCCAATATCCGTTCCAGCTTGAACAGCTCGCGCCGAACAGTGAACAGTCGTGCGGTTTCGGCGCGGTTGAGAAAGGTATCGATGGCGTGATCCTCCATCGCCAGAACCTTTTCCTCCAGCGCGTCGAGCACCGGGAAATAGCCGTCGATGATGAAGTCGAGTATGGCGTGCAGCACATAATCAGGCCCATGTTTCAGCAGCCACGGCGTCGCTTCCAATTGGGCGCGCACCGGGCTGTGTGTCCGGTCCGAACCGTGGCGGACGGTGATGATGAACTGCCGTCCGACAAAGATGGCGGTGTTGCCATAATCAATGCGATCGCCAGTCAACATGGCCGTGCGTGCGACCATGAACAGATGATCGCCATAAACCTCAAGCTTGGGTAGATGTCGCGGATCGAGCGCATCCTCGACCGCCAGCGGGTGAAGCCCAAAATGCTCTTGAATCCGTTTCAAAGCACCGTCGTCTGGTTCGTGCAGGCCGATCCAGATGAAATCGCCAGACTGGTTACAATGAGGAATCGACTTGCCGATATCGATGTCAGCTACGAATCGACCGTCACGATAGAGGCGGGCTGCAACGACGCTCAAGCAAGCGCCTCAGCGATGAGTTTGCGGCTGTTTTCGATGCCATAAAGGGCGATGAAGCTCCCCATGCGCGGACCTGCGCTGCTGCCTAG
Source organism: Sphingomonadales bacterium (assembly GCA_031370535.1). GTDB lineage: Bacteria > Pseudomonadota > Alphaproteobacteria > Sphingomonadales > Sphingomonadaceae > Sphingorhabdus_B. The sequence continues at coordinate 50,835 of JANMQN010000074.1, read as the reverse complement.
CAAGGTCTCGTAGAGCGCCTTGAACCAGTCGCGCAGATTTTCGAACCCGCCTTCGTTGCCGATGGTGTAGACTATATTCTGGATGTCTTCGGCAGTCGCCTCGGGTGCAAGCGCGGCGAGTTCGTTGTCTAGGCGGGCAAGTGCAGCGGTCTCCGAACCTTCGGGCTTACGACGCTTCAGGGTCGGCGCAATGAAGTCGCGGTTATAGGCGAGCGCGAGCGGCACCAGCTTGGCAAGGTCGGGCTGCGCCTCTGGCCGTGCGTCCTCGACATAATTGCCAAGATAGCTCCAGACCTGTTCCTCGGTCGCATCGGCGCCCATGACACCGACGAGGTTGAGCAACAGACCAAAAGTCACTGGCGGCGCGCCTTCAGGCACTGGCTCTGGCTTTGTTCGGTGGACGTGATGCACCGGATTGCCGAGTTGCTTGTCCAACTCTTGAGCCGCGTAATTCCCGCGAAACTGAAAATATTCGTCTACCGCACGCGGAATAACGCCCATGTGCAGCGCCTTCGCCTTGCGCGGTTCGCGGAAAATATAGAAAGCAAGGCTCTCGTCGGTGCCATAGGTCAGCCATTGGTCGAGCGTCAGGCCATTGCCCTTTGACTTCGAAATCTTCTCGCCCTTTTCGTCGAGGAACATTTCATAGTTGAAGCCCTCCGGCGGCCGGGCGCCCAGTGCGCGGGTAATCTTCGAGCTTTGCGTAACTGAATCGATCAGGTCCTTGCCCGACATTTCATAATCGACACCAAGCGCGACCCAGCGCATCGCCCAGTCGACCTTCCACTGCAACTTCGCCTGCCCGCCAAGGATCGATTGGGTCATGCGTTCGCCCTCATCCTCGAATGAGACCAGCCCGGCATCGGCATCAATCACGGTCACCGGCACCTGCAACACGGTGCCCGATTTCTGGCTGACCGGAAGCACCGGCGAATAGGTCGCCTGCCGTTCCTTGCCCAACGTCGGCAGCATGATGTCCATGATGTCCTGATAGTGACGCAGCACCTTCTTCAACGTCTCGTCGAAGCGACCGCTGGCATATTCGATCGTTGAGGACAGAAACTCGTACTCAAACCCGAAGCGGTCGAGAAATTCGCGCAATCGGGCATTGTTGTGATGCGCAAAGCTCTCGTGCGTCCCGAACGGATCGGGGATGCGGGACAGCGGCTTGCCGAGATGCTCGGCCAGCATCGCCTGATTGGGCAAATTGTCAGGCACCTTGCGTAAGCCGTCCATATCGTCGGAAAAGGCAATCAGCTTGGTGGGCGTATTACTCATTTCCTCGAACGCGCGGCGCACCATAGTCGTGCGCAACACTTCGTTGAACGTGCCGATGTGCGGGAGGCCTGATGGCCCATATCCGGTTTCAAAGATGATCGGCGCACCGCCGGGCTTGCCCTCCGGATAGCGTTTCAACAAGCGCCGTGCCTCTTCATAAGGCCATGCTTTCGAAGCCAATGCGGTCGCGGCGAGGTCAGTCACTTGTTGCTCTTTCGTTCCATTTGCGCCAGGTATCGGCGGTGGAAACTCCCCTAACCTTTCCTGCGCTCCATGCAAGCCATGCCGGCATTTGGCTCGCCTCGCCTGACGGGCAGGTGAGGACGGTTGGCAAGGGGGAAGCGGTAGGCCGAGCGGCGGAGACGCCGATGGTTATGCTCAACGCGCCGTTGGTTGCCCAACGGCTGGGCTACGCGGAACTGTCGGGCTTGGATGTGCTTGAACTTTTTGCCTTTGTGTATCCGGCCAAATTTGTGGTGCCGACACCTAAAGGCTTAGCGGGCGCATTAGGCCTGCCGATCGCTGAAAATGACCAAGCCGTACCCGGGCTGTTACTTTGTGGGACGCAAAAACTGCTGGCCACGCTGACCGACCCAGGATGGCCGGAGCGCGAAGGCGCTTGGGATTCGGCGCAGGCGTTAATGCGGGTGCGGTGGCCTTGGGCGAACCTGGTGCTGCGCCACCTCAAAAAACCAGAAAAGCCCGAACGCTGGCTGTTTTCCCGATTGCCCGAATGGGAAGAAGCGCCGCCGCGCACGCCGCCGAACGTTGTCACGCTTAGCCCCGAGGCTGTGCAGGCGCAGTTAGCCTCGCTTGTGGGCGGTGACGCCGAAACCCGCCAGGGCCAGCGCGATTTTGCCCAAGCGGCTGCGCGGATTTTTGCCCCGCGCTCACGCAAAAATGAGCCTAACATGGTTTTGGCCGAAGCGGGAACAGGGATCGGCAAGACGCTCGGTTATCTCGCACCGGCAAGCCTCTGGGCACGCGCGGCTGACGGTGCGGTATGGATATCGACTTTTACCAAGGCGCTGCAACGGCAACTTGTTCGCGAGGCAAAGCGGATTTACCCTGACCCTGAAGCCTTCAAATCAAAGGTCGTGGTTCGCAAAGGCCGCGAGAATTATCTGTGCCTTTTGAACCTTGAAGACGCTTTGCAGGGTGGTTTTGCCGGCCGCGCGGCAACGCTCGCACATCTGGTGGCGCGCTGGGCAGCCTACACTAAAGATGGTGATATGATTGGCGGCGATTTGCCTGGCTGGTTGCCAACGCTATTTCGCCGAAACGGTTCGACCGCGCTGACCGACCGGCGCGGCGAGTGCATCTATGCCGGGTGCCCACACTATAAGAAATGCTTCATCGAACGCGCCGCGCGTACGTCGGCCCAAGCCGATATTGTCATCGCCAACCACGCGCTGATGATGGTCAATGCCGCCAGAGGCCGCGACGAAGTCGGCCGGCCAACGCGGATCATTTTTGACGAAGGGCATCATCTATTTGATGCAGCGGATTCGATGTTCGCAGCAGCGCTGACTGGACAGGAAACTGTCGAGCTGCGCCGTTGGGTCATTGGCCCCGAGGGCAAGGCGCGGGGGCGGCGGCGCGGATTGGCGGCGCGGTTGGCGGATGTTGCCTCTTATGACGACGAAGGCGGTGTCGCGATCGAACTTGCGCGGATGGCTGCGGAAGCGCTTCCTGGCGACGGCTGGCTCGGGCGTGTTGCCGAAGGTATGCCCTCGGGACCGTTGGAACGGCTGCTATCCGCAATCCGTATCATCGTTTTGGCGCGCGATGAAAGCAATGCCGCTGAGGCTGGCTATGGCCTCGAAACCGAGCTTGCCGTCCCCGATGCGGCGGTGGTCGATGCGGTGGCGGATGCGCAGATCGCACTGGAAGCGCTTGCGCGTCCACTGACCCTCCTCGGCCAACGGCTCGAAGCGCTTATCAGCGATCCGCCCGACTGGCTGGACGGCAGTGCACGGGCGCGGGCCGAGGGGGCAATGGCAAGCCTCGGCTGGCGGATCGACACCCTGCGCGCCTGGATTTCAATGCTGGCCCGCGCCGTTGGCCCGGTCGATCCCGATTTTGTCGACTGGCTCGCCATCGACCGGTTTGAAGGGCGCGATATGGACGTCGGCATGCACCGGCGTTGGCTCGACCCGATGAAGCCGGTGGCGGATATCGTGCTAAAGCCGAGCCATGGCGTGCTGGCAACGTCCGCGACGCTTAGAAGCGGTGGCGACTGGGCCAATGCGGAAAGCCGGACCGGTGCGGTGCATCTCGATAACGCTGCTGAACATTTCTCCGCGACCAGTCCGTTCGATTATGCAACCCAAGCCGAGGTTCTGATCGTTACCGATGTAAAGCGCGGCGACCTGCCCGCGCTGGCGGGCGCTTATTCGTCGCTAATCAGCGCATCCGGGGGTGGCGCCTTGGGGCTTTTCACCGCAATCAGGCGACTACGGTCGACCTATGCAAGGATTGCCGATCGTCTGGCGCGCGACGGGCTGCCGCTGTACGCACAGCATGTCGACCCCATCGACACCGGAACGCTGGTCGATATCTTTCGCGATGATCCGCACGCGAGCCTGCTGGGCACCGATGCGTTGCGCGACGGGGTCGATGTGCCGGGCCATTCCTTGAGGTTGGTGATCATGGAGCAGGTGCCGTGGCCTCGACCCGACATTTTGCACCGGGCGCGCCGCCTATCCTATGGCGGCACCGACTATGATGACCGGATGATCCGCGCGAAGCTGGCTCAAGCCTTCGGGCGACTAATCCGCAGCGCAGGCGACAAGGGGCATTTCGTGTTGCTGTCATCGGCAGTACCCAGTCGCCTGCTAACCGCCTTTCCAGCCGGAACGCCAGTGCGGCGGGTGACGCTGGAGGAAGCCGTGCGCTCGATCAAATCAGGTCTTTCGCATGCAACAAATTTGGGGCAGGACGTGGTGGAGAACCTGCATGAAGGCAACCCGATTTGACGCTGACCCTGAACCTGTTACGCCACGCCAAGTCGAGCTGGGACGACGCTATACCGCGCGATTTCGACCGGCCTCTGAACAAGCGCGGGGAAAAGGCGGCGGTTGTCGTTGGCAAATGGGCCAAGGAAAATGGTATCAGCTTCGACCATGTCGTTGCTAGCCCGGCAGTGCGGGTGATCGACACCATCGACCAGTTCGTGAAGGGCAGCGGCATGCGTATTGATGCCAATTGGGACCGGCGGATCTACCTTGCGTCTTCGGCCACGTTGATGGACGTCCTTCGCGACCAGCCCGATACCGCAAAAAGCGTCCTCATGATCGGACATAATCCGGGAATGGAAGACCTTGTCTTCGATATAGTACCTGATGATGGCAGTTCACCCTTGCGCGATGTGGTGTGGGAAAAATATCCAACCGGCGCGCTTGCGCGGATGGAACTCGACATAGACAGCTGGGCCGCCATCGACCGAAAATGTGGACGGCTCACCCATTTCATTCGCCCGCGCGATTTGGATTCAGAATTGGGGCCGGAGGACGAATGACGCCGGTTGCGTGGAGGAAGGCGGGGCCGGACGATGCGGAAGCTTTGTCCTACCTAGGTGCTGCTACTTTCCTTGCAAGCTTTGCGTTCGACCATCCAGGCAAGCCGCTAATTGAACATTTAAAGGTCGAGCACAGCACGGAATATTATCTGGCGAAGCTGGCAAGTCCTGACGTCGACATCGTCATCGGTGAAACGCCTTTGGGCGCGCCGGTTGGCTATGTGATGCTCGTACCCCCCGAACATCCCGATCTGCAACAATCTGGCGATTGGGAGTTGAAGCGAATTTACCTGCTCGGTCCGTGGCAGGGTGGCGGTAATGGTCGTGCGCTGCTAGAACAGGCGTTAAAGGTTGCGGCGGCGCGCGCGGCGCGGCGACTCATTCTCGCGGTTTACGAAAGCAATGACCGCGCGGTCGCCTTTTACGAAAAGGCGGGTTTCAAGCAGATTGGCGAGACCGTGTTCATGGTCGGCGAAGTGCCGTTTCGCGATATGGTCTATGCGCGACCTATGTAACGGGTGACTGTTTAGATGCGACCACGTTCAATTCGATGCGTTTAAATTGCAGAAAGGCATCGGAAATGATTTTTATTTTTTTGCTATCGGCCATACTATCCCAGCCAGAACCGGTCATCAGTTCGCCGCAGTCCGCCATAACTACGGTGAATAATCGGACATCAGGCACCGCGTCATTTTCAGATACATTCAAGCGAATCCAATCAGGGTTGGCTTCAGGGGCGTCCAGCCACTTGTGAGATTGTTCGTTAATGCAAACAGCCCATGCCGAAACAGGGCCATCATTCGATAGCCTGTACCAGTTTTGCTCAGGATCTTTCAGAAGTGAAGTGCACCCTGATGACGCAACCATTGCAAAACAGTAAAAGTCATTCGATACATTTTCCTACCCCCCGGTTGGAAAATTACTAGGCCGCAGCATCCAGTGCCGCGCTCAACCTGTTGCGGACTGCCCGCAGCGCCGACAGATCAATATTGTTAGGTGATACAGTTGAAGTTGAAACAGGCGCCGACAACGACGAAGCCGCGTTGGGAATCCGACCCCCACTTTCAAGGATGAGATATTTCCGCGCACCCTTGATCGTGTAACCCTCGCTATAAAGCAGCCGGTTTATCGTGTGTAGCAACGCCACATCGTCGGGTCGGTAAAGCCGCCGCCCACCTGCCCGTGTCAGCGGCTTCAGCATCGGGAACTGCTCTTCCCAATACCTCAGTATGTGTGTGCGGACGCCCAGCGCCTCGGCCATTTCGCCGATCGTGCGGAATGCGTCAGCGGATTTGTCGCTCATATCCGCCTATTTGACCTTCTGCCGCATGCCTTGACTGGCACGGAAGGTAAGTACCCGGCGCGGGGTAATTGGCACCTCGACACCTGTTTTGGGGTTACGGCCAATCCTCTGGCCTTTGTCACGGAGGACAAAGGTACCAAAGCCGGATATTTTGACATTTTCACCATCGAGCAGTGCCGTGGTCATATGACTAAGGATCGATTCAATCATCGCTGCGGCATCCGCGCGCGACAATCCAACTTGCCGATTGAGCATTTCGGCCAAATCGGCCCGCGTCAATGTACCTGCATCCGCCATATACCGTCTCCCGACGTGCGACCCGTCTGTTGAGAAGCAACGGTTATATAATAAAAATATTGGATTGTAAAATGACGATCGTCGAAAATTATCCTACATCCGAACGACAGAAGCGCCCCATGTAAAGCCGCCGCCCATCGCTTCAAGAACGATAATATCGCCGGTCTTAATCCGGCCGTCGCGAACAGCAACATCAAGCGCAAGCGGGACCGAAGCCGCTGAAGTATTAGCGTGTTGATCGACGGTGAGGATGACCTTGTTCGGGTCGAGCCCTAATTTCTTTGCGGTAGCATCGATAATGCGGGCATTAGCCTGATGCGGCACGACCCAATCGACGTCGCCAGCTTGCACATCTGCCGCCGCCAGAGTCTCGGTCATAACATTAGCCAGATTGGTCACCGCATGACGGAAAACCTCGCGGCCCTTCATGCGCAATTTGCCAACGGTGCCGGTGGTCGAAGGCCCCCCATCGACATAAAGCAATTCATTATGTTTGCCATCGGCATGCAGCCGGGTTGCAAGCGCGCCGCGCGTGCCTACTTCGCCGCTCAGGACAACAGCGCCTGCACCGTCGCCGAACAGCACGCACGTTGCGCGGTCGTCCCAATCGAGAATGCGGCTGAATGTTTCGGAGCCAATTACGAGCGCATTTTTCGCAGAACCGGCTCGAATCATGCTTTCGGCGACTGAGAAGGCATAGAGAAAGCCGGAGCATACTGCAGCAACATCAAACGCAACGCAGCCATTGCAGCCTAGGGCATGTTGTACAAGCGTGGCAGATGCGGGGAAGGTCTGATCGGGTGTTGCGGTTGCGACTATGATAAGGTCTATATCCGCGGCAGTCATGCCTGCCGCTTCAAGCGCTTTTCGCGACGCCTCGGTCGCAAGGGTCGCGGTTGTCTCGTCTGGTTCAGCAATATGGCGGAATTTGATGCCCGTGCGTTCGGTAATCCATTCATCAGAAGTATCGACGCGCTCTGCCAGTTGGGCGTTCGATACGCGGTTCCGGGGGAGCGCCGACCCGGTGCCTTTTATGACTGCTCGAAGCATGTTTTCGGTCACGCACTCACCCGTGCCAGATCCTGCGTGATCCGCGCGGTGATATCTTCCTCAACCAGCCGCGCGGCAACTTCGACAGCGTTTGCAACGCCCTTGACTGTGGCGCTACCGTGGCTTTTAACCACGACGCCGTTCAGCCCCATAAACACCGCGCCGTTGTGATTGTTGGGATCAAGATGGTGGCGGAGCAGCTCGGTTGCAGGGCGTGATACCAGAAAACCGAATTTCGACCGGATCGAACTGGTAAAGGCCCGTCGGAGCAAGTCGGTTACAAAACGCGCCGTACCTTCAATGGACTTGAGCGCGATATTACCTGTAAAGCCGTCGCACACAACAACGTCGCATTCGCCGCGATTGATCTTGTCGGCTTCGACAAACCCCTGAAAATCCATGTGAAGCCCTGTCGCGTCGCGCAAATGCTGGGCAGCATCGCGCAATTCGTCGGTACCCTTCATTTCTTCGGTACCAATGTTTAGCAAGCGCACCCGCGGGCGGTCAAAGCCGAATATAATGCGAGAATAAGCCGCGCCCATGACCGCGAACTGCACCAGGTTTTTCGCTTCGCATTCGGTGTTGGCACCCAAATCGAGCATTACAACATCTGTGTCTTCCAGGGTGGGAAGTAATGCGGCCAGCGCAGGCCGGTCGATCCCCGGCATCGTGCGCAATGCAAGTTTCGCGGTCGCCATCAGTGCACCTGTATTGCCTGCGCTGACCGCAGCGCTGGCATCGCCCGATTTTACGGCGTTGATCGCCATGCCCATCGAGCTGGTTTTGGATTTACGAAGCGCCGCACTCATTTTGTCATCGGCCGTCACCACGTCATTGCTATGAAGGATTTCGGACGCTGCACGCAAGTTCGGATGATTCTCAAGCGCGGCCTTGATCCGCACTTCGTCGCCCACCAACAGGAATTTGAAGCTGTCGTGCCGGTGCCGCGCCAACGCCGCGCCTGCGACCATTACTGGCACACCTTCGTCGCCGCCCATCGCGTCAATGGCGATACGCGGTTTCAATGACACCAGCTATTCTCCTTGGATCGGAGGGTTTAGGCTACAGCAACCACTTCGCGGCCGTTATAATGGCCACAGGCGTCGCACAAATGGTGCGGACGCTTCAATTCGCCACAGTTGGAGCATTCTTGATATGCTGCAGGCGTAAGCGAATCATGGCTACGACGCATGCCGCGGCGTGAGGGGGAAGTTTTTCTTTTGGGGACAGCCATCTCGGCACCTGTTCCATTTCAAAATCAATAAGTTCTAGGACATATTAGGCAAAAAGGTCGGTGATGGCAAGCAATCGCCAGAATCGGCCTTCGAAACCCGAACATGTCCGTGTGAGCGGCGCGCTATACCGCTTTTTCTGCGCTTTGCAACCATAGAGATAGCGGCTAGACGACGCGCAACAACAGGGAGAGAATTTATGTTGAGTTTACCCGTTACCCTTACCATCGCAGCTGGCGCCGCACTCGTGAACATCTGGCTGATGGTTCGTTGCGGTCAAGCGCGCACGAAAGAAAGCGTTTCGATTGGCGATGGCGGCAATGAATTTGTCATTCGCCGGATGCGTGCGCATGCAAACTTTGTCGAAAGTGCGCCGTTTGTACTGGTGCTGATTGCAGCACTGGAAGCGACCGGCGGCACCAACAACGGGCTTTGGGGACTGGGTATCGTTTACATCGTGGGCAGGTTGGCCCACGGATTAGGCATGGATGGCGGTGCATTCGGCAAAGGCCGCATGGTGGGGACGTTGACGACGATGATATCGCTGGCTGGCCTTGCTGGCTGGGCGCTTTGGAAAGTTTACGCCGTGGTTCTGTAGTTTAACGCGCGGCCAGGACATCGTCGGCAACAAAGGCGTTGTGTTGCCGTTCATAGCCGAATTGGCTGGTTGGACCATGGCCGGGGATGAAGGTCACATCATCCCCGAGCGGCCATAGCTTTTTGGTAATCGCATTGATCAGGTCAGCATGGTTGCCACGCGGGAAATCGGTCCTTCCGATTGAACCCTGAAACAGCACATCGCCCACAATCGCGAGGCGGCTCGGACCGTGATAGAACACAACATGCCCCGGCGTATGCCCCGGGCAGTGAATGACATCTAATGTCAGATTGCCGACGGTTACAGTGTCGCCATCTTCGAGCCAGCGGTCGGGTTCAAACGTATGCGCTTCCATACCCCAGCGCGGGCCATCGTCATCAAGCTGCGCGATCCAAAAGCGGTCTTCTTCCTGCGGACCTTCAATCTTCAACCCCAATTCCTTCGCCAGCATACCCGCCTGCCCGCAATGGTCGAGATGACCGTGAGTAACGAGCAACTTTTCGAGCTCCACCCCGGTTTGTGCGACTGCTGCCTTTAACTTGTCCAAATCCCCGCCGGGATCGACGAGGGCGCCCTTGTTCGTCTCGGTGCACCAGAACAACGTGCAATTTTGCTGCAACGGCGTGACCGGAATGATCGCGGCCTTAAGCGGGGGCTGTTTGGTTCGGCTGGAAGTGACATTCGACATGCCACCTATGTGGCGGCTGGGCGATTAGCTTGCAACCCTTCACAAGCGCCGGCCTGCCCATAACACCATTCCAATAATCGCCACCGACGCACCATCGACATCGGGCCGGTCGCGATAGGCCGGGTTATCGAACAGGACGGACAGCCGCCCCGCCGGCCCCTTGGCAAAGCCGCTTGACCATCAGCACGTCGTCCAGCCGGATAACACCTGATGATCGATGCCTTAATACTGAATGGCTAGCGCCCGGTCGCGTTCATCCGGTGCAGCGTTGCAAGGGCGGCGGCGAGCGCTGAATCCATATCATCGTCCTTCACCGATGCCGACGGTACCGCCTCTAACGGCGGGCGTTCGTAACGCGGCTCATCGACGCCACTATCACTTTCAGCGACGATTTCAGGTTCGGGCAGCGTCTGCTCTTCGACAATCCCGCGCTGGATGATGGGCTCGCGCTGGATAATGGGACGGCTGGCGGTAAGTTCGATAGTAACAGCCTCCAACTCGGCGAGTTGCTTTTGCCGTTCAGCAACTGCGGCTTCGAGCTGGTCCACCATTTCAGCTAAAGTGGGCTCAACATTCGCCACGCTGACTGGTTCTGGTTGAACCAGGACAGGACCCGCTGGCTCGGAAGCGAAAACCTCATCAGTAGCCTCGGCGCGTTCGATTGGCGCAATATCCGGTTCGATCACAACTTCTCGCAGTTCGGCCAAGTCAAGGATGGGCAAATCCTGCGAGGCGACGAGCGGGCGGCGCGGTGGCGCATCTGGATGGCTGTCGCCATTGCGTAGCTTTGGCAGGTCGGCCAGTTCGGTTATGTCACCTTCATCTCTTACCCAAGGCATTTTCGGCAGCGAGACCGACGGCAATTTAATTCGTAGCAGCCGGTCTTTGAAAGACGGCGATTCCACATCACTCGCCCATTCTGCGGCCGGAACCGAAGAAGCGTTAGCTGATGCTGGCGCTTTATCCTGACGGAGCAGCAGATAAGCCAATACTGCCATTGTAAATGCACCTACGCCAAAAGCGATCAGCGCGCGTGCACTGTCGCCCAATGGCGCGCGTGCGGCAGGAACAAGTTCTGCAAGCCCGGTCGATCCAGTAATGCTTTCGAATATACCGACAGGTACAAACATCGTGGCAACAGCAGCGACGGTCGCGCCGCCCGTAGCCATTGCAAGGGCTTTCAACTGGTTGTTAGGCACGCTTTTCCACATTTTTGCTTCCTGCATTTCCGCCCGCCTCGATCAGGCAGCTTCGGACAATCTTGCTTGCCTTAACAGCAAATGGTAAACAGGTTCGTAACGATATATGTTCTTATGCCAGCTGCGTTCTTGCTCGACAAATTGCCGCGCGCTGGTTCGCATCGCATCCCAATCAGAGCGGTTGGCAAGCAGTCCATCAAGCGATCTGGCGATGTCTGCCGGGTCATCCGCAGTAAACAATGTGCCTGTGTCGCCATTGCGGATCAGTTCCTTGTGCCCACCAACGTCGGAAGCCGCGACCAGACGGCCCTGCGCCATCGCCTCAAGCGGCTTCAACGGCGTGACGAGATCTGTCAGCCGCATCCGCTTGCGCGGGTAGGCCAGTATATCGACGAGGCTGTAGTAACGCTCTACCTCGTCATGCGGCACGCGTCCGACGAAATGGATACGGCCTGCAGCGGAGGAGGCCTCGGATTGTGCCCGCAACACCTGTTCCATCGGGCCGCCACCGACCATCAGCAAATGTGCGTCATTTCGCATCAGCGGCATTGCGGCAATCAGGTCGCCGAGGCCTTCATAGTCATAGAAACTGCCGATATAGCCAATGACGTCCCGGCCGTTCACGCCCAGCTGATCTGCCAGCCCGGCATCTCGGGGTGGGGGCGACCCGAACAGTTCGAGGTCAACGCCATTGGGCGAAACGACAATCTTGGTTGCGGGAACACCTCGCCCAACCAGGTCGCCCTTTAGCCCCTCGCAGATCACTGCGACTGCATCGGCATGCCGTACCACATGATTTTCCAGCGCACGGGTCAGGCGGTATTTGGCTGAACCTTCGGTGCCTGTTCCATTACCGACCGCCGCATCCTCCCAGAAGGCACGTATTTCGTAAACCAGCGGCACACCCAACAGCTGGGCTGCGCGGTGCGCCGCCAAGCCGTTGAGCGCGGGCGAATGGGCGTGGAGCAAATCGAATGGCCACTTGGCATGGAGAGCCACAATCGCGTCGGCCAGCGCAGAAACCGCACGCCATTCACGCAAAGGGCTGGGACCCGATGCCTCAGTCATTGTGCGATGAAAAATCAGGCCTTCGACACACTCGCTGATGTTGCCCACGGTTTGTCCATGTTGATACTGGCGAACACCCGTAATGCCAGCAACGTTCCATCCAGCCGCCTTCTGCGCTTTCAATATCGCGCGCGTACGAAAGGTATAACCGCTGTGCAGCGGAAGGCTGTGATCGAGGACATGCAGGATACGCGACATGGGCCAAATCACTGCCATAAAAGGATTAACGTGACGTCAACCCGGCGCTCCTATAGAAACTGGGAAGCAAGAGGTTTGGGCCAATCAGGTGATCGACAATTTCTCGATATTATTGAGCCACGCCCTTTTGGCGTTTGCGCTGTGGCACCTCATGAACAGGCCTGACCTCGACGTCGAGGAGCCACCAGTTCCCGATACCGAACCCGAAGGCTTTGGCCGCCGGCAACGCCCGCAAACGGGCAAAAAAGCAACAGCCGATGCGTGACCTGATTTTCGTCGGCTATATCGCGCTCATTATGCTGATGGCGTTCAAGCGGCCATTTCTATTCACGTTGGTCTATGCGTATGTCGATATCGTATCGCCGCAGCGGCTCAGCTATTTCCTGCTGAATTCGATCCCCCTTTCGCTGATCCTTTTTGTACTAGCATTTCTGGGTTTCATGGTCGGTGACGACAAGAAGGATGTCCGGGTTTCGCCGCGCTGGGTGCTATTGCTCGTGCTGCTGGGTTATTGCGGTTATACCACGACGGTTGCGGTCGAGCAGGTCGCGGCGTTTGAAAAATGGGGATGGGTCTGGAAGGCGCTGGTATTTGCCGCATTCCTTCCGCTGACGCTGCGAACAAAATTGCGTCTGGAAGCGCTGGTGCTGACGATGGTGCTCTGTGCGTCGGCGTTGATTGTGACCGGCGGCATCAAAACGGCAGCTGGCGGCGGCGGCTATGGCTCTCTGGTCATCCTGATTGACGACAATAGTGGGCTGTTCGAAGGCAGCATCGTCTCCTGCGTCGCAATCACCATCATCCCACTCATCCTGTGGCTAGCCAAGCATGGCACGGTGTTCAAACCCGACTGGAAAGTGAGGCTTTATGCAGCCGCATTGATCTTTGCCTGCCTTCTCATCCCGGTAGGAACACAAGCGCGTACGGGCGTTGTCTGCATCGCGGTGCTCGGCATATTGCTGCTGCGATATGTGCGCTATCGCATGCTGTATCTCGGTGGCGTAGCACTCATCGGCCTGGCCGCTATACCTTTCCTGCCATCAAGCTTTACTGAGCGCACCGATACCATCAAAAACTACAAGGCCGACGAATCCGCCTCCACTCGCCTCGCCGTGTGGGCGTGGACTTGGGAATATGTAAAAGTGCATCCGATGGGGGGCGGCTTTGAAATCTACCGCCAGAACCGCATCCGCTATGACATGGCGCAAAAGGACGATCCCAATCAGCCCCTGGAAGCAGACGCCCCTGCAGTCCGCGAGATTGTCGATCAGGGTCGCGCATTCCATTCCAGCTATTTCGAGATGCTGGGCGAGCAAGGCTTTCCCGGCCTCATCATTTGGCTGATCATTCAGTTCGGGGGGGTATGGCGGATGGAGACCATACAGCGTATGTACCGCAAGCGAAATCGGGCCGACGAGGCATGGGTCGCACCGCTGGCGACTGCCTTACAGAATAGTCAGATTATCTATCTTGTCGGCTCGCTTTTCGTCGGCATCGCCTTCCAAGCCTATTTTTTCATGCTCACTGCACTACAAATCGGATTCGATACATATCTCACACGACGCCGTCAGGAGGCAGCGTGGCGCCCGATCAAAACTCAGCGGATGCGGCAGGCAGAGCTGCCCACCTGATTTCTAGGATGATTGCCGGAACCGTGGCACCCCTGCCGGGTTGTATGCGCAAAGCATCGCCACTAGAACAATCGCATGACCGCAAAGCTCACCACCAAATCCCCCCGCATCCAACCCGAAGACATAGCACCGCATATTCAGGCGTATTGGGACGCAACCGTCGAATGGGTTCGAGGCAACGCAGTGGAATTGGGCATCGCCGTTGCCGCAGCTCTGCTGGTTTTTCTGGCGCTCAGTTGGCTGAAACGCATTGCCGCCAAAGTGGCGCGCGATAGCGAACATCGAGCAGAACTCAAATCGATAGTGGCGCGCACGTTGGCGCGGACGAGCAAATTCTTTCGCATCATGGTGGCGGTCGAACTGGTCAACCGGATCGCCAATGCGCCCGCCGCGCTGGCGCGCTCGATAGACGTGCTTTTTACCATTGCGATCGTCATTCAGGTTGCTGTGTGGCTCCGTGAAATCATTCTGGGTTTGATCGAACGGCGTGCAGGTAATGGCGTGCAAGAACATGATACGCTGCAAAGCGCGATGGTGCTTATTCGGCTGCTGGTGAGCTTTGCGCTGTTCGCAGTTGCGGCGATTGTTATTCTCGACAATCTGGGGGTTAATGTCACCGGCCTGATTGCCGGGCTGGGCGTCGGCGGCATCGCCATCGGCCTTGCGGCACAAGGGATATTCTCTGATCTGTTCGCCGCGATGTCGATCATCTTCGACAAGCCGTTTCGACGTGGCGATACCGTGACATACGACACGACAACAGCGCGGGTGGAACGGATCGGCATGAAGAGCACCCGCCTGCGCGCTTTGACCGGTGAAGAGAAGATTATCGCCAACAGCAAATTGTTGGACAAGGAAATCACCAACAACACGCTGACGGTCTATCGTCGGGTGAACTTTCCCCTTGCCCTGGTCTACCAAACACCGCCAGCAACCGCGGCCAAGGTACCCGAAATATTGCAGGAAATAGTCGAGACTAACGGCTCCCAGTTTATCCGAGCAGGGTTTACCACTTTCGGTCCAAGCTCACTCGATTTCCAGTTAGTATTCGACGTAAACAGTGATGATGTCGAAGAGATGTTCAAGGCACGCCATGCAATCGGCATCGCTATTGTAGAGCGTTTCGCCAAAGACGGTATCGAGTTTGCTTATCCAACGCAGACCACCTTCACCTCAGCACCTGATGGTACGCTGGTGATGCCGTACGCGCCGCCTGCTTCGCCGCCAAAACCCCGCACCAAAAACTGATTCGCCACAGAGGTATTGGTACCAGTCCAGCATGCCGTAACGGCAAACCGCCAAGGCTTGTAATGCACTGCCAATCGGGCCACGATGCAACAAAATAAAACGCAGGAGGATAGCTTATGACCACCATCACCCCAGCCGAACTCGCGACCAAAGTGGGCGAAAAAATCGGCACCTCTGAATGGATATTGGTCGATCAGGAAATGATCAACAAATTCGCAGACGCCACCGGCGACCATCAGTTCATCCATGTCAACGAAGAGATGGCGAAAATGACACCATTCGGCGGAACGATCGCGCACGGTTTTCTCACCCTATCCCTGTTCCCGGTGATGAGCGCCAAGTCGGATAGTCCGCGCATCGAAGGCGTGAAAATGGGGGTTAATTACGGCGGCAACAAAACCCGTTTCCTCGCGCCTGTGCGTTCGGGCAAGCGCGTGCGCGGCCATTTCAAGCTGCTTGAGCTTGCTGAGAAGCGCCCCGGCCAGTGGCAGCAAACATTAGAATTTACGGTCGAGATCGAAGGCGAAGACAAACCCGCCTTGCAGGCCGAATGGATTAGTCAGTTTTTTGTATAACTCTGAATTTAAGGAATTCTCCCATGCGTGACGCAGTCATAGTTTCCACCGCCCGCACCGCCATCGGCAAAGCCTATCGAGGCGGGTTTAACGCTACATCCGGTCCTACTTTGGGCAGCTATTCACTGAAGGCCGCGGTCGAACGCGCTGGCATCGAAGGCGGAGAAGTCGACGATGTGCTTTGGGGCTCAGCGCTCCAGCAAGGCACCCAGGCAGGAAATCTGGCACGTCAGGTTGTTTTGCGCGCAGGCTTGCCTATCACTACTTCGGGCATGACGATGGACCGTCAGTGCTCGTCAGGCCTAATGTCGATTGCCACTGCGGCCAAGCAGATCATTGTAGACAATGTCGACATCATGGCCGCCGGTGGTCAAGAATCGATCTCTTTGGTGCAGACCAAGGAAATGCGCGTTGCGCCTGATCGCGACTTGATCGCGATGCACCAGAATGTCTATATGCCGATGCTGCAAACAGCCGAAGTGGTGGCAAAGCGTTATGGCATTGGACGCGATGCGATGGACGAATATGCCCTGCAATCGCAACAACGCACCGCTGCAGCTCAAGCCGCCGGCCATTTTGATGCTGAGATCGTTCCCGTCACCACAACGATGAACGTTACAAATAAGGAAACCGGTGAAGTCACGCAAAAGGAAGTGACCATCGTCAAGGATGAAGGCAACCGAGCCGACACGCAATTGGCTGGTCTGCAGGCTTTGCAGCCCGTCCTCGGTCCGGACATGACAATCACCGCAGGCAATGCCAGCCAGTTGTCTGACGGTTCGTCGGCAAGCGTGCTGATGGAAGCCAAAGTTGCCGAGAAAAAGGGGCTGAACCCGCTTGGCCGTTACGTCGGTATGGCGGTAGCGGGCACCGAGCCCGACGAAATGGGTATTGGTCCCGTCTTCGCTATCCCCAAATTGCTCCAGCGCTTTGGCCTGAAAATGGACGATATCGGTATCTGGGAATTGAACGAAGCGTTCGCAGTGCAGGTACTCTACTGCCGCGACAAGTTGGGCATCCCGAACGAGCTGCTCAACGTCAATGGCGGCTCTATCTCGATCGGCCACCCGTACGGCATGACTGGCGCACGCTGCACCGGCCATGCACTAATCGAAGGCAAGCGACGCGGTGCAAAATATGGCGTAGTAACGATGTGCGTCGGCGGCGGCATGGGCGCGGCTGGATTGTTCGAGATTTTCTAATCATCCCAAGAGGAAAAAGTCATGGCTGCTATTGGCGTAATCGCGACATTGACTGTCGCGGAAGGCAAGAATGCCGAATTTGAAACGGTGTTCGCAGAATTGTCGGCGGCGGTGAACGCCAACGAACCGGGCAACGAGTTTTATTCGCTGACCCGGTCGAAAGCAAACCCGCAGGTTTACAAGGTACTTGAACGCTATGTTGACCAAGCGGCGTTGGATGCGCATGGCAAAACGGATTACTTCTTAGCGGCCGGGCCGAAACTGGCACCTTGCCTTGCGGCTGCGCCGGACATAGAAGTTTTGGATGCATTTTAAGGTTGGGCGTTAAGGGTTCAGCCCAAGTCATTCGGAACACCATCGCGTCTAGTTTGTTTCCTTTGCACCCCAAAGGAGACAAAAATGACAAACGAAACCGAAATCAAAGAAAAATTCTGGAAAGCCCTGAAGTCCGACCGGACGATGTTTTTGGGCCTGGCCGATGGCGAGGATGGCCATGCGCGCCCGATGACTGCGCAGCTTGATGATGAAGGTCTACACGGTAACCTCTATAGCGGTTCGATCTGGTTTTTTACCTCAACCGAAAGTCAGCTTTATCAGGACATAGGATCCGGCGCGCGGGCGATGGCGCACTTTACATCAAAGGGACATGATGTGTGGGCGACGGTCCACGGCAATCTGTCGCAGTCGCATGACCGTGCGGTGATCGATCGTTTATGGAACCGCTTTGTCGCTGCTTGGTACCAGGGCGGTAAAGAGGACCCGAAACTGGCGCTGATCCGATTGGACCCTGAAAGCGCCGAAATCTGGATTGATGCATCCAGCATGGTGGCAGGTATAAAGATGCTTCTCGGGATTGATCCGAAAGAAGACTATAAGGACAAAGTCGCCGAGGTGACGCTATAAAAGATTTGAAGGCGGGATAATTATCCCGCCTTCAAACTTGAAGCCTTCGGGGCGGTCCTCGGCAAGCAATGCTGGACCGTCGAGATCCACCCAATCGGCATACTGCGCAATCAGCAACGCAGGCGCGATACCGAGGCTGGTGGACAGCATGCAACCGACCATGATTTTCATACCCGCAGCCTTTGCCGCATCGGCAATTTTCAACGCTTCTGTGAGGCCTCCTGCCTTATCCAACTTGATATTGACGCCATCATAATAAGGCGCAAGTCGGGCAACATCGGCGGCTACATGGCAGCTTTCGTCGGCGAGAATGGGTAATCTTGACTTCAGTCCGGTCAGCAACGCGTCCCGTCCGGCCGCAACAGGTTGCTCAATCATTTCAACGCCAATGTCGGCCAACGCGGAAGCCTCAGCAGCGATGTTCAAATTGCCCCAACTTTCGTTGGCATCGACAATCAAACGGGCATCCGGCGCGCCCAACCTAACGGCAGCAACGCGATTACGGTCCTCCTCGCCCGTTAGTTTTAATTTCAGCAGTCCATATCCCTTCGCTGCCGCCCTGACCGCATCTGCTTTCATAGCCGAAGCGTCACCAAGTGAGATGGTAAACGCAGTTTGCAAAGGCTGAGGTGCGGACTTCAATCCGACCAGTTCCCACAACGGTTTGCCGGATGCTTTGGCTTCCAAATCCCAAAGCGCACAATCGATGGCATTCCGCGCCGCGCCTGGTTGCAAAAGCGTTTGCGCCAAGGCGCGCGCATCGGCAACGGACTGTGGTTCCAATTGATCGATGATCCGTTCCACCTGCCCGAGGCATCTTTCAGCGGTTTCCCCTTGATAATAGATTGCGGTGCCTTCGCCAAAACCGATATGCCCGCCATCGCTAACCGCCACCAACAGCACATCGACGAAAGTCTTCGTGCCCCGAGCAATGATGAATTGCCCGGCGACGGGCCAGCGCTCGACGGCTGCGGTTATGCGTAACGCCATGGTCCCACCTACCAATTGCTCTGGCAGGCAGTCTGGCCAACTATCGATGCAATTACAAGGACTAGGGCCGATTTTGGCTTAGCTGTTGTGCGTGACAATCCAGTTTTCAACGACCGGCGCAATTTTTTCGCGCCATTTGCTGCCGTTGAAAATCCCGTAATGACCGACTTCGGGCGCCATATGGTATTTCTTGAACTTGTCAGGCAAACCCGTTGCGACCTTTAGCGCCGCCTTGGTCTGGCCCAGACCGCTGATATCGTCGCGTTCGCCCTCGATCGCCAGGATGGCGATGTCCTTAATAGCGCCGGGATCGACCAATCTACCGCGATAGTTGAACTCGCCCTTCGGCAGCAGGTGACGTTGAAACACCGTATCGACGGTCTGCAGGTAAAATTCTGCAGTCATGTCACAGACAGCGCGATATTCGTCATAAAATTCCTTGTGACGATCTGCGCCTTCGCCATCACCCTCAACCAGATCGGAGAACATCGACCAATGGCTGATCATGTGATTGCCAAGATTCATAGACATGAAACCCGAAAGCTGAAGAAAGCCCGGATAAACGCGGCGACCGGAGCCTTTGTAATAAGGCGGCACGGTCGCAATCACGTTCTGGACGAACCAGTCATGCGGACGGCGGGTGGCGTGATTATTTACCGCGGTTGGCGCTTCGCGCGTATCGATGGGCCCACCCATCATCGTCAGCGTGCGCGGACGTAGTGGATGCTCGTTCGCACTCATAATCGCTGCAGCGGCGAAAGCCGGAACCGATGGCTGACACACGGCAAGCATATGGGCGCCGCGACCGCCTGCATCGGGACCGATGAATTCCAACCATTCGATGAGATAGTCGATATAGCTTTCCAGATCGAAACCGCCGCCTGTTAGCGGCACGTCGCGTGCGTCTTTCCAATCCGTGATATATACGTCGTGCGTCGGCAGCATGCGTTCGACAGTGCCGCGCAACAGTGTGGCAAAATGCCCCGACATCGGCGCGCAGATGAGTAGCTTTGGCTTGTCGGTGCTGCCTTCATAGGTGAAATGTTTAAGCTGACCGAATGGTTTGCGTGCCTCATTGACCTCTTCGACGGGCAAATGCTTGCCGTCGATATCGACAAAATCCAGCCCAAAGGAAGGCTTACCACGCGGCAGGACGGAATGTGCAAACACATCAAGCGCGGACGCAGCCACAGGCGCAAGGCCACCATAATTGAACGGACCGTTAGTGAAGCTGTTCAGCCAATCAGCTTGTTTCTGCGCGATCCAGCCCGCGCCTGCGAGCATACTGCGTTGAATATCGTAACCAGTGTAAAGCATATCTGCGTCCCTAAATTCATCTCATCCAGCCGACGCCGGAGACTTGTTAGCGACAACACATAAGCCGCTATTGTGCATTGCACCATAAAAAAGTTAAAACGTTTTCCTGTCTTCAATTGTGAGCATCGCCATGCACTGCTAGGCGAGCGGCATGAATGAATTATCAGCAGATTTGCAAAGCGCGAACTCCGCACCCATCGAAAATGGCAAAACGGTGTCGCTTCCGCCGGAAAGCAGTAAGAAGCTTGGCAATTTGCGCATGGTCTGGCAGCATACGTCGGCCTATCCCCGTCAGATATTATTTGCATTGCTCGCGTTAACTGTCGCAGCGCTTGCGACATTGGCGATCCCCGCCGGATTCCGGCTGGTTATCGATCGGGGTTTTGCGGCCGGTGGCAATCCGGACGATATCGCACGTTGGTTTGAATATCTGCTGATGATCGTTGCTGTGATGGCGGTGGCAACGGCGTTCCGGTTCTATTTTGTGTCGTGGCTTGGGGAACGGACCGTTGCCGACATCAGGCTTTCGGTTAGCCGCAATCTGCTTCGCCAGAGCCCAGCCTTTTTCGAGCATAACAGGCCAGCAGAAATAGCCAGCCGAATGACGAGCGACACCGCCGTTATCGAACAGGTCGTTGGCACTACGGTTTCGGTGGCTTTGCGCAATATCGTAATGGGCATCGGCGGCACCGTATATCTGTTCACGCTTGCACCGCAACTGGCGATTGGGTTGCTGGTAGCCATACCGGTCATCGTTGTTCCAATCGTGCTGATCGGACGCAAGCTTCAGTCGGCTTCGCGCGCCAGCCAAGACCGGATCGCGGACGTGGGGGCAATGATATCCGAAACGCTTGGCGCAATGCGTATCGTTCAGGCTTTCGGGCAGGAAGGGCGCGAGGGCGAACGCTTCAGCGGCAGTGTCGAATCGACTTTTAACACCGCCAAGAAGCGCATCCGCCTGCGGGCGTTCATGACCGCAATCGTGATGGCGCTTATCTTTAGTGCGATAACGCTTCTGATGTGGAAGGGCGCGATCGACGTCATCGAGGGCCGCTTGACCGGCGGCACGATTGCGGCGTTCGTTCTGACGGGCGGATTAGTGGCGGGTGCCTTTGGCGCGCTTACTGAAGTCTATGGCGATCTTGTCCGCGGCGCAGGCGCTTCGGGGCGTCTGGCCGAACTGCTCGCAGCGCAGCCCGATATTGCCCCGCCAGCAAAACCGGTAGCTCTGCCTGTTCCGCCCCGTGGCCAGCTTGAGTTCCAGAATGTCGGATTTCGCTATCCGACCCGGCCTGAAGTGTCGGCACTGGAAAATTTCAGCCTTAAGGTAAGCCCCGGTGAAACGGTGGCTGTTGTCGGGCCGTCGGGTGCAGGTAAATCGACATTGTTCCAGTTGGCGCAGCGTTTCTATGATCCCGAAACCGGCGCGATCCGTATCGACGGTGTCGCGCTGACCAGCGCCGATCCTGCCGAAATCCGTCTGCGTATGGCCTATGTACCGCAGGAAACCGTGCTGTTTGCCTCATCTGCGCGTGATAATCTGCGCTATGGCAACTGGCTTGCCGATGACGATGCGATCTGGCGTGCGGCAGAACAGGCCAATGCCGCGAATTTCCTGCGCGAATTGCCCCAGGGTCTGGACACCTATCTAGGTGAAGGGGGCGCGCGCTTATCGGGGGGCCAGCGCCAACGCATAGCCATTGCTCGCGCAGTACTTCGCGAAGCACCCATCCTGCTGCTCGACGAGGCAACCAGTGCGCTCGACGCCGAAAGCGAAAAGCTCGTTCAGGATGCTCTCGACCATCTGATGCAGGACCGTACGACGATTGTCATCGCTCACCGGCTGGCGACGGTCCGCTCGGCAGACCGCATCATCGTAATGGATCAAGGCAAGATCGTAGAAGAAGGCAATCATACGGACCTGAGCGCTGCGGGCGGTTTATATGGCCGCCTGGCCAGCCTGCAGTTCGACGCCTAAAAGGACGCGCGCAGGCGTTCCATCATGGCATGCGGCTCTGTCACCGGGGCCGACATTGCCCGCATTTTGCTACTTAAGCGCTGCAACCGGAAATACAGATCCTCGCTTGCAGCAATCAGTGTTTGCGCTTCGTCGGGAAAACGGCCTACCTGAAATCCGTCGCTTGCTGGTGAATAGCCAAGATCGCGGGCGTCGCTGTAGGCATCGTGCTGTGAGATTTCGCCCGCGCGCAATGCCTTTTGGTTAAGCAACCAGGCAATGCTGTGCATCAGCCTTGTCGTGACCTTTAACGATTCGCATGAAAATGCGACCGAAATTTCTGCCGACACATTGCCCGGCAACTGGCCACGATCGAAATAGGACCGCGCCTCGTCCGCTAACAGCATCGCTTCGGTATAAAGCGAGTCCAACAGTTTCGGCGTGAGTTCAAGGTGCGCTTTATTCATCGGCAATCATATGCCATGCACACGACATGATTGTTAGCGCAAAACTGCTTTTTCTCTATCGATAGGGCCGACTGTGCCGGGATGAAACGCCTGACACAAAAGCGTAAAATGGTTAAAGCCCAGGCTCAGGCTCAGGCGATGATGTCAGGGACCAGCTGGTCTTCGAGACGCATGATGCGGTCCTTTAGCCCAAGCTTCTTTTTCTTGAGCCGCGCAATTTGCAGTTGATCGACGACCGGTTTTGCCGCGAGTGCATGGATTGCGTCATCAAGGTCACGATGCTCGACCTTTAATTGTTCAAGCAGTTGCTGGTAACCTTCATCGTTCATGATCCCCTCTAACCCTATTGCGGTTAACAAGTCATCGCCAAAATAGGGGTGCGTGTCTGGGTTATGTTCGATGGCCCCGATGACCTGAAAATTAGGGGGAAGACAGCCAGCACAATTCGTGATTTACTCAAATTCGTTAGGTCGTCGAGTCTCACACTAAGGAGAATGAGGTGAACAACAGTCATATGTCAGCGCTCCGCATGAAACATGCCGAATTGGAAGACAAACTCGAGCGCGAAGAAAATAGACCCCTCCCCGATACCAGTCTAATCCACAGCCTTAAAAAACAGAAACTGCAGCTCAAAGACATTCTTAAGCAGGAATCGCTTCCTGCCTGATTTCAAATAAATTTTGAGCGGGGTATCGCTTGCCCAAAACGCATCTGCTAGGTGCGGGTGATGGAAAGCGCGACCCGATCTGCCCGTAACATATTGACCGGCCTGCACGAGGTCATGGCATCCAAAAACCATGCCCAAGGCAAGCTAAACCATGTAGTCAATATCATCGGCGAAGCGCTGTCGAGTGAGGTATGCTCCATATATCTTTTGCGCGACGGCGCGCTCGAACTGTTTGCAACGCGCGGGCTGAATGAAGCAGCCGTCCACGTCACGCGTCTGGGGCTTGGCGAAGGGCTGGTCGGCACCATCGCTGAGAATGTCGAGACCCTGAACCTCGACGAAGCGGCCGCGCATCCTAATTTTCGCTATGTCCCCGAAACCGGCGAAGAGCGTTTTCACAGTTTTGCAGGCGTACCCATTGTCCGTTCCGAACGCGCCGTAGGCGTGCTTGCAGTGCAACATGTCGAGCCGCGCAAATATGAAGAGATCGAGATCGAGGCGCTGCAGACCGTTGCAATGGTGCTTTCCGAGTTGATTGCGAATGCCGACCTGATCGACGAACCGAATGCCGGAAGCGATAATGCCACCGGCACAATAAGTCTGACTGGTTTACCTCTGGTCAAGGGTGCAGCGGCCGGGGTTGCCATTTTCCACCAACCAACGGTCCGCATCGAACACACCGTTGCCGAAGATACAGAAGCCGAGCGCCAGCGTGTCTATTCCGCTTTCGACAAAATGCGCGAGCAGATCGATCGGATGGCGAGCCAGATCGATTTCGGTACCGGCGGGGAACATGAAGAGGTTATCGCGACCTACAAGATGTTTGCTTATGACGAAGGTTGGAGCCGCCGAATCAACGAAGCCATCGATAGCGGCTTGACCGCTGAAGCGGCTATCGAGCGTGTGCAGCAACGCACGCGAATGCGGATGCGACAGATTGACGACCCGCTGCTCGCCGACCGGATGCACGATCTGGAAGATCTTTCAAACCGCCTGCTCCGGATCGTATCCGGACAGATGAGTACGGCGGCACAGTTGGGCCTGAAGAAAGACTCTATTTTAATCGCGCGCAATCTCGGCCCTGCCGAACTGCTCGAATATGACAAGCGGCGATTGCGCGGCGTAATTCTAGAAGAAGGATCGTTGACTGCACACGTCGTGATCGTGGCGCGGGCAATGGGTATTCCGGTGCTAGGCCGCGTTCGGGGAATCCGCCACAAGGTGCGGGACGGCGACATGCTGCTACTCAATGCCGACGACAAAAGCGTCATTGTCCGGCCAGCACCAAGCACCGAAGAGGCGTTCCAACATGACCTTGTGGACCGGCAGAAGAAGAAGGCGCGTTACGCCGCGATGCGCGATGATGCCTCGGTTACCAAGGACGGTGTGCCGATTACTCTGATGATCAATGCTGGCTTGCGCGACGACATGTCGGCGTTGGCCACTACAGGCGCGGAAGGCGTTGGCCTGTTCCGGACCGAATTCCAATTCCTGATATCGGCGACGTTGCCGCAGCGCGAAAGGCAGCAGCGTTTCTATCGTGACGTGCTTGATGCGGCGGGCGACAAACCGGTAATTTTTCGCACGCTCGATATCGGCGGCGACAAGGCACTCCCTTATCTGAAAGACGAGACGAGCGAAGAAGAAAATCCAGCGCTCGGGTGGCGCGCGCTTCGGTTGTCGCTAGATCACGCTGGGCTTATGAAAGCGCAGGCGCGCGCGCTGATCGAAGCATCGGCGGGTCGTACGCTGAACGTGATGTTCCCCATGGTGTCTGAACCTTGGGAATTCGATGCTGCCAAAGCTATTTTTGAAGGCCAGATGGCGTTTCTTGGCAAGCAAAAAAAGCAGCTGCCGAGCAAAATTCGTTATGGTGCGATGCTCGAGGTTCCAGCGCTTGCCGAAACGCTGGACATTTTGCTTCCCAAAATCCAGTTCCTGTCGATTGGCACTAACGACTTGACGCAATTCCTGTTTGCCGCTGACCGCGCCGACCCGCGTCTGGCAGAGCGATATGACTGGCTTAGCCCAGCTATTTTACGCTTTTTAAAGCGGGTGGTCAAAGCAACTGAAGGACATGATGTAGATCTCGCAGTTTGTGGCGAAATGGGCGGACGAAGTTTGGAAGCTCTCGCGCTGATCGGCCTTGGTATCAAACGGCTGTCGATTACGCCTGCCGCAATCGGGCCTATCAAAGCCATGATCCGTTCAACTGACCACACTATTATCAGCGCCAAACTTGACGAGTTGCTGATGCACCCCGGCATAAACCTTCGCGAAACGCTGTCCGTCTGGGCGTCGGCTCAGGGTATCGAAACCGGCTGATATCCGGACCTTTATCAATTGACTTTCGGATGCAGGGTGCCATTGTCCGGCAACCGCCCGAAGAGGTGGAGGGTCAACCGGTCGTGGAGATTTCAGTGGGTGAAAATTCCCCAAGCGAAGACGAGTTCCGGTTTCATACGGTAGGCGAGCAGCTGAAGGCGGAGCGTGAGCGTTTGAACCTCAGTCTCTCCGATCTCGCAGCAAAAACCCGTGTCCCGATGCGGCATCTGGAATCGATAGAAAAATCGGAATTTGCGGCATTGCCGGGTTCGACATACACGCTGGGCTTTGCCCGATCCTATGCGCGCGCGCTTGAAATGGATGCGGCGAAAGTCAGCAGTGATCTGCGCGTCGAAATGGCGCAAGGTGGCCATGCAGGCTATTCGGCGCCAGCGCAGAATTACGAACCTGCCGACCCTGCGCGCGTTCCGTCACGAACGCTGGCATGGACAGCCGCTGCCATTGGCATACTTGTAGTGGCAGGATATTTTACCTGGCGCAGTATGGCGCTAGGTGATGAAGGCATTATCGAAACGCCTGCCGCAACCGTGCAGAAAACGGAAGCATTGGCTGCAAATGCGGGTTCGGAAAGCTTGGCGCCCACCGGCGGGGCAGTGGTCCTGACCGCGACCGACAATGTCTGGGTCAAAATATATGATGCGGAAAACAAAAGACTCTATGAAAATGAAATGAAAGCGGGCGACAGCTTTACCGTTCCGCAGGATGCCAAAAAACCGATGATCGTCACTGGAAGGCCGCAAGCCCTCAGCGTAACTGTTGGTGGTAAGGCAGTTGCCCCGCTTGGCGAAATCGACAAAACAATCGCCGACGTTGAAGTCAGCTCCGCAGCGTTACTTGCACGTTTACCCGCGAATGCTGCAGTGGCGCCATTGCAGCCCGGCAAAACGCAAAGCGACAACTGAGCCTATCGGATGAAACTTTACATCAGATGATGTGATTGGCCTTTATTGCGCGAGTCGGGCAAGCTATAAGATCGACTATTGATGGGTAAACGGGGGAGAAATCCAGTGACATTTCGGCTCGCTTTGATGGGCGGCGTGGCTTTTGCGCTAAGCACCCCCGCGATCGCACAAGATGCCAATATCGATGGCCGCGTCGGCAAGCTTGAAAAGGAAATGCGCGCCGTCCAGCGGCAGGTTTTCCCCAATGGTGCGGGAAAGTTTATCGAACCAGATATCCAGTCTCCGACCACACCGAAAGCGTCAGGTTCATCATCCACAGCAACCGCCGATCTGCTCATCCGCGTGGACGCGCTCGAATCACAACTCGCGGTACTCACCGGTCAGGTCGAGCAGCACGGTAACGCCATGCGCGGCATGGAAGGCCGGCTAAAGGCGCTGGAGATGCAACTCAAAGCTCAAGCCGCGCCGGTCGAAACAGCCGTCACAATCCCGGCGACGTCGGCTGCAACAGCTGCTCCCAAGCCAAAACCTGCAACACCAACTGCTACATTAAAGCCGGCTGCGCCCGCAAAGCCTACCGCGGCGCGCACAGCTGCAGTCGCCGCAATCGAGAGACCAACGACGGGCGATGCGTTTGAGGATGGCTATAATTACGGTTATCGGCTGTGGGAGGCAAAATTCTACCCCGAGGCGCAGGTGACTCTCGAAGAGACCATAACCAAAAATCCGAAGCACAAACGCGCAAGCTTCGCCCGCAACTTGCTGGGCCGCGCATGGCTTGACGATAAGAAACCAGCCACTGCGGTCAAAGTGTTTTACGACAATTACAAGACCGATCCACGCGGCGAACGTGCCGCGGACAGCTTGTTTTTTCTAGGCTCTGCCCTGACCGATCTCGGCAAGACAGCAGAGGCATGCGAAGCATTCGGAGAGCTTGCCAAATCCTATCCCGATGCAGCGTCCGGACGGTTGGCCGAACGCGTGGCTTCGGGCAAAACCCGGGCGAAGTGCAAATAACTTTATCAGCGGCTTTCCTCGAACGGTTCAGCCTTGCCTTGGGCGATTTGCGGGTTCGCGATAAGGACCGTATCATGCTGGCGGTATCAGGCGGCCCCGACAGTCTGGCGATGTTGCTGCTCGCTCAGCAATTAGCCACCGACCGGATCGTTGTAGCAACTGTTGACCATAAACTTCGGCCTGAGGCGGCAGATGAGGCGGCATTCGTGAGCGACTTTTGCCAGAAAGTCGGCGTCCGGCATACAACTTTGACCGCGCCCAAACCGATTAATGGTAACATCCAGTCAGCCGCGCGTGCTGTACGATACGCGCTATTAGCGGAAGCAGCGGACAAGCATGAATGCGCATTTATTGCCACCGCACATCATGGCGATGACCAGCTGGAAACAATGCTGATGCGTCTTGCGAGGGGCAGCGGACTGGATGGTCTGGCGGCGATTCGTCCGCGATATGGCCGTGTCATCCGTCCGCTACTCGGGTTTTCCAAATCAGAGTTAGAGGAAATTTGCATCGATGCCGGGGTCGATCCCGTGCGCGATCCCAGCAATGAAAACCCTGACTTTGACCGTGTCTTTATGCGCCAGTGGTTGGCGCAATCGCCCAACCCTTTTGATATCGCTCGGGCAAATCGGACGGCGCACGCATTGTCCGACGCAGCAGAGGCTTTGGCGTGGGTAGTAAATGGTCTGGCCGAGCAGCGTATAACCGAAGAAAATGAGCAACTTCAATGTGATGTCGCAAATCTTCCGCGCGACCTTAAGCGCCGTTTGTTGTTGGCCTGCCTGTCCCGGCTCGAAGCCGATCTGAAGCCACGGGGCGATGCGATTAACCGTCTGCTCGCCGACCTGGAAACAGGTAAAACCGCTATGATCGGCAACATCCTTTGCCAAGGTGGCGAAGCTTGGAAGTTTTCGATCGCGCCGCCACGTCGTTTGGCCCGCTAAATTAGCCGAAATTTGCTATTCGTTATATTGTCATTCACGCATTCACGCTTACATTGCTGGTCATATCCCGCCGCAAGTCGCGCCGGGGGAGCAAATCAAGGCGTAATTGATGAACGACGAACAGGAACCCAAAGGTAACCCGCTGCTGCGCAATATGGCCATCTGGTCGGCGATTATCGTCGCCCTTTTGCTGGTAGCGTCGATCTTCAGCGGCACATCTGAAACCGCCAAGGGCATCAGTTACTCCTCATTCCGCGACAAGGTCGAGGCTGGGGAGGTAAAATCGGTTGCGATTGCGCCTGAACGTATCACGGGCAAGCTTCAGAATGACGAAACTTTTGTCACTGTTCCTGTGCCAAGCGACAACAGTCTTTATCCTCTACTCGATGAAAAGGGCGTTGATGTCCAAGGCAAGGCGGAAGAACAGCCCAGCCTTTTGCTGATCCTGATTTATCAGGCGCTGCCCTTCCTTCTAATCCTTGGAATAGCATTCTTCGTACTTCGCCAGATGCAAAAAGGTGGAGGCGCGGGCGGTGCAATGGGCTTCGGTAAGTCGAAGGCAAAGCTGCTCACTGAAAAGCATGGCCGTGTAACCTTCGAAGATGTTGCCGGAATCGACGAAGCGCGCGAAGAACTCCAGGAAATCGTGGAGTTTTTGAAAGACCCGCACAAATTCTCGCGACTTGGCGGAAAAATCCCCAAGGGTGCGTTGCTGGTTGGCTCGCCGGGTACCGGTAAGACTCTACTCGCCCGCGCAATTGCCGGTGAGGCTGGCGTCCCTTTCTTCTCAATCTCCGGTTCTGACTTTGTTGAAATGTTCGTCGGCGTAGGCGCGAGCCGCGTGCGTGACATGTTCGAACAAGCCAAGAAAAATGCCCCATGCATTGTCTTCATCGACGAAATCGATGCCGTCGGCCGCAGCCGGGGTGCAGGCCTCGGTAACCAGAACGACGAGCGCGAGCAAACGCTGAACCAGTTGCTTGTCGAAATGGATGGTTTTGAAGCCAATGAAGGCATTATCATCGTCGCGGCGACCAACCGCCCCGATGTACTCGACCCCGCATTGCTGCGCCCCGGTCGTTTCGACCGTCAGGTTGTGGTGCCACGGCCCGACATTGACGGTCGCGTAAAGATTCTTGAAGTCCATATGCGTAAAGTGCCGCTGGCTCACGATGTCGATGGTCGCGTGATTGCGCGCGGAACGCCTGGATTCTCCGGTGCCGATCTTGCCAACCTCGTCAACGAGGCTGCGCTCCTTGCGGCACGCCGTGGCAAGCGCCTCGTTGCCATGCAGGAGTTTGAAGACGCCAAAGACAAGGTGATGATGGGAACCGAGCGTAAGTCGATGGTTATGACCGACGACGAAAAGAAAATGACCGCTTATCATGAGGCTGGCCATGCCATTGTCTCGATCCACGAAGCCGCTTCCGACCCGATCCACAAGGCCACGATCATTCCGCGCGGTCGCGCGCTTGGCATGGTCATGCGCCTGCCGGAACGCGATAACTACAGCTATCACCGCGACAAGATGCACGCAAATCTGTCCGTTTCCATGGGTGGCCGGGTCGCCGAAGAACTGATATTTGGTTATGACAAAGTCAGCTCAGGCGCATCGAGCGACATCCAGTACGCCACCAGCCTTGCGCGTGACATGGTTACCCAATGGGGCATGTCCGACGAAATGGGTCCGCTTCAGTATGAGGAGCGCCAAGACGGCTATCTGGGCTATGGCATGTCTCAGCGTTCGGCTATGTCGGACGAGACCGCCAAAAAGATCGACGCTGAAATACGCAAGCTGGTTGAAGGCGGTCACAAACGCGCGACCGATTTGTTGAAGAAGAACAACAAGCAACTTCATCTTTTGGCCAATGCCTTGCTGGAGTTTGAAACCCTGTCTGGTGACGAGATCAAGCAACTGCTTGCGACCGGCAAGTTTGAACGCGACGACGGCGCCGTTGCCAAGCCGTCGAGCATTCCGACCATCGGCACCGCCATACCAAAAGCCGGACGTCGCAAAACGCCATCGGTCGGCGGAGCTACCCCTCAAGGCGCATAATTTTCAGCTATCCATTGCAACCTCATCGCCTTAAGCCAGTTAAGGAGAGTTGAGGTCGCAAAGAATAATGAAATACACACTGCTTATCGCAAGCGGCGCGTTGGTGTTATGCGCAGTGCCTGCACAGGCCATGGATGCTGAAACCTTTTTTGTAAAAGCGCTCGCGCTGAAAAAGAAGGGTATGTCAGCCATGTTCTCGAAAGATCTCAAGCCGATGGTGCGCGTTTTCGAAGCGGCAGCGGACTCAGTAAAAGCAGAAAACGAACGCGCACGCGCTGCGGGTGATCCGCTATTCTGCGCACCGAAAAAATATCGCCTGACCGCAGATCAGTTCATCGCGGAATTCAGTCGCATTCCGCAGGAGCGCCGTCGCACGCAAACAGTGCGTGAAGCATGGCGCGAAATAGTCATCCGGCGCTTTCCCTGCTAGTTTAGAACCGTGTACATCGACGCCGATTGCGATGCATCTTCGGCGACTTACCAGTGCGCAGTGGATTAATATCGCATTCACGATCTGAACGATAGCAACCTCTTTTCGAGTAAAAAAGAGGGGCGGTTGTGACTTCAAAACGAGATTTTTTAGCGTTTGGATTGGTGATTTGTTTATTCGCGGTGAAAGTAAATGCCGCACCCGGTGAAATGAGTGTCTCAACATTCCTTGCGAAAGCTGAAAAGTTGCAGGCCAAAGGCATGATGGCTTTGATGTCACCCGATATCCGTGCTCTCAAAGCCGAAGCAGACGCTGCAGGTGCCAAATACCGGTCCATGCTGAAATCGGATGCCGCTAACAAACGCCACCCACATAGTTGCCCGCCAGCCAAGGCTACGTTTAATTCAAACGACCTGTTGAAGCATCTTAAAAGCTATACGATAGAAGCGCGCCAGAAGACCAATATCACCACGGCAACGGCCGATTTGATGAAGAAGCGCTATCCTTGTAAATAATGCCCCGCTAGGCTGCCGGTGTAATGACAATATATTGCGATGAATCCGGCGGCATAGGCCGGGGCGTGATGACGCTCGCCGCTGTGTCTATTGGCGCAGAAGCCGCCGATACCGTTTTGGGACGATTTCGTGAGATTACAGAGCTCAAGGGAGAGTTAAAGGGTAGCCGGATTGATCTTGCAGAGCGAGCGCTTTTGTTTGAATTGCTTGAGCCTGCGGATTGGAGCGCTGTCGTCGGTATTGCAATCTCGGCATTAAGGCCCGAACAGGGAGAAGATCGCGGGGATCAGGATATTGCGGTTTATTCGGCGCTGCTCGACGACGCGATCGGCTCTATGTTGGTTGGGCAGGAATTCGACTGCAACGAGGTCATAATCGATGATGGTCGTTATGGTTTAGATACATTGGCGTTCGTCCGCAATTCGGTGGGTCGCCTGGTGGGCCCATTGGGTTCCGCGTCGCTCGCGGTAAGCCATGCATTTGCCGGGCTACAAATCGCCGACGTCATCGCCAACAGCTTTTTCAACCGTGCGCTGGTAAACAACCGGCAGGCCAGGATGGCCGCAATCGTCGCGCCTTTCCTCGAAAGCGGGAAAATAAAGCTTCGACTTCTAGCCAGCGACGCCCAGAGTAACGACTAACATTGCAAATAAAGTCAGCGCAGTCATCGCAAAAACCGACAATACGCACATCCGCCAGAAAGCGCCAAATCGGGAAGTCTCGTAAGCATAATGGATATGCCGATACATGTGAATTGGCGGATAGAATGCCAGCAGAATACCGCCGACTGGCCCTAATGTCGGTGTATTGATAAATATTGCCGATATGATACCTAATAGCATCATGAATGTAAGCGAATAAGTTACAAATACCGCATGGTCGAACATCTTGAATTGCCGTCGCCAGAAAAACAGCAACCAAACGAACGGCACCGAAATCGGGATCAGTGCCCAGCTATATTTATACGCATTCGACTGCATTTTATAGAACAGCAACTGCGGGTTTTCAGAGGCGTGCTTCACCGCCTCGTTTAGCTGAGCCGATCCCGGAAATTCCAGGTCGGTAAACGTCCACTTTCTATCTTCCGCGGAAGATTCGCCAAAAGTCGACAGCGCTCCGCTCATCATACGCGCGTCGACCCGCTCTTCGTCGAGCCGTTTTTCAATTGCCGATGTTTGGCCACCAGACCCGCGTGCTGCCTTAAGTTCGGCCTCAAGGCGGGCAATGTTCGTGTCACTTTTCGCCTGCGCCTGTTCGACCTTTCGCTGCGCCAACGCAGCAAGCTTTACCTCCTTGCCTCGGCTTTCCTCGAGTTTAGCCAGATTTTTCTTGTGACGAGCAATCTCGCCGTCGATCCATTCATAACCGCTCGCCTTTTCGGCGATGGCATCCTTCTTGTCAGCCTCGAGCTTTGCGATGTCTTTCAGGATATCCTTGCGATCTGCCCGATATTGCTCTTCCGCCTGCTCGGCTCCTACAATCGGATTTACGCTGGCGGTTTCAGGCACTAAAAAATTGAATGTCGCAAAAGTCAGAAACACGGTGAACAGGAACAGCGCCAGCGGCGATACAAACTTTGCCCGTTCGCCATGCACATAGCGCCGGGTCAGATCTCCCGGTTTCCAGAACAGCATCGGCAAGGTGCGCCAGATCTTGCCGTCGAAATGCAAAACGCTGTGCATGAAATCATGCCCGAAAGCGTGGAGGGTCCGGTGGACATGGCCCTTTTGCCCGCAGACATGGCAGTGTAGGCCGACCAACATTGTTCCACAATTCAGGCAATGGCCGTCGGTGTTGCCTCGATGGCCTTCGCCAGCCTTCGGCTCCACTACGCGGCCAATAGCCGCTCCAGTGATAATGTCTGCTACGCCTGCCAGTTCCCCACTCATGATGCCTGTTTATCAACGGGAGTCACGATTGCCAAAAAGAAAAGGCCCGGAACAACCGGGCCTTTTTTGTTTCTGCAGAACTAGCGACCGTTACCGGTCGTAATCGCGTTGCATACCCGCGCCGCGCGCTGGTGCCGCGGCTGTTAGGCGAAGCGCTTCAGCAGACAGGCTGATCGAACCGACTTCATCGGCTTCTTCATCCTCATCGACCTGGACCTTTTGCAGCGACTGAATCAAGCCTTCCTGCAGATGATCCGGGCGAACAGTCTCTTCGGCAATTTCGCGCAAAGCAACCACCGGGTTTTTATCACGGTCGCGGTCGATAGTTAGCTCAGCACCGCCGGAAATCTCGCGCGCACGCTCTGCGGCAAGCAATACGAGATCGAAACGGTTGGTGATCTTGTCAATGCAATCTTCAACGGTAACGCGTGCCATGCTGGCTCCTGATTCTTCTAATTTTCCGGAAAGTTGAGCGCAACTAGGGTTACTGCGGCGAAATGTCAACGAAAAGGGCGGGTGGGTTGCCGTTTGCGATTACAGCCATTAGGTCCGGTCTATGGCGGCCAAATCACGCAAGCCCATATTTCCGGGACAGCATTTTCATGTAGCAGGGCACGACCTGCATCTCGTCCATTCGCCCGAGGACCGTCTCGCTGCGGTAATTGCATTGGTCGGCGCAGCAAAAAAATCGATCCGCATCTTCTTCTACATGTTCGCCAGCGATGCGACAGGGACTGAAGTGCTCGACGCACTAGTCGCTGCTGCAACGCGAGGCGTTCGAGTGCACCTCATCATCGACAGCTTCGGCTCAAGCGACGTTAGCGACCATTTTTTCGATCCGTTGATTGCTGCTGGCGGACATTATCACTCGTTCGGTACGCGCAAAGGGTTTGGCTATTTCATCCGCAATCACCAGAAAATGCTTATAGCCGACGAAGCGAGCGCCCTGGTGGGCGGTTTTAACATCACCGACCAATATTTTGGCCGCAAGGGCGAAGAAAGTTGGGAAGACCTGGGCTTGATCATTTCCGGACCGGAAGTCACCCGTCTTGCCGATTATTTCGATGAGCTAGACCGTATCTCCGAGGGCGGTAGAGTCCGTTATCGCGGTGTTCGTGACGTGATAAGAGGCTGGCGTCCCGGCATCGGGCAAATCCAGTGGCTGTTGGGCGGGCCTACCAATCGAATTGCGCCCTGGGCGCTTACCTTCAAGCGATCGCTGGACGTGGCCAAAAAGTTCGATATCGTGTCGGCTTATTTCTCGCCGTCGCAGACGATATTGCGTCGGATTGCGCGGGTTGCAAAACGCAACAAGGGCTCGCGGCTCGTCGTGGCAGGCAAAACCGACAATGGGGCAACGATTCCCGCCGCGCGACTACTCTACCGCTACCTGCTGCGGCGGAAAGCAAAGATTTACGAGTTCCAGCCGCGTCCATTGCATATGAAACTGATGGTCATCGATGATGCGGTTTACATCGGATCGGCTAATCTCGACGTGCGGAGCATGTTCATCAATCTGGAAATCATGGTTCGGGTTAAGGATGTCGCCTTTGCCGCGTATGCACGTGAACTGATCGATGGCCTTGTGGTACAATCAGAAGAACAGACACGCATCCTCCTGAAAAGCCGCGACAACTGGTGGAGCCGGTTCAAGGCTGGCGTCGCTTATTTTCTGGTCAATTCGGTCGACTACACAGTCGGCAGGCGAATCAAGTTCGGCCTGCTCAGAAATAAGTGATTACTCTTTCCAGCCCCAGAACAAGTGGCACGGAAGCACATTCCAAAGCTCGAATCCGCTGTCGATCTTGCGGAAATGCGGCGCCATGAAATCACGCGCGCGCGCGCGGAACTGATAGACGAGGAACGCGCCGCCGGGACGGATGGCCTTCGCGGTTTCTTCTGCAATGACTGGTCCCAGATTGTTGGGGAGCGTCGAGAACGGTAGCCCTGACAAGATATAATCGGCATTCTTGAATCCGAACTGCGCAATTATCTCGTTCACATCCGCAGCCGAACCGTGGACCGCAATGAACCGGCTGTCCCGAATGGTTTTGCGCAGGTAATCGATAAAATCCTCGTTCAAATCGATCACCAGCAATGTCGCGTCTGGGCGCATACGGTTGAGAACGGGCTGGCAGAACGTGCCAATGCCAGGGCCATATTCGACGAACAATTTGGTGTTTTCCCAATCCACCGGCGCCAGCATCTTGTTTACGGTGCGGTCGGAGGACGGAATGATCGAGCCGACCATCACTGGATGTTTTACGAAACCTTTGAAAAACACGCCCCAAGGCCCAAAAAAGCGGCTGGCTTTGTCTTTGATGCGGTCCAGCAGCGGGGCTTTAGCCAATGTCGACGATGTCATGCGATAGGTCCGGGGACAGTTTTCACGAAGGAGCTGCACTCGCAAATTGGTGCGCTTTATGCAACCGGATTAAGCAAGAATATGTTCCAACCGGGTTGCGCTAAGTGTAAAATCCGCCTTATGCCGCTGTAATGGCAAAGCTTCCGGTTGATACTATTTCTGTCATTTTCGTGGCCCAACGCACCGACGCCGACGCGATAGGCTATGCTCAGGCTGCGGCGGCAATGGATGAACTGGCCGCGCAGCAAGAGGGTTATATTGGCATGGATTCGGTACGTAGCGCAGATGGTCTGGGCATAACGGTTAGTTATTGGACCAGCGATGCCGATGCCAAAGCTTGGCGCGATCATCCCGAGCATGCAGCGATACGAGACGCCGGACGCAACCGTTGGTACAGCAACTATAGCCTGCATGTTGCCAAGGTGACACGAAGCTATGATTGGCAAAAGCCATGAGCGCCGTTCCCGCGATCCCCAACAACCGTGTCGTTGTGTTATTTCTCGTCATGCTGGTCGCCGCTGCCGGTAACACCGCCATGCAGTCTGCACTGCCCGCAATCGCGAGCGAGCTAAAGATGCCCGATGTGTGGGTGAGCCTGGCATTTAGCTGGTCGGCACTGCTTTGGGTCTTCACGGCTCCCAAATGGGCACGCATGTCCGACCGACGAGGGCGCAAACAGTTGATGTCGGTAGGTATAGTTGGCTTCATTGCGTCGATGGGATTGTGCGGACTGGTACTTTGGCTCGGGCTAGAAGGGTTGATTGGCCCGGTTGTTACCTTCATTCTCTTTGCAATCTTCCGGAGCCTGTATGGCGGTTTCGGGTCAGCTGCTCCGCCCGCCGTGCAAGCCTATGTCGCAGCGCGAACCGAGCGTGCCGAACGGACGAAGGCATTGTCGATGCTGGCTTCCTCTTTTGGGGTAGGCACGGTAATCGGTCCTGCAACCGCGCATTATTTCCTGTTTCCGCCCTTCGGGCTCGCCGGGCCGCTCATTATGTTCGCGTTATTTGGTGTAGCAGTACTCGTCGCGCTCCACACGATGCTACCGAATGACACCCCCCGCTTTGCTGCGCGCGGTGCGGTCGCTGCTTATCCGAACTCTGCGTCGATGAATTCGCCCAACGAAGAGGAAGTCGAGGGCCGAGCGCTGGACGCGGCGCTTCCCGAAGCCGAAATCCGGTTGAAGTGGCGGGATGACCGGATGTGGTCGTGGCTGGCAGCCGGACTGATTGGCGGGCATGCGCAGGCCATAATGCTCGGGGTCGTCGGTTTCTTGGTTCGCGACCGGCTTGGTCTACATGACAAGCCGTGGGAAGCGGTGCAGGCGAGCGGCTCGGTCATGCTCATTGGTGCTATGGCAACATTGATGGCGCAATGGGGACTTATCCCAATCCTATCTTTGGCCGCACGCAGCTCGGTATTGCTTGGCTCTGCGCTTGCGCTGATTGGAACCATATTGACCGGGTTGAGTGGTGATTTTTACGGAATCAGCACTGGCTTTGCCATCGCCTCGCTCGGTTTCGGGCTGTTTCGCCCCGGCTTTACTGCGGGCGCCTCGCTTGCTGTGCGACGACATGAGCAAGGTGACGTCGCGGGCAAAATCGCTTCGATTAATGGCGCAGCCTATATTTTCGCTCCGGCGGTGGGCGTAGCGCTGTTCAACTGGTGGGAACCAGCGACTTTCATCCTGATTGCAGCCGCACTCGGGTTTCTGATCCTGTGGGGTAGGCGGGCGTTGGAAACACCCGCCTGATTTTCATGGCTCGTGTTTGGAATCGCGGACAG
This sequence comes from Sphingomonadales bacterium, assembly GCA_031370535.1. GTDB lineage: Bacteria > Pseudomonadota > Alphaproteobacteria > Sphingomonadales > Sphingomonadaceae > Sphingorhabdus_B. Next base: position 13,198 of record JANMQN010000074.1, on the reverse strand, counting down.
GTTTCATCATCCCCGGCGAGACAAAACCCATTCCCTGTGGTTGTAACGCCGCAGTCTTCAGCTTAGATTCCATCGCGCCATATTCTTCTTCCATTTCTAACGTCACGGTCGCACGTGAGGCATTCAGCGCTTGGGTGAAATGGACCATGTTAACCTCGCTCACATCGTTCCCGCCTTCCCGCAACGCGAACAGGCCAGCACGGCGGACAAGGTCTTCGAGATCGGCGCCGGTATAACGCTCTGTCCGCTCGGCGACTTCGTCGAGGTCAACATCCTTTCCTATTGGCATTTTAGCGGTGTGGATTCCCAATATCCGGCGGCGGCCACCTTTGTCGGGAACAGTAACATACACCAGTTCGTCAAAACGGCCCGGACGCAAAAGCGCGGGATCGAGTAATGTAGGCCGATTCGTTGCGCCGATGACAACCACAGATTGCAATTCTTCCAGCCCATCCATTTCGGCTAGCAACGTATTGACCACGCGCTCGGTCACTTGCGGTTCGCCTCGTCCTCCGCCGCGTATCGGTGCAAGACTGTCGATCTCGTCGAAGAAGATGACGCAAGGCGCAACCTGTCGCGCGCGGGCGAAAAGCCGAGCAATTTGTTGCTCGCTTTCGCCATACCATTTGGACAACAGGTCAGACGATTTTGTAGCAATGAAATTCGCTTTGGCTTCGCGTGCGACGGCCTTAGCTAACAGCGTCTTGCCGGTACCAGGCGGGCCATAGAGCAAAAAACCCTTGGCCGGTCGTATTCCCAGGCGCCGGAACGCATCTGGGTTGCGCAACGGCAATTCCACGCCTTCTTTAAGCCGCATCTGCGCCTCGTCCAAACCGCCGACATCCTCCCAACGGACATCGGGAGCCTGCACCATGACCTCGCGCATTGCGGATGGCTGGACACGTTTTAACGCCTCGAAGAAATCGTCCCTGGTGACTTTCAGATTTTCCAGGATTTCGGGCGGAATCGTGCCGCTCGCCAAATCCAGCTTGGGCATGATCCGGCGGACTGCCTCGATCGCTGCTTCACGGGTGAGCGACGATAGATCGGCGCCGACAAAGCCGTACGTGGTACGCGCCAGCTCTTTCAAATCAACACGTGGACCCAGCGGCATGCCGCGGGTGTGAATTGCCAGTATCTCGCGGCGACCGTTTTCGTCGGGAACACCAACGATGATTTCGCGGTCAAAACGTCCCGGACGGCGCAGCGCCTCGTCAATCGCCTCGGGCCGGTTAGTTGCGGCGATCACCACTAGATTAGTGCGTGGTTCCAGACCATCCATCAATGTCAGCAATTGCGCGACCAGCCGCTTCTCCGCCTCGCCGTGGACCTGATCGCGTTTCGGGGCGATTGAGTCGATTTCATCGATAAACAGAATCGACGGGGCTGCCTTTGTCGCTGCCTCAAAGATTTCCCGCAGCTTCTTCTCCGATTCGCCATAGGCCGAACCCATGATTTCGGGACCATTAATTAGGAAAAACTCGGCTTCGCTTTCGTTCGCAACTGCCCGGGCCAGCCGCGTCTTGCCGGTCCCGGGCGGTCCATGCAGCAGCACGCCACGCGGCGGATCGACGCCAAGACGCGTGAACAACTCTGGGTAACGCAGCGGCAGCTCAACCATTTCTCGCAATTGCTTGATCGTGTCGCCCATGCCGCCCAAATCGTCGTAGGTAACATCGGCGCGACGACCTTCCTTGGCCTCTGCAAACTCGGCGCGGAGTTCAACCTCCGTATCATTGCCGATATGTACGATGCCCTTTGGAACGGTGGACACCACAGTCAGCCGGATTTCCGCCAGTGCAAAAGCCGGCGCGGCTAGCATCTGGCGGAGCTGAGGCGGCATATCATCGGGAGCAACGCGCTGCTGGCCGTGGGTAGCAACTACGTCACCGGCAACGACCGGGCGCCCCAAAAAGCTGCGCTTTAACGCTTGGCTTGGACCCTCGAGCCGGATTTCGCGCTGTGCAGGCGCAAACACAACTTTGGTAGCGGGCTTCGATTCGACCTTTCGAACTTCGACATGATCGCCGGCGCCAACGCCGGCATTGGCACGCTGAAGACCATCGATGCGAACGACCTCAAGTCCCTCATCCTCCGGATACGGATCAACCGCGCGCGCAGCGGTGCTGCGTTTACCGACGATTTCGACAACGTCACCCTGCACAATTGCGTTCGCAGCCATATATTCGCGTGACATACGTGCCAAACCACGGCCCGAGTCTTCGAGCTTGGCATTGGCGACCTGCAATTTTTGGGGTTTGGCTTTGGGGGACATTGGCTGCCTCATATTTCCTGAAGCATCAAAATAGGCGTTGTTCCGTAAATTGCGACTCCAACCTCCCGATTTTGCATAAAAAAAGGGTCGGCGCGAGCCGACCCTGGAAAAGTCTTTAGGAGAGGATGCCTATAAGGCACCCTTGTTATGCTTATCCCGCATTTTTTGTGCAAGTGCGAACAACGCAATTGCAGTTGCGCATTATGCAACTCTGTAATATCTCTTACATAATGACTTTCGCGGTATTTTGAAATTCGCGGGATGCTTTATACTTTGTTGCAGTGCGACAATTCAGGAGAGTAGAATGCGCCGATTGCCACCGTTGCGTTCGTTGGAAGCATTTTTGCGTGTTGCTAAACTAGGTTCAGCAAAAGCTGCCGCCAGCGAATTGTCACTTTCACCACCTGCACTGAGCCGACGTATTAAAGCGCTAGAAGATTTCATCGGCAAATCCCTGTTTGACCGTCGCTCGCAAGCCATGGTCATCAATGCCGATGGTGAAGCCCTACTTGCCGCTGTTGAACCCGCGATGGATGCTATGGCCGAAGCTGTCGAGGAACTCGCCGGTCGTGGCGGCGAGTATCGTCTTCGCTTGGGTGTTTTACCGCTTTTCGGTACCCAGCGACTGATTCCCCGCCTGCCCGAGCTGCGTAAGGCTTTCCCCAAATTGCATATCGACGTCGACACATCGGGGCATGCAGAAAATCTGCTTGGCGATGTGGTCGACGCGGCCATCATTATTGCCGCCGAGGTCGACCCAAAGCTCTATAGCGTTCGCCTCGATCGAAATGTCGTATATGCCATTGCCTCCGAGCAGTGGGCGAAAGAGCAGGCCGTGAAAACGCCCGAAGACCTCTCGAAACACACCGTGATGGTGCATAGCGACATGCCGATGATATTTGATGCATGGCGTGAAGCGGTCGGGCAACCCCGACTGAAACCAGCCGCCATCGACCATATCGACAGTGGGCCGCTGATGCTTGAGGCGGCAGCCAATGGACTTGGCGTTGCTATCATGCACGGAAGCCATTTTTCCGATGCCCGCGATCCCCGTCTGACCCGGCTGTTCGATCTCGAAGTGGAAAGCCCCTACAGCTACTGGTTCGTTTGTCGGCCAAGAGCGTTAAAGCAACGGGCGGTGAAAATTTTCCACGACTGGTTGTTGAAGTCGGGGGTCTGAAAAAAAAGGGGCCGGATGACCGACCCCTTAATTGAACCTATAATTGGTTGAATTAGCTGCTCTTGCAGGTCTGCGCGCCTTTGCCTGCGAGCTTCACGTTGATCTGCTTGCCTTCACCGGAAAGCGAATTTTCGCCATCCGCAGATTTCATTGGACCGGCAGGAGCCGCTTCCGCAGCAGGCGTGGCACCATCCACAGGCGCTTCGGCCGCCGGCGCAGTCACACGAACGGCGGTTGCAGCCTTGTCTCCTACGCGAATGTCAGCCGCTTCATTCTTGCCGAGGAAATCCACGTACAGAATGCTGTTGTCGGCGCAGCGATAAGTACCGCTCGCTGTAATCGCAGGCGGCAATTCGACAGGTGTGGCAGGCGCAGCAGCAGTTTCAGTACCGGCTTCACCTTCTTTAGGGGTTTCGGACTTGTTGCATGCCGCTAACGCCAGCATGGACAACGGGGCGAGGATGAGGAGGGTTTTTTTCATAGAAGTCCTATTTGCCGCACCGATGTTGCGTTTGAAAGTAAAATCACGCTCTTCAGCGCAGAAATATCGGTACCGCGAAGCACTTGACCGCAAAGACCGGCGGCGCCATTGCAGTCAGCATGTCACAAGAAGTATCCGAACTGAATTTTGAGCAGGCGCTGCGTGCGCTGGAAGACATTGTCCACCAGCTGGAAAGCGGAGAAGCGCCGCTCGATGAATCGATTGCGCTGTACGAGCGCGGCAATAAACTCCGCGCGTTGTGCCAGCAGAGGCTAGACGCAGCAAAGGCACGAATTGAGGCGATTACGCTTGGCTCCGATGGTGCGCCAAGCGGCACAGCACCGTTTGACGCTGGATAAGCCAGTTGGCAGACGGTTCTTCTTCAGCTTTGCTCCACGACGCGCTCAGCCAAATTGCATCTGAGGTTGACGCCGAATTTGACAAATTGCTGGCGTTGCCGGGCGACAGCCGTGATCCGCTTTATGCGGCAATGCGGCATGCTGCCATCGGCGGTGGAAAGCGGCTGCGCCCTTTATTGGTGACTGCAACCGCATCGCTATTCCATGTGGACCGTGACGTTGCGTTGCGCGTCGGAACAGCGGTCGAGGCCATCCATGTATATTCGCTCATCCACGACGATTTGCCCTGTATGGATGATGACGACATGCGACGTGGCAAGGCAACCGTGCACCGCGCCTTTAGCGAAGCGACGGCAGTGTTGGCAGGCGATTCTCTCCACGCGCTGGCATTCGAGATATTGGCGAGTTCGCGGACGCACACCGACCCGTTCATCCGCAGTGAGCTGATAGCCACCTTAGCATTTGCAAGCGGCCCGGATGGTATGGCCGGCGGCCAGATGATGGATCTCGAAGCAGAGAAGTCGGCTTTCGACTTGCCTACAATAACCCGGCTTCAGGCGCTCAAGACCGGCGCGCTTATTGCCGCCAGCGTCGAGATGGGCGCGATACTCGGACATATCCCACCTGAAAGCCGAGCGCATTTGCGTGGTTATGCCCGCGACATCGGCCTCGCCTTCCAGATTGCCGACGACATTCTGGATGTGGAAGGCGACGCGGAAGTGGCAGGCAAGAGGCTGCAAAAGGACGTAGAGGCTGGAAAGGGCACATTTGTATCGCTGATGGGGCTGGACCGTGCCAAGCAGCAAGCGGCGATGCTGGTGAGCCAAGCGAATGAACATATTGGCAGCTACGGGTCGGAAGCCGACCTGCTACGCGCCATCGCAAATTACATTACGGAGAGGGATCGGTAATGGTACATCGTATCGGCGTTTATCCTGGAACGTTTGATCCCATAACCTTGGGGCATATGGACATTATTCGGCGCGGCGCGAAGCTGGTCGATGAGTTGGTGATCGGGGTCACGACCAATGTCGCCAAATCGCCGATGTTCACCGATGACGAGCGGATCGCGATGGTCGAGCGCGAGGTAGCGGCGATCGGCAACGGAAACATCAGGGTAGTCGGGTTCAACTCGCTGCTAATGGATTTCGCAGAATCGCTGGGGGCAACCACGGTCATTCGCGGCATTCGCGGGGTGACTGACTTTGAATATGAGTATCAGCTGACGGGTATGAATCGCCAGCTCAACAACCGCGTCGAAACGGCTTTCTTGATGGCTGATGTTGCTTTGCAGCCCATCGCGTCGCGGCTGGTCAAGGAAATTGCGCTTTACGGCGGAGAGATAGGCAAGTTCGTTACCCCAACGATCCGCGATGAGGTCGTGGCGCGCGTCGAAAAGCTTGGCCGCAAGGGTAGCTAAGCCGATAGGCTTTCAAGCAGTATTGCGATTATCAGTCCTATGGCTGTCGCAACCCCCGCCATGTGCCTATCTTCTTTGTAAGCTTTCGGAAAAACTTCGGTTGCAAGCGAGGCCACTACGGCACCTGCAGCAACACAGCGGACAGCCGCGAGCACGTGTACATTAGCGCTCTCCAGCGCGATATTGCCGACCAGCGCGGCAACGGCAAGCACGATTGTCGCCCCTCCCCACAGCGCAAATATCGTCCGCGGTTTCATGCCCCCCGCCTTCATGCCGCGTGCCCCGCCAGCAGCTTCGGGAAGGTTCGATAACAATATGGAGCCAGCCAACGCAGCGACCTCAGCAGGCGTTGCCCCGATCAATGCAACGCCAAGCGCAAGGTTTTCGGGGACACCGTCGAAGGTAATAGCGGCCAGCAAGCCCACGCCCTCGTCCGATTTCAGCTTCTCGTCGATCCAGTAATCGGCGGCTGAAAAAAGTACCGCGCCAGCCGCCAACGCGGCAATAACCACCCAGACACTGCTTTCTTTTGCGGATGGTTCAACGAGTTCGCCGATGACCGACATGATGAGCGCTCCGCCTGCTATCGCAACGATAAAGCCTTCGGTCCTGTCGGACAGCCTGCCATATACACCCCACCAAGCACCGATCAGTAATGCCGCCGATACGGCCGCTATGACGAGAAGGACGGTTCCCATGCCCTACAACTTTGCACGCGACCTGCGCGCGCGCGGAGGCGATTTTGGCGGCAGCTCCAGATATTCTTCCGGCACATATATGGCGTAAGTCGCCAGCCTAATTTCACGTACAAACTGCAGCAGGCATGCAGCCAGCAGCAGAAGTGCCAGCATGAACACCGCAACCGCCACCCATGCTGCAGAAATACTCGACAAGCCCATCAAAAAAAGCACTGCAATCATGATACACACGGTGATTGCAGATAGCACCGCGAACAGGATTGACGAGCCAACCACCCGCATCCGCTTTTCGATTATCCGCAACTCGCTGACAACCCGTTCGTGCGCGTTGCCGTCGGTCTCCGCATGCTGGCGCTGCAGGTCGCGCGAACGATCGACAATACGCGAAAGACGACCGGTGAGGACATTCAGGAGGCTGCCTACCGCGACCAGCAGGAACGCAGGAGTCAATGCGGTTTGCAGGACCGATATCACGACCGCAAGGTCGGGACCGAACTTATCGTCCAATTTGCTTCTCCGCCGCTAACTCACGCAACTCGGTTTTCAGCAATTTGCCGATATGGCTGCGCGGCATTTCGTCAATTTGGTACAATACTGAAATGCGCAGCGTTTTGCCGAGTTGGGCATTGACCCGCTGCAATATTTCGTCGGGCTTTGTCGTACCCTCACTCGCAAGCCGCACAAATCCGACCGGCGTTTCACCCCATGCGTCCGAGGGCATACCAACGACAGCCGCTTCAGCAACTTCAGGCTGTTCCTCCAGCAGCTCCTCAAGATCCTTCGGATAGATGTTGAACCCTCCCGATATGATCATATCCTTGGCTCGGCCCACAATCGAAACAAAGCCGTCCTCATCGACGATGCCGATATCGCCGGTTTTCAGCCAGATATTTCCCTCTTCGTCCCGCCATTCCATTTCGCGTGTCTTTTCCGGCTGGTTTTTGTAGCCGGACATCATCGTAGGCGAACGGCCGGTAAGTATCCCTTTGGAGCCAGGCGGCAGACGATTATCGTCTTCATCCAGCACGATAAGCTCATGCCCCGTCACAGGCTGGCCCACTGTATGCAGCTTGTCGGGGAAATTATGCGCCTGCAGCATGCAGACAACGCCACCCTCGGTCATGCCATAAATCTCGACCAATCCGCCCGGCCAGCGCTTTACGACATCGGCCTTAAGTTCCGCGGGAAAAGGCGCGCTGGTACAGAACTTAACGACATAGCTGGACAAGTCATAATCATCGAAACGGTCATAGGCCATGATCCGCTGATACTGGACAGGTACGAGCATAGTATGTGTCGTCCGGTCGGACTGCGCATGTTCAAGATAGCCCATGACATCGAATTTCTCCATCATCCGCGCAAAGCCGCCATGGCATATCGTGGGTAGGAAAACCGCCAAAGTTGTGTTGGAATATAGCGGCGTCGACACCAGCGAACGAGTGTCTCTGGTATAAATCGATTTAAACCCACCTGCCATCTGGTGCCAGCGCATTTGATGCGAATGGACGATGCCTTTGGGCGTACCAGTGGTCCCGCTCGAATAGATGATGTTGAAGGGGTCTGTCTCTAATGGTTTAGTGGCTATAAAACTGGCGCCCTCGTCAGCCATCCAATCGGAGAGCCGCTGATGACTGTCTGTCGCACCATCAAGCATAACGATTTTGACATTGCCAAGATCGAGCCCCGAAAGATCGGCAAGCTTCACTGAATCGATGAACAAATGCATTGCGCCGGAGTCTTTCAACATCGCCGTCAATTGCCCGGGCGCGGCCGATGTGGTGAGCGGGGCCGCGCAACCACCTGCGCGAACAGTAGCCAGATAGACCAAGGCATATTGGATATTGGTTGTACCAAGGATCGCTACTGCCTGCCCTTGCTCCAGTCCATCGCGCTGAAGCTGCGCCGCAATCCGAGACGTCAACGCCGACATCTCACCCCAGCTGAGCGCATCGCTGCTATCCGCGAGGGCCAACTCATCCGGCTTTTCAACGCCCCATGCGCCGATAACCGCCCCAAAATCGCCAAAAGATTTTTCCAATTCGGCAACTACGTCCATCTTCATTTATCTTCCTCGCCTTCGATTTACCTCACCGCTTAGCGCGTTAAGGCAAAGTTTCATCGCCGTATTTTTATCCTATAATCTGTCCGACAAAACTCTGATGCTATCAAGCTGAAAAGACTGTGGAAAAATAGGGCAATTTTGCCGCTTTTCCTTGGGTTTTGCGCTCCCATGCCTTATGGTCCGCGCATGACCAATGAAACACCCGAAAACACGCAAAATAGCTCTTCTGGCGACAGCGCCGCCAATCCCAATCAGAATGAATATGGTGCCGACAGCATCAAGGTGCTGAAGGGCCTCGATGCCGTACGCAAGCGTCCCGGTATGTATATCGGCGATACCGACGACGGCAGCGGCCTGCATCACATGGTGTTCGAAGTTTCGGACAATGCGATCGACGAGGCGCTGGCTGGGCATTGCGATCTAGTGCTCATCGAACTTAATCCTGACGGCTCCGTCAGCGTCGAAGATAACGGACGCGGTATTCCGACTGGCATGCACAAGGAAGAGGGCGTGTCGGCAGCGGAGGTCATTATGACCCAGCTGCATGCAGGCGGCAAATTCGAGAATACAAGTGACGATAACGCCTACAAGGTTTCCGGCGGTTTGCATGGCGTGGGCGTATCCGTGGTGAACGCGCTTTCGGAGTTTCTCGAACTGACGATCTGGCGCGAGGGCAAGGAGCACTGGATGCGCTTTGAGCATGGCGATGCGGTCGGACCGTTAGTCGTCAAGGGCGATGCGCCAGTGGTCGAAGGAAAAGCAAAAAAGGGCACTCGGGTGACGTTCATGGCGTCGACCAACACCTTCAAAAACGTGCTGGAATTCGATTTCGACAAATTGGAACACCGTTACCGCGAACTGGCATTCCTGAACTCGGGCGTACGTATCCTGCTGCGCGATCTCCGTCATTCCGATGTCAAAGAACACGACCTTTATTATGAAGGCGGGATTGGCGCTTTCGTAAAATATCTCGACCGTAACAAGACGGCATTGCTCGCCGACCCGATTGCCATTTCGTCGCAGCGCGACGGTATCGGTATCGATGTCGCGCTCGAGTGGAATGACAGCTATTATGAAAATGTGCTGTGTTTCACCAACAACATCCCGCAGCGCGATGGCGGTACGCACCTCGCCGCATTCCGCTCTGCGCTGACCCGCACGCTCAATAATTATGCCGAGAAATCGGGCGTACTCAAAAAAGAGAAGGTCACGCTCACCGGTGATGACATGCGCGAGGGGTTGACCGCGATTGTTTCAGTCAAGTTGCCGGATCCCAAATTTTCGTCGCAGACTAAGGACAAATTGGTTTCTTCCGAAGTACGGCAGCCGCTGGAAAGCCTGATGGCCGACCGAATGAGCGAATGGCTGGAAGAAAATCCCGGCCATGCGCGCACCGTCATTCAGAAAGTGATCGACGCTGCTGCTGCGCGCGAAGCCGCGCGCAAAGCGCGCGAAGCATCGCGCAAAAGCGTGATGAGCGTTGCATCGCTTCCCGGCAAGCTTGCCGATTGTCAGGAAAAAGATCCGGCTAAGTCAGAGCTCTTCCTAGTCGAAGGCGATTCCGCAGGCGGCTCAGCCAAACAGGGTCGCGACCGGCATTATCAAGCGATACTGCCGCTGAAGGGGAAAATCCTCAACGTCGAGCGAGCGCGGTTCGACCGTATGCTGTCGTCGAAAGAAGTTGGCACGCTCATTCAAGCGATGGGCACAGGTATCGGCCGAGAAGATTTCAATATCGAGAAATTGCGCTATCACAAAATCGTGATCATGACCGACGCTGATGTCGATGGGTCACATATTCGCACATTGTTGCTCACCTTCTTCTACCGGCAAATGCCCGAGATAATCGAAAACGGCCATCTCTTCATCGCGCAACCGCCACTTTACAAAGTCGCCAAGGGCCGAAGTGAAATTTATGTGAAGGATGACAAGGCGCTAGACGACCATCTGGTCGAAGTTGGGTTGAATGGCATCGTACTCGAAGGCGCAGGCGGCCAGCGCGCTGGCGCGGACCTTGGTAGTCTTGTCGAACATGCGCGCCGCATGCGCAGCCTGATGGCTTTCGTCCCGCGCCGTTATGACCCCAGTATTGTCGAGGCAATGGCGCTAACAGGCGCACTCGACCCAGACGCCAGCGACCGCAGTTCCGCTGTTGCAAAAGCCGCCGCATGGATGGGTGCCCAGGATGTCGAGGGCAAATGGTCTGGCAGTATTTCCGAAGGTGGCGGCTATCATTTCGAACGTCTGTGGCGCGGCGTCACCGACCACCACATTATCGAAGCCGCATTCCTGATGTCCGCCGAGGCGCGCAAGTTGCATAAGCTAGCGAGCGAAGAAACCGCGAGTTACGAGACACCCGCGCGGTTAGTCAAATCGACAGCGACGGTCGCCGAGCAGGAAGTTGAGCAGGAAATCGACACAGAAGAAAGCGAAGCCGTGGGCGACCAAGCTAAGCGCACGGTCGCATCGTCAGGCATCGGCAACAAGGGTGCAATCACGCGGCCATCGGAATTGCTGGACGCGATATTGGCAGCTGGTCGCAAGGGCCTCGCAATCTCGCGTTACAAAGGTCTCGGCGAAATGAATGCCGAGCAATTGTGGGAAACCACATTGGACCCCAACCACCGCTCGCTGCTCCGCGTGGAAATCGAACAGGCCGACCTTGCCGACGATATTTTCACCAAACTTATGGGCGAAGTTGTTGAGCCGAGGCGTGATTTCATCGTCGAAAATGCATTGAATGTGGCGAACCTTGACGTCTAGCGCTCGGTTTAGCTTGCACCGAAAGCATCGTGTCGCGTGGCACATTGCAGTGCGCGCCTTCGTATAGCAGGTTCGATGTATGGAGGGGTCCATACATCGAATGAGTCGCGTTGCGATTTTGGCATTGATTGCATTGCCCGTGTTTGCGCAAGCCGGCGACAGCCGCACTCCCGTCGGCGAGGGCACCGCAAGCTATTACAGTTCCGAATTTGCGGGCAGCCGCACGGCGAGCGGAGAGCGTTTCGATCCTGGCGGAATGACCGCCGCACATCGCTCGCTGTCTTTTGGCAGCCACGTGGCGGTCACCAACCTTGCCAATAACAAGGAGGTCGTTGTCCGTATCAATGACCGCGGGCCGTGGGGCAAAGGACGCATTATCGACATATCCTATGCCGCAGCAAAAGAGATCGGGATGCACAGGAGCGGCACGGCAAGGGTAAAACTCGAATTGCTAGACTGAAGCGATTGGCGTATTATCACCATGGGGCGATGGAGGATTTCATGAGATATGCCGCTTGTCTTACTGCAGCGATGGTGTTCGCTGTCCCCATATCCGCTCAAACTCCGGCAAGAATTGACATCACGCTTGCCAATTTCAGCTTCACACCTTCGACGATCACGCTGAAGGCTGGACAGCAGGTTACACTACATTTCGAAAACAAAGGATCAGGCGGGCATGACTTTACTGCGCCGCAGTTTTTCAAGGCCGCCACGATGGACGCAGCAACGCGGGCAAAGCTTGGCAAGAAGGGCCGGATTGAACTCGCCGGAGGCACCAGCGCTGACGTTAAACTGACGCCCACGGCCGGAATTTATAAATTAAAATGCGGCCATTTCATGCACGCCGGGTTCGGCATGACTGGAACCATTACGGTTAGCTGATCGCGGCTCGCTGCCACTCCGGCAGGACAATCCCTGCCATATCGTCGACGCGGCGTAGTTCGACTGACAGACCGTAGTTAGGATACGCTACTCGTTGCCGTTTCTCGTCCGCCTCGGCGAGCGGCACTACCACCAACCGACGGTTGACCTTTTGCCGCCAGTTCATCCGCGCTGTATTTTCCTGTCCGACGTAGCAGCCTTTTGAGAAGGATACTCCATTCAGCTCCGCAGCATTGGCCTCCAGCCACAGCGTCTGCTCGCTGCCGAGTTCAGCGAGACCTTCGGTAATACCAAGTGACAGGCGGTGCTGGCGAAATGCGTCGCTAACGTCTACATCATCGACAGCAATGGACATTAACCAGCGCCTACCTAGTTCAGCTTGGCGCGGATCGCCGGTGCCGTCTTTCGACCAAAACACGCCCATGTCAGTAGCGATCATAATCCCGATCTTGCGCCGCAGCCGGTACATCGAAAGCCGCCGCAACAGCGACTCTGCCTGCACGCCTTCGCAATCAATCAGGACATCCGTCCCATCCGCCCACAAAATGAAATCGAACAACGCCTTGCCCTGCGGACTAAGCAACCCGGCCCACAACGGGAGTTCCGCAGCGGTATCCTGAGTTACCAGCCCTTGCAAAAACCCGCGCACATCCTCCCCTGCCTCGGTAGGAGAAAGTTTAATGACAGCACGGTCGAACAGACGGGGGTTTGGCATAGGTGACAGATAGGGTTCGCTTCGCCTAAAGGGAAGCCCATGACCGATACGCTTACGATCCGCCGCCCCGATGACTGGCACCTGCATTTTCGCGACGGCGATATCATGCGCGGGGTCGTGCCCTTCACCGCACGGCAATTTGCCCGCGCTATTGTGATGCCCAATTTGTCACCGCCTGTGACGAGCGTTGAAGCAGCAGCAGCCTATCACGGCCGGATATTGGCTGCCGTGCCGGACGGTATCGACTTCACTCCGCTGATGACCGCCTATCTAATCGATGGCATCGACGGTGAGGAACTCGCCCGAGGGTACGCACAGGGCGTTTTTACTGCCGCCAAGCTTTACCCCGCGCACGCCACCACT
>JANMQN010000059.1:0-3503 GCA_031370535.1 Sphingomonadales bacterium | reverse complement strand
CGTGGTTGCCGATCAAGGGCGATGACTGGTTCTTTGTTGCCAATCTGGTCAGCGATACCGTCATTGAGCCGCGCACTTTTCCCATTCCCGTCGGTGTCCAGACGACTGAACGCCCCGGTGCGCTCGATGTATTCGGCAAATCGAGTAGTCAGGTATATTCGCAGACTTTTATCGCCGGTGCGGCACTTATCAAGGGGTTGACCGCGTTCAAGCCGCCAGATGTGGAATACCGCGTCACGCTCGCGCTCAATGCCAGCTATGTCAATGTCCCCGAACGGCGAGTGCTGTTTGTGCAACCATCCAAACCGTCGCACCGCTTCGACTATTTTCTCGGCGTGCAGGAACTGTTCTTTGACTACCATTTGCGTAACACGTCGGACCGCTATGATTTTGAATCGATCCGTATCGGTATCCAGCCATTCCAGAATGATTTTCGCGGCTTTCTATTCAATGATCAGCAGCTCGGTGTGCGGCTGTTCGGCAACCGCGACAATAACCGCTTCCAATACAACCTCGCGGCTTTCTGGCGGCTGGAGAAGGACACCAATTCAGGCCTGAATAGTGTGGTGCAGCGGCCTCGAAACGACTGGGTTTTCCTTGCCAACCTGTACCGACAGGATTTCATTTTTCCCGGCCTGACCAGCCAAATATCGGTTACATACAATATGAACCGAGAGGCGAAGCAGATCGAGATTGACGACAACGGCTTTCCGGTGCGTCCCGCCTTGCTTGGTACCTTGCGCGGCCGCAATTATGATGTGGTATATCTTGGCTACAGCGCCGATGGGAAGCTGGGGCGACTGAACCTTACGGCGTCGGCCTATGGCGCGCTGGGCAGCGATCGGAACAGCTTTTTTACTGGCCGAAAGGCCGATATCCGGGCTTATTTCGGGGCCGCTGAGGTTAGTTACGACATTGACTGGATGCGCTTCCGCCTGTCGGGTCTGTACGCCAGCGGCGACCACGATCCCTACGACGAAACGGAGACAGGGTTTGATGCGATCTTTGAAAATCCTGTGTTTGCAGGCGCAGACACCAGCTACTGGATACGCCAGACCATCCCCTTTGCCGGCGGCGGCCGGGCGGTTTCGATTAATGGGCGTAATGGCATCCTCAATTCGCTGCGGTCATCGAAGGAGCAGGGGCAGTCGAATTTCAACAATCCCGGCACGATATTATTGGGTATGGGTGCGGACTTCGATCTGACCCCGGCAGTGCGCCTGTCGGCCAATGCCAATCATTTATGGTTTGAAAGTACCGCAGTCTTACAGGCGCTCCGCGTCGAGGGCAGCATCCCCAGAGATATCGGCTTCGATTTATCTGCATCGGCCATCTGGCGGCCAAAAGCGACGCAGAATATTGTAGCTCGCCTGTCTGCTGCCGCTCTGCAGCCTGGTAAGGGTTTCAGAGACCTATTCGCCAATCAGGCGCGCAAAGGACAGTATTTTTCAATTCTTGCCAATGTGATATTTACATACTGATGCGTACGCCTCCCGTCCTTATCCGTCTGCTGTTAGCGCTGCTCATCGTGGTCATCGTCCCTGCAACAATCGTGCTGGCAGCCGACGAGGAAAAGCCGGTTGAGCGCGTGTACGCGGTTTATCCTGCTGCCCCTCGGAATCAGGAACCAGCAGACGTTCTGGCCAAATCGGCAGGCTGCAACAGCTGCCACGTTCAGACCGACGCGCCGACCATGCACACATCGCCCGCTGTGCAGCTCGGCTGCACCGACTGTCACGGTGGAGATCCGGCAATTAGGGGCGACGCCGATTTGTCGCACGACGATCCAAACTATGTGGCGGCGCGCGACAAGGCGCATGTCCTACCCAGATATCCGGGAAGCTGGCACTATCCGTCATCGGCCAACCCCAAGCGCAGCTACACGCTACTTAACAAGGAGTCGCCCGAGTTCATTCGTTTCAACAACCCGACCGATTACCGCGTAGTGCGCGAGGCGTGCGGCGCGTGCCATATGGAAGTGATTGAGGCAGGTGAGCGCTCGATCATGGCGTCGGGCGCGATGCTATGGGGCGGCGCCGCCTATAATAATGGAAT
Organism: Sphingomonadales bacterium; assembly: GCA_031370535.1. Classification (GTDB taxonomy): domain Bacteria; phylum Pseudomonadota; class Alphaproteobacteria; order Sphingomonadales; family Sphingomonadaceae; genus Sphingorhabdus_B. Next base: position 1,448 of record JANMQN010000059.1, on the reverse strand, counting down.
TCTGCCTTATAAAAATTACATCGCGGGCGAGGCCTATACTCGTCACGGAAAACCGGCGAAAATCGTCTCACCGGGCGATCCGGTCGGCACCGTCACCGATGCGCAGAAGAAGCGCGGCGCGCTTGCGGTGCTGTATCCGCTGCCAATGTGGGCGGTGGTCCCGCCTGGCGATGTATTCCGTGTCTTTGAACGTGGCGGGCGCAATGTGAACACCCAGTTTGCCGAAGTTGGCCTACCCAACCCGACTGGCAGCATCCAGCGACTGGAAGAGCCGGGCCGCCCCGACCTCAAGCAGTCGAACCGCGGCCCCGCCACGGGCTTGCGGGTCGCGATCCCGGTTCTCAACATCCACAAAACCCGCCTAAATGATCCGTTCATGTGGTTCATGGGTACCAATGACCAGCCGGGTGACTACCGCCATTCGGGCTGCGCCGCCTGCCACGTGATCTATGCCAATGACCGCGAGCCGCGCCATAGCCTGAGCTATGCGCAATATGGCCGCGACGGTCAGACGCAGACGATTGACCCGACGATTGCTGCAAAAAAAGAAAAGCATGGTGCGCTCAAGGAACCCGGCCATGATGATGAGCATAACAATAAAGAACAGGGTGGAGAAAAGGAACGCGGCCACCCGCTTAAGCATGTGTTTACCCGCGCGATTCCCACCGCACAATGCATGAATTGCCACATGCACCAGCCTAACATCTTCCTGAACAGCTATCTTGGCTACACGATGTGGGATTATGAGGCCGATGCGCCGCATATGTGGCCCGAGAAGCAGAAATACCCAACCGCTGCAGAAGCGCTCAAGGTGTTAGAGCGCAACCCTGAGGCCGCTGCACCAAAAGGCAAATGGGCGGACGAGGATTTCCTGCGCAATGTTTATGATCTCAACCCAGAGCTGAAAGACACGCAATTTGCAGACTATCACGGCCATGGCTGGAATTTCCGGGGCATTTTCAAACGCGACCGCGAGGGCAATCTGCTAGATGCCGAGGGCAAAATCGTCGCGCCGGACGACCCCGAAAAATGGCGCAAAAAGGGTGAAGGTAAGTTCGTACCACCGGGAACCAATCCCGGAAAAACCGTGCATATGATGGATATCCATGCTGAAAAAGGCATGCAATGCGCCGATTGTCACTTCGCGCAGGATAGCCACGGCAATGGCCTGATCTATGCCGAAGTCGCGAACGCAGTCGAGATCGGCTGCAAGGATTGCCACGGGACGGCCGATACCTATCCGACATTGCTGACGTCCGGCCCGGCGGCGCGCCCGCAGGGCAATAACCTTACGATTCTGCGCAACTCCGATGGCCAGCGCCGGTTTGAATGGGTGTTTAATGCCGATGGCTCACGCAAGCTCATCCAGCGTTCGATCGTTGATCCTGATCTGGAATGGGAGGTGAGCCTCGTCAAAGACAGCGTCACGCCAGGCACGCCTCGGTTCA
>JANMQN010000142.1:0-30217 GCA_031370535.1 Sphingomonadales bacterium | reverse complement strand
CTTTTGGGTCGTATTCCTTCGGCTGTGGGTTATCAGCCGACGCTTGCGACCGACATGGGCCAGTTGCAGGAGCGCATCACCTCGACCAACAAGGGTTCGATTACTTCGGTGCAAGCCATCTACGTTCCCGCAGATGACTTGACCGACCCTGCACCAGCAACCTCGTTCGCTCACTTGGACGCCACGACCACGCTGAACCGTGCGATTTCCGAACTCGGCATCTACCCCGCCGTTGACCCGCTCGACTCGGTCAGCCGCGTGTTGACACCAGCAGTCGTTGGTCAGGAGCATTTTGACACCGCCCGCCGCGTTCAGGAAACGCTGCAGAAGTACAAGTCGTTGCAGGACATCATCGCCATTCTGGGCATGGACGAGCTGTCGGAAGACGACAAGCTGACCGTAACCCGCGCGCGCAAGATCCAGCGGTTCCTGTCACAGCCATTCCACGTCGCCGAGGTCTTCACCGGCATTTCGGGCAAGTTCGTTCAGGTCGAAGACACCGTGAAGTCTTTCAAGGCAGTTGTTGACGGCGAATATGACCATCTTCCCGAAGCAGCCTTTTATATGGTTGGCGGCATTGAGGAAGCGGTTGCCAAGGCGGCCAAGATGGCTGCAGAGGCGGCGTAAGCCATCATGGCATTACATTTCGAACTCGTAACCCCCGAAAAGCTCTACCGCTCGGACGACGTCTATATGGTCGTCGTGCCCGGCACCGAGGGCGACTTTGGCGTGCTGGAGGGCCATAGCCCTGTCATGAGCACGCTGCGCAGCGATGCGACGCTCGACATCTACGCCACGCAAGGCGCGACGCCGGAAAAGCTGTCCATCGCGGGTGGTTTTGCCGAGGTGAATGAAAAAGGCCTAACGGTTTTGGCCGAACGGGTGGTCTAGGCGACTTAAGGGCCGTGCACCATCGTGAAGATGAACTCGCTCGGCTTACTACCATCTATCAACGAAATCTGCGCTTTCAGTTCGCTGCCCTCACGCCAGTAATGGATGCGCTGCGGATAATCATGGTCCGCATTTTCAAATACAATTTCTTCCGCTGTTTTTTGCGTAGCGACAAAGCGCACGGGTTTCTGGTCGCCCGCAATCGCCCAGAAGGCAAGTTTGCCATCCGCCTCGCGGACAATCCGCATATGCTCCCAAAATTGTAGCTTCCCACCCTTGCCCGACCTGCTCGCGCCGATCATGATCCCCGCACGCGGCGGGGTCCAATATTCGTCGGCCCAGGTTTCGCCCTCGGTGCGCGCCCATGCGCCGGTCATCCAATCAGGAAAATCCGCGCCTTCATCGCATGCTATTACGGGCAACGAAGCCAGCGCCAGGAAAAGTGCGGCTAGTCCTACCTGATATCGCATCACCTTGTCCCTCCTTCAGGCGGGCTTTTGGTGCCACAGAAAAAGACCAGCGCCAATGATGATTGCCGATCCGACCAGCGATGTCAGGTCCGGCCAGTCGCCAAACAACGTAACCCCCAGTACCATCGCGATCAGCAGTTGCACATAGGTCATCGGCGCAATCTCGGCGGCCGACGCCCGCGTTGTGCCCATGAAAATCAGCCAGTGGGCAAAGCTGGCAGTTACCGCCACCATGCAGCAACGCGCCACGATGGTCCAATCGGGAATGCCTACATAAAGCGCGTTAACACCCGAGAAATGGCCAATAATTGCTGCAGAAATGACGAAAGGTACGGCGATCGATGCGACGAGAAACTGCATCAGCAAAGGCGATCCCGCCCCTGCCACTGCGCGATTGCCGATCATCATCAAGGCCATGCAGCCAGCCGCCGCCAATGGCATCAACGCTACCCAGCCCAAATCGGCGACATTAGGGCGCATGATCAGCAAAACGCCTCCGAACGCAATAAGGGATGCCAACCAGGTTGCCACGCTCGTCCGTTCTTTAAGGATGACCGCTCCCAATAAAGCCGTAATCATTGGGCTGGTGAACCCGATGGAGGTAGCCTCAGCCAGCGGCATCAGGAAAATAGACGAAAAAAACAGGATAGTAGCCGCAGCAACCGCTGCGCCGCGCATTAGCTGAACCTTTGGGTGGGGAATGGCAAAAGCCTGCTTGCCCTGGGTTATCAGCAGTAGCGTACCCAAGCCGATAGCACCCACGGTATAACGCAGTGCAGCCACCGCTGTGCCGGGCCACGCGCCTGCAATCGATTTGATGATGGCATCGCCACACGACAGGAGGGCGAAGCCGCACAGCGCGAAGATCAGGCCTGAACGGGCCGAGTTTGTATGCACTGCATTTCCCTGAATTTTGCATGGCTTTAGTGCCACATCGCCGAATTGAAAAGCCTTTTGGAAGGCCGCACGGGAGGTTTGCCGAAGTGTAGCATTACCGATTTATTCACCATTTCGCGGTAACCCATTTTTTCGAAGTAACCGGCAATATTGGAGCGGAAAAGCTGTGAGCGCATTTGGTAAAAAACCGGGCCTTACCCCTGGACGTCCTTCTTTCGGCGTCGCAAGGCCAATGACCGGTGGCTCCGGTAGCCAGCAAAACACGCCTCCGCCACCGAGCGCCAATGTGCAACCGCAGGATATACCCCAGCCCGCAGGAGGGGCCCAATTTCCGCCCATAAACGCGGTCGAATTGCCCGGCGCTATTGCCCAAACTCCAATGCAGGACGCGATGTCGCGCCTCTCGGATAGAGCGAACAACGCGGCCGCCGTGGATGAGGGCCCTCAAGGGTTCGAGGCGTCGGTCCACAAAATCAAGGAACAAGTCCTTCCTCGCCTCCTCGAGCGGGTCGATCCCGAAGCGGCGGCATCGCTTAACAAGGAAGAGTTGACCGAAGAATTCCGCCCCATCATTCTTGAGGTACTTGCAGAGCTAAAGCTCACCCTCAATCGCCGCGAACAATTTGCGCTAGAAAAGGTGCTGGTCGACGAGCTGCTTGGCTTTGGTCCGCTCGAAGAACTACTCAGTGATCCAGAGATTTCGGATATCATGGTCAACGGCCCGTTGCAGACTTACATCGAAAAAAAGGGCAAGCTGCAGATCGCGCCAATCCAGTTTCGTGACGAAGAGCATCTGTTTCAAATTGCACAGCGCATTGTGAACCAGGTCGGCCGCCGGGTCGACCAGACCACGCCGCTCGCCGACGCCCGCCTGAAAGACGGCAGCCGCGTCAACGTCATTGTGCCGCCGCTAAGCTTGCGCGGTACCGCGATTTCGATTCGTAAATTCTCCGAAAAGCCCATTACCATAGACATGCTCAAAGGCTTCGGCTCGATGAGCGAACCGATGGCAACTGCGTTGAAAATTGCAGGAGCCTCCCGGATGAACATCGTTATCTCAGGCGGTACGGGTTCGGGTAAAACAACAATGCTCAACGCCTTGTCAAAAATGATCGATCCGGGAGAGCGCGTTCTTACGATCGAAGACGCGGCCGAGCTTCGCTTGCAACAGCCACACTGGCTGCCGCTTGAAACACGTCCACCTAACCTCGAAGGTGAGGGCGCGATTACCATCGGTGATCTTGTGAAGAACGCTCTTCGGATGCGCCCCGACCGCATCATATTGGGCGAAATCCGTGGTTCGGAATGCTTTGATTTGCTGGCGGCAATGAACACCGGCCACGACGGTTCGATGTGCACGCTTCACGCCAACAATCCGCGTGAATGTCTGGGCCGTATGGAAAATATGATTTTGATGGGCGACATCAAAATCCCGAAAGAAGCTATTTCACGCCAGATCGCCGAATCGGTCGACATGATCGTTCAGGTAAAGCGTCTACGCGATGGTTCGCGCCGCACGACGCAGATCACCGAAGTTATCGGTATGGAAGGCGACGTCATCGTTACGCAGGATTTGTTCAAGTTCGAATATCGCGACGAGGATGCCGATGGCAAAATTCACGGCGAATGGGTCGCCGGCGGTGTTCGCCCATACACGCTTGAAAAAGCACGACAGTTCGGCTTCGATCAGCCCTTTCTCGAGGCCTGCCTTGGCTAATAAGGCGGGATCGCTAGAAATGCGGCTGGCTTTCAGCTAGCTTTTATAGCGATTGCCGCAGACAGCACGGTCGCCAGCACGCCGAAAACCGTAATCAACGTCCACGGCATGAAGCCAACCGCGTCGATATCGGTGCGTCGGTGGCGGCGGCGGTCTGCAAGGCTGCTCACCAGTACCGAAATTGCGGAGAGCACCGAAATTCCGGTCCAGATATAACTGGACGAATAAAAGCTGCTTAAAAAAGTCATGGGCGGGATGTGGGAAGTGCGCCGCTGACCGTCAAGCAAGCAATGCATGCGCTGGACGAGGAATGTCTACGCAAGCTTGACCTGCATCGCCACATCACGGCGATTCGCGCGCACAGGGATCTGGGCCCGAACTTGAGCCAAACGATCCAAATCGAGGTTTGCAAAGCCCAGCCCAATGACGTTGCCCATATCGAGCACGACCTCTCCCCACGGATCGACCACTAGCGAATGGCCGAAGGTCTGCCTGCCGTCTACGTGTGTGCCGCATTGCGCAGCCGCGACCACGAACGCTTCTGACTCGATCGCTCGCGCCCGCAACAACACATGCCAATGTGCGTCCCCCGTCGGTACAGTGAAAGCCGATGGAACAGCCATAATGTCGACGCCGGATCGGGAATAAGCACTGAAAAGATCGGGAAATCTGAGATCATAACAGATGGAAAGGCCCATTAGCCCGAGTGGGGTTTCTACGGCAACCGGCTCGACCCCATTTTCGTATGCCCGAGATTCCAGCCATTGTTCACCAGTCGACAAGTTCACATCGAACAAATGCATTTTGTCATATCGCGCGCGAATGAAACCATCCGGTCCGAATATTATCGTGCGATTGGCAAATTTGTCATTGTCCTGAATCCTGATGGGCAGTGAACCCAGATGGATCCAAATCGCGTTTTCCCTGGCCGCGCGTGATATGCGTTCCAATTCATGCGAATCAGCTTCGTATCCAACACTCGGTTGCGCTCGAATCCGGTCCCGATCGATCAGCAACGACATTTCCGGGGCGAAATACATTTGTGCGCCCCCCTGTGCAGATTGGTTAACAGCATCGATCATCACATCGCAATTTTGCGCTGGATCGATGGTGCTGCACATTTGGTGGACCGCAATTTTCATGGGTTACCCCTTCGTCGTTAGACTTTCGCTTGTGTTAACTGTATTAACGGCAATCCATTTCATTGTGACGCCGATTGTATGAAATATGCAACACTCCGATAAATTGAGACAATTTCGCGGGCTATCCGGAATCAATGCTTGAAATGGAACAACTGTTGTGCAAGAGCATTTCCCGAGTGCAATGCACTTCGCAAAAAAGGAGCACAATAATGCGTTTCGGTAAGATTTCCCTCGCTGCTATTGCGGCCGCTTCACTCGTAAGCGCCCCCGTAATGGCTCAATCACTTTCGCCAGCTGCTAAGGCAGTTGGAGCTTCCAAGGTAAAGCGCGTAGGCGCTGGCGCCAAGGAAGAAAGCAAGCTCGGTGGCGGTAGCGGCGTAATCGTTGCTGTTTTGGCTGCTGTTGCTGTTATCGGCGGTATTGTTATCGCTGCTGGCAACGACGACGACGCACCAACCAGCCCCTGATCTTTTCAGGCTTTGAATTTGAAAAAGGCGGCCTTTGGGTCGCCTTTTTTTTACATTTGATTTGGCCCGCATCGTTTACGACAGCTTGAATGCCGCCATTTCCCCTGACGCGGAGAATCAATCCAATGACTAGATCAATGAATGTACTTGTGACGGGCGGAGCCGGTTACATTGGCAGCCATGCCGTGTTGGCGCTGCTTGATTCAAGACATCGTCCTATTGTTATTGACAATCTCGTGACTGGGTTTCGCCGGGCAGTACCTGACGAAGTGTCATTTTATGAAGGCGATATAGCAGATTCGGATTTGCTCACCAAAATCATCCAAGACGAATCAATTGAAGCTGTTTTACATTTCGCAGGATCGGTTGTGGTTCCAGAATCTGTCGAAAATCCTCTTAAATATTATCACAACAACACTTCGAAGACGCGTGCGCTGATTGAATCAATTGTCGAGAACCAGGTTAGGCACATGATATTCTCTTCAACCGCGGCGACTTACGGCATCCCAGAAACCAGTCCGGCACGCGAAGACATGCCAACGCTGCCGATAAACCCTTATGGCACATCAAAGCTGATGAGCGAATGGATGCTACGCGACGTCGCGGCTGCACATGATTTCAACTACTGCGCCTTGCGTTACTTTAATGTTGCCGGCGCAGATCCCGAAGGCCGTAGTGGTCAATCGACCATAGGCGCGACGCATCTCATCAAGATTGGAGTGGAAGCGGCACTGGGCAAGCGTGAATCCGTTAGCGTTTTCGGTTCAGACTACGCCACCGTTGATGGAACAGGGGTCCGCGATTACATCCACGTCAGCGATCTTGCAGCGGCGCACGTTATTGCATTAGAAGCGCTTATCGCAGAGCCGACGAAAAGCCACACCCTAAACTGTGGTTACGGCCATGGTTATTCGGTGATGCAGGTACTGGATGCGATCGATCGGGTAACAAACAACAAACTCGTCCGACAGATGGAAGGCCGCCGCGCAGGTGACCCCGATTCCCTCATTTCCGACAACAGCGCAATCAAGGCACGCTTCGGCTGGGAACCGCGCTATGATGATCTCGATACCATAGTTACACATGCTTTGTCGTGGGAACGGCAATTGGGTGAACGCGAAGCGAATTAGCTTCTCTTGCGCTTTCGCGTTGTCCCCACCATATCCGGCGCATGGACAATCAATCACATAATAACGCGACGACTTGGTATGGCACGACTATCCTCTCGGTGCGTAAGAACGGCAAAGTCGTAATCGCGGGCGACGGTCAGGTCTCGATGGGTCAGACTGTGATGAAGCCTAACGCCAAGAAAGTCCGCCAGCTGCACGACGGCAGCGTCATTGCCGGATTTGCCGGTGCGACTGCCGATGCGTTCACGCTGTTCGAACGGTTGGAAAAGAAACTTGAGCAACATCGCGGGCAATTGATGCGGGCCGCAGTAGAGCTTGCCAAGGACTGGCGTACGGACAAATATCTTCGCAATTTGGAAGCGATGATGATCGTGGCCGACAAAGAGGTAACGTTGATACTTACGGGTAATGGCGATGTTCTCGAACCCAATGACGGCATTGCGGCGATAGGATCAGGCGGCAATTATGCGTTATCTGCTGCGCGGGCGCTTGCCGAATATGAAAGCGATGCCGAAAAAATGGCCCGTCACGCGATGAAGATTGCGGCCGAAATCTGCGTTTACACCAACGACCAGCTTACTGTTGAAACGCTCGCTAGCGCCAGCTAGGCTGCGCCGAAAAACATCAAATGGACCAATCGGCCATTTTCAGGTGTCGAACCGAATCCCCGGGCCGAATTGTGAAACATCCACGGGCTGAACAGAATTAGCCTGTTGAACCGCATCGGCACGGTAAGCTGTTTTTCCCATTTTGAAGGTTTCAGCGTATCGGCGTTGACCACTTCTTCGATCAATTGATTGGGGTCGGCATAACCAGCCGCCAGCATTTGGCCGGCATCGGTTGGCACGCGTTCCAACCCGGTCCGTTTGTGCCGGAAGAAATCGGTGCCGCCGCGGCAATGTTCGGGAAGGCTGAGGTACAATATTCCTGAATAGAAGCATGGGTCGATGTGGACCCCTGATAGCCCCTGATCCCTAGCAAGCGTCAAACGGCAATGGGAATGGCTGGTTCCCGCTTGTGGCTTTACCCGCTTGCCAATAATACGTGCGACGGCGTCGTCTAACCCCGATATCAGTAAATGCTGCCTTGATAATAAGCCGGGGTAATTGCCGTTCTTGAAAGCCGGATCATAATCGAGATCCAACGCCTTATTACGGGCGACATAGGGGTCGGTCAGAAAATCGTCAATGATGAGTAATGACGGCAGTGACATGGCCCACGCATATCAAAACACAGACTTCCAAACCACTTGAATCGCCTTTAAAATCCACCATCTAGGCGAGCATGAACCAGAACCTCACTCCCAAAGCCATCGTTGCCGCACTTGATGAACATATCATCGGACAAGCCGACGCTAAGCGGGCCGTTGCCGTTGCTCTGCGTAACCGCTGGAGGCGTCAACGGCTCGGCGCGGACCTTCGCGACGAGGTAACGCCGAAGAATATACTGATGATTGGCCCCACCGGATGCGGCAAGACCGAGATCAGCCGCCGTTTGGCAAAGCTTGCAGACGCGCCGTTCATCAAGGTCGAGGCGACCAAATTTACCGAGGTCGGCTATGTTGGCCGCGATGTCGAGCAAATCGCGCGTGACCTTGCCGAAGAAGCTGTACGCCTCGAAAAGGAACGCCGCCGCGAGCATGTACGCGAGGCCGCTGAAACCGCGGCTATGGAACGAATATTAAAACCGCTAGCTGGCGATACCGCAAGCGAAGCGACTCGTGAAGCATTCCGTCAGCGCATCCGCGACCGGCATATGGACGATGTGGAGATCGAAATCGAAGTCTCTGACAGTCCGGTTGCTCCGATGGAGATACCCGGAATGGGCGGCAATGTCGGGATGATCAATCTTGGCGAGATGATGGGAAAGGCCTTTGGCAAGGACAACCTGAAGCGTCGCAAGATGAAAGTACCCGATGCGTGGACCAAGCTGGTCGAAGAAGAGTCGGAGAAGCGCCTCGACCAAGACGACGTGAACCGCGCAGCTATTGCGGATGCGGAGGCCAATGGCATCGTTTTTCTCGACGAGATCGACAAGATCGCGGTATCCGACGTGCGCGGCGGCTCGGTCAGCCGCGAGGGCGTCCAGCGTGATCTACTGCCACTTATCGAGGGCACGACAGTTGCAACCAAATATGGACCGATGAAAACCGACCATGTGTTATTTATCGCTTCTGGTGCGTTTCACATTTCCAAACCGAGCGACATGCTGCCCGAACTTCAGGGCCGCTTGCCTATCCGCGTCGAGTTGCGCGCGTTGGAGCATAAGGATTTCGTCCGCATATTGTCAGAAACGCGTGCCAATTTGCCGACCCAATATGCGGCTTTGCTCGCTACCGAGGAGGTCACGCTGACCTTCACGGACGATGCCATCGATGCAATCGCCCGGATTGCGTTCGACGTAAATGCAAGCCTAGAAAATATCGGTGCGCGACGCTTACAGACGGTGATGGAGAAGCTGCTCGAAGACATCAGCTTCGATGCCGAAGATCGCAAGGGCGACGCGATCACTATCGACGCTGACTATGTACAAAAGCAGCTTTCCGGGATTGCTAAGGATACCGACCTGTCCAAATATGTTCTATGAATCTCTATCAGCTGTCATGTCAGAGCTAGAGGAGGAACATTATGACACTCGAAGGCGGATGCCATTGCGGCGCGGTGCGTTATCAGGTGGCCGGAGAGCCCGAGCATGTGTCGGTTTGCCATTGCACCGATTGCCGTAAATCGGCTGGCGCGCCTTTCGTAAGCTGGGCTGCATTTAGAACGGCCGAGTTCAAGGTCGAGGGTGACACCGAAAGTTATAACAGCTCGCCCGACGCCTATCGCCATTTCTGCGTAAAATGCGGGACCGGAATTTATTACGTGAACGAGCAAATGTTACCCGGCCTTGTCGACGTCCAGACCGCGACACTGGACGACGCTGAAGCATTGGCTCCGCAATTGCATGTGCAGGCGGCCGAGCAACTGAAATGGACGCATGGTCTGGAATCGTTGCCCAAATTCGATCGCTTCCCCGGTTAGGGTGACTGTCAAGCAGGCGGTTATCGTGACACCGCCTGTCGCTCGCCACCGCCTTGCGGCCCGACCACCAGTTTCCAGGCCTTTTCTTTCACGAAATAACGCTTCGCCAATGATTGCAATATGGCGGGCGTCACACCATTATAATCGCTGTAAAGCTTTCCAAGCGCTGTAAACTTTGCCGGTTCATAAGTTGCGCCTTTCAACTGGTTCAGCCAGAAGGTATTACCCGATGCGGCGCGTTCGATGGCTTGCTTCATCGGTTCGACGGCACGCTGCAGTTCATCGGCACTTACAGGGTTCTTTACCAGATCGGCCGCGACATCGTCAGCAAATGCAAAGAACCGGTCAACATCGCCAGGCTTCACTTGTGTATAGGCCATCAGATAACCGCCACTAGGGAAGTCTTGCGGCCAACTAGCAGACATATCAGGGCTGTAACTCGCCGCTTGCTCAGCGCGGAATTTTTCGAATAACCGGTCGCGGAATATCGCCGCCAATATTTCGAGTTGGCGGCCCTCACTGATACCAGCAATGCCGCCGCCCGTCGGCCAAGCCATAACTGCTGCCGACTGATCGGTTGAACCGCGATGGGTCAGCTTTAGCGGGGCGACATTCGCTGCTGGGAAATTGACGGTTTGCGCGGCTGCGGCAACCACCAAGGGTGCGCGCGGTTTCATCGCACCGAAGCTCTTTTCGAGCGCCTTAACCGCTGCTGCCTTGTCGAAATCACCAAACAACATGACCTCCACCGGTCCCTGCGCCATCAGCGGCTTCCAATAGGCCTGAAATTTCGCTGCGTCGATTTTGGCGACATCGGCCGGCGCCGCTGCTTTCCAGCGAGGATCCTTGCTGCGCAGCAGATATTCGAGATCGCGCTGAAGCACGGACGTTGCCGACATCTCAAAACTGTCATAACCAGATGTCGCCAGCGCCTTTGCACGTTCAACCGGCGCGGGGTCCCATCCTGGATTTTCGAGCTTCGTCGCGATCAGCGTGAGCTGGTCAGCAAGATCGTCAGGACGCGTGTTGGCTCCAAATTCGAAAGCATCGTCGTCAATCGAGAAATTCATTTCAATCCGGCGGCCGTTGACCATTTGGTCGATTTCGGTTCGTTTCAACTTACCGATACCGTTTTCCGGCAACACCAACGGCCCCGCCCAAAGCAAGCTGCCATTATCGGGCGTTACTGCCTGGTAGCCCTTGCCGAAACGAACCAGCACCCGAATTTGTCCACTCTCGGCTTTGTTCGGGTACAGCAACGCCCTGACGCCGTTGGACAATTCCAGCCGAGTCATTTCCAGCCGCGAAACGGTTTCTTCGGCAACAAGTTTTCCGGGTGCGCCCAATTTCGGTAATGCATCGAACCCTAATGCATTTTCCGAAAGCCGCGCGGTCTTGTTCGCCGATACCGTTGCATTGAGCGCAGCAAGCGCGCGATTATCGGCGTCCGCCACCGCAGTTGGTGAAGAAAGCATAAGCCGCGTGGCATCTGCCTTGAACAACGCCTGGGTCGAAGCCATCAACCGTTCGGGCGTGAACTTGTCTTTCATGCCCTCATAAACCTGAACCACCGTTTTCGGCGCTGCCACTGTTTCCCTTATATCCACCGCATTGACAATGTCGTCGGCTTGCTTGGCGGCGGCTTCGAAGGGGTAGCTGTCAAGCATCGTGCGAAGCGCATTACCAAACAGCGTCTTTTCGCGATCAATGTCGGCTTTGGACGGCGGGCTTTCAGTGGCGTCGGCGATGATCGCGCGGACATCCTTGGTCGCAGCCTCCCATTTGTCACCAACCGGCGTGACTGAAACCAATGTGGCGTCGGCGGTGCGGGAAATGTCTTCCTGCGCCACTTCAGCGAATAAATAGTTGCCGCCACTGCGGGCCTGCACTTCTAAGCGGCGGTTGATAATCTGCAATGCCAGCGCGTCGATCAGCAATTGCTCGTTATAGGCGATGGTATCGTCGACCTTCCGCCATGGCCTCAGATAAGCGATGCTGACGGTGGTGGGCAAAGTCGGTTCAATCAGCACCCGCGTCGGCGTGCCTTGCGGTGTGGGGTCGCCAAAGGCCGGCTCGGGTGTGCGCGTACCAGTGGCCTTCCAGTCGTTGAAATATTTCTGCACCAGATTGGCGAGCTGCGCCGGTTCCATATCGCCGGCCATCACCACAACGGCATTTTCGGGGCGGTACCAACGGTCGTGGAACGCGTTCAAGCGAATTGCATCGGCGGCCTGCAAAGTCTCCGGCGTACCGATAGTTGAGCGGCTCGCGAGACGCTGGCCCTGAAAGGCGTGCTGGCGCAGCGCATCGCTATATACCATCTGCGCGCCGCTGTTCTCGCGTAGTTCGGCGAGCACGATAGCGCGCTCGGCATTCAAAGCCGTGTCGGAAATACGCGGATTACGGATCATCCCGGAAATGATCTTCACCGATTCGTCCAGCTTGTCCGGCGTCGCATTGGGCAAATCGAGCTTATAAACCGTTTGCGTCGGTGTGGTTTGTGCATTGCTGTCGCTGCCGAATGTCACGCCGAACCGCTGCCAAATGCGTTTGGCCTCGCCGTCGGGCACAAAGGTTGACCCACGGAACGACAGATGTTCGATCAGGTGCGCGAAGCCTTGCTCGTCATTATTTTCGTGCAGTGCACCTGCGTCTACGCGCACTCGGATCGAGACTTGCCCGGCCGGAACGTCGTTCCTTTTGACGGCATAGCGCAGGCCGTTTGGCAGTTCGCCAAAGGTCCATGTATCGTCTACCGGAACGTCGCTGCCCTCGTACAACCAAGGCTGCTTGAGCGGCTTAGTCGCGTTCGCCGCAATGGGCGCTGCTGTCTGGGCATAAGCGGATGTGGACAGCAGCAATGCTGCCAGGGCGAGAACATGGGAGAATGTACGCATTACGCTCCTTATTGCGGGCGCGGGTTGACCGCAGATGAACGGCGTGAACAAAAGGCGGTTAAATTCCACCGTCGACGCTGTCATAACCGAGGCCACGCAAGCCGAGCTTTAAATCGTCGACACAGTCGTTAAGTTTGTGCGCGTCGGTCGTGCGAACCACGAAATTGGCGCCTACCCTGCCCTCGCGGAAGAAAGGGTAGCTGCCGATCTGGCAGCCTTCATGGTGTTTTTCGGTATCACCGAGCAGTTTGGCGACTTCGCTTTCGGCCACCCAGCATCCAATCTGATGTGAGAGCAACGGGGCGCCGCCTTCCAATTGCCCGGTCAGCGCGTCGAGCATTCCTGCGGTTATATGCGGCACTCCAGCCATGATAAAGACATTGCCGTGGCGAATGCCGGGCGCACCGGACATCTTGTTGGGAATCAGGTCAGCGCCGTCGGGAACGCGCGCCATCCGAAGACGGCCGGGATTGATCCCGCCGCGTGTCTCATAATATTTGTGCAGCACTTCGCTGGCTTCGGGATGGATGACGACTTCGACACCCAACGCGGCCGCGATGGCATCTACGGTAATGTCGTCATGTGTCGGGCCGATGCCGCCAGTTGTAAACAGATAATCGTTGCGCGCGCGCAGTGCATTCACCGCCTCAACAATCGCATCCTGATCATCGGCGACCACACGCACTTCGCGCAACCGAATACCCTGAATATTGAGCCACAGCGCAATCTGGCTCACATTCTTGTCCTGTGTGCGGCCGGAGAGGATTTCATCGCCGATAATCACAAGCGCGGCGGTGTAGATGCGGGATTCTGTCATTCGGCTGCGATAGCATAAATCACCCCCTCGCAAAGCGGGGAATAACCCTCTATATTGTCCCGTATGGATCAATATGTAAGCGTCACGCCCGCTGAGGCAGGCATTGCCCGCGACGGGGTTATCAAATTACACGGGGCCGAAGGCTTCGAAGGCATGCGCAAAGCCGGACGGCTGGCCGCCGAGATACTCGACGCATTGGTGCCGCATGTCGTGCCCGGCGTAAGCACCGAAGAGCTCGACGATATCGTCCGCGAAATGAGCTTGCGCAGTGGCGGGGTTCCGGCGACTTTGGGCTATCGCGGGTATACGCATAGCTGCTGCATTTCGATCAACCATGTCATCTGCCACGGCATTCCGTCGGACAAGAAATTGAAGGACGGCGACATCGTCAATATTGACGTGACGCCGCAACTGGAAGGCTGGCACGGCGACACCAGCCGCATGTTCCTCGTCGGCGACGTACCGGTGAAGGCCAAGCGCCTCGTCGATGTGACTTATGAATGCCTGATGCTCGGTATAGAGGCGGCGAAGCCCGGCAACCATGTCGGCGACATCGGCCACGCCATCCAGACCCACGCCGAAAAGCACCGCTACGGCGTGGTCCGCGATTTTTGCGGGCATGGTCTGGGGCAATTATTCCACGACGCCCCGGAAATCGTCCACGCCGGACGTCCGGGGACAGGACCAGAGCTCCGCCCCGGCATGATCTTCACGATTGAGCCGATGATCAACATCGGCAAGGCAGCAGGCAAGGTACTGGAGGACGGCTGGACGGCTGTAACGCGCGACCGGAGTTTGAGCGCGCAGTTCGAGCACAGCATCGGCATCACCGAAGAAGGCTGCGAGATATTTACGGCGAGCCAAAAGGGGTTTGATAAGCCGCCTTATTGAGATGACAAAGGTGCACTTTGCCTTAATGGGATTGCTGGCGGTTGCCCTTCCAGCAATACCGCTCACCGCACAGCATATTGGCACAAAGGCCAAGATCGCATTCTCATGTTCGTTTGGCAAAAAGCACGTTCGCGTGATCGCTAGTTCGTTGTCGCTTAGTTACGAATTCGGGCCTGCTGGCAAGCCTGAACTGAAGTTGATACGCGACACTGACAGCGAATATGTTGCTTACAACTACACCTTGTTTTCAAATGCCGAACATCGCAGCTTGCGAGTCACCAACGGCGACTATCATTACATATTGTTTCGCCGCTTTAGCGCGCCCAACTATCAAGGGCGTTATGCCGAAGATGTCGATGGGCTTATGGTGCTCAAAGACAATACTTTGCTTGCCAAGCATCAGTGCAAATCTGGGAGCGGCTTTGATTACGGCTATGATTTTGAATGGCTTAAGAAGGACTCTCGTGACTGGGCGGCGTTGGCCGAATAATCACAACCGCAACCCGCGCGTCTCGTCCAACCCGGCCATGATATTCAAATTCTGCACCGCCGCGCCGCTTGCGCCCTTGCCGAGATTGTCAAGCATCGCAAGTAACCGCACTTGCGTGTTATCGGGCGAACCCAGCACATAGAGATCGAGCCGGTCGGATGGCTCCTGGGTGTTGAGGATCAGCAATTCAGAAGGCGCAAGTTGTTCGTGCACATGCACCACCGGCGAACCAGCATAATGCGCAGCGAGCGCGCTACGCATTTCCTCTGGGCTGTCGCTGCCCGGCATAACCGAGATCGGCAGCGGCACCTCGACCATCATGCCGCGAAACGCGCGGACCACGGCGGGGGAGAAGATCGGCGCAAGGCCAAGGCCTGCGTGCGTCTGCATTTCGGGCACATGCTTGTGGCTGAGGTCGAGGCCGTAAGTGCGAAAACCGATATCCGCGCCCGCATCGCTCTCGAACCGCTCGATCAATGCCTTTCCGCCGCCCGAATAGCCCGACACAGCGTTGACGGTATAGGGCCAGTCCTCCGGGATCAGGCCAGCGGCCACCAATGGCGCGACCAGCCCCAGAAAGCCGGTCGGGTAGCAACCCGGGTTACTGACCAGCCGTGCCGCCGCGATGCGGTCATGCTGGCCTTTGCGATATTCGGGGAAGCCATACGCCCAATGCGGGTCAACGCGGTGCGCGGTCGATGCGTCGATGATGCGCGTATGGTTCGACGTGGTCATCGCAACCGCCTCTTTCGCAGCGTCATCGGGCAGGCAGAGGATGACGAAATCGGCGTCGTTGAGGGCCTCACGCTTGGCGGCCGGGTCTTTGCGTTTGTCGTCGTCGAGGGTGATGAGCGTGAATTCAGTCCGCCCTGCGAGCCGGTCGGCGATTTCAAGGCCAGTGGTGCCCACTGCGCCGTCGATGAAGATGGATTTGGTCATAAAGCCACCCGCTTCCGCGCCGCTATCGCTTCGTCATGATCGGCAAAGCGCGCGGCCGCCTCGGCCAGTGGATCAACACTCACTGCCATCGCTGTGCCGTTGGCGTGGATCATGTGTTCGGCATCCGCCATAATCCCAACATGGCCTGGAAAGAACACCAGATCGCCGCGCTTCAGGCCTTCGCCCCAGGGCAAATCATCACCAAACTCCGCTTGCTGCATATCGGCATCACGCGGTGCAAGCACGCCTTTGAGCCCGAACACCAGTTGCACCAGCCCCGAACAGTCGATCGCATCGCCGCTTCGCCCGCCCCAGCTGTAGGGCGTGCCGATCAGTTGCTCGGCCAGATCCGCAGGCGAGGCCGCAACCTTGCCGACTTCGGAAAGATGCACGAGCGGGATGAAGCCATTTTCGCAGCTAAGATATTTGCCGCACTCGCTAGCTTCGCCGCAGAGCAATTGCGCGCCCATAGGGTAGCGCGCCAGCACCGGCGACTTGGTCGATGGCGCAGAAACCAGAAGCGTCGCGGCAGCGCTCACAATATGCGTCGCGTCGAAATCTTCGCCCAGCTCGGCAAAGCGGAGATAGCCGAGATAATTGTCATGCAGGCAATAACCCCACGCCCAATCACCCGCGACATCAAGCACTGCAAACTCCTCGCCGTGCATCAAGGCGCTGACCGGCATTGCCGTCGCATGCGGCTCGGCATGAATTTCGGTAACCGGAGCAATCCCCGTGCGCAGCATCGGCACCGCATAATGCGGCGCGAAGAGTTTACCCGCGAGGCTGATGTCCGCGAGATCGCCGCGAATTGGCGTCGTGCGCTTGTCACCGACAAGGCTGTGTCCTGTCAGTTTGTAGATAGGCCGTCCCCCCGCCTGTATCTGGCCGTCACCCAAATGCTTTGTCCTTTAATCGATTGGGCGTCAGCGCGCCGGATATTTGTCCGCCAGATAGCCGAAGACCGCGCGCAATCCAAGCGCTTCGCCCCCTTTGGGCCGCCCGGCCTTATTGGTGGGCCGCCACGCATAGGTATCGAGATGCACCCACGGCACATCGTCGGGCACGAATTTCTGCAAAAACAGCGCCGCGGTCACCGCGCCCGCGAACGCCCCGCCGCTGTTCGAAGTGTCGGCGATATCGCTGTCGAGCATATCGGAATAGGGTGCCCAAAGCGGCATCCGCCACAACGGGTCGGTGGCAGTTTTCGCGACACCAAGTAACGCGTCAGCGAACTCGTCATTATTGCTGAACATCGCAGGCAAATCAGGACCCAAAGCCACCCGCGCCGCACCGGTGAGCGTGGCAAAGTCGACGATCAAACCTGGCTTATCCTCAATCGCCTTTGTCAACGCGTCAGCCAGCACCAAGCGCCCCTCGGCATCGGTATTGTCGATTTCGACAGTGATCCCCTTGCGGCTCTTCAATATATCACCCGGCCGGAACGCGTTGCCCGCGATGCTGTTCTCGGCCGCTGCAACGAGCATGTGCAGCCGCACCGGCAAATGCTCCGCCATAATGAGTTCGGCGAGCGCCAGTGCATGCGCGGCGCCGCCCATATCCTTCTTCATAATCCGCATGCCGCTGGCGGGTTTGATATCGAGCCCGCCGCTGTCAAAGGTAATCCCCTTCCCTACAATCGCAATGCGTGGATGGCGGGGGTCGCCCCATTCCAGTTCGATCAGGCGCGGCGCATGGTCGCGCATTGCCGCTTTGCCGACCGCGTGGATGAGCGGATAGCCGGCTTCGAGTGCCTCGCCACTGGTTATGGTAGCCTCGGCCTTATGCGCCTTGGCGATGCGTTTGGCTTCCGCTTCCAGCGCGTTCGGTCCGCAATCACCAGCAGGCCGGTTGACCAAATCCCGAACCAGAGCGGTTGCAGCGGCCTGATGCGCGGCACTGCGGATGCGCCCCGGTTCCTTGACGAGAAGAACCCGCGCGCCTGTAAACTTCGGTTCGCTCAGATATTCGTGATAGCGATATTGCCCAAGTATCCAGCCAAGCATAGCATCACCCGCATCGGCATCGACCAAGCGATAGGTACCCTCGGGCAAGCTATCCGACGCTTTTGCGAGGTTCCACACTCCCAACGTAGCTGCATCCGCGACGCCTGCGACTACAGCCCATTCCCCGGGTTTGTCACCCGGAAGAATGGCCGTATCGTTCGCCCCACCTTCGAATTTCTGTGCCTTCACGGCGGTTCGGGCGGCGCCGGACTGGGCGGCAAGCCACGGGTCGAAACCGGCTTTGTCGATTATGTGGATGGGGGTGGCAGGTTGGCCGTTGTCAGGCTGGATCAAATCGTCATAACGCATGAACGCTGCGATAGCCGCAATCGGGCGCAAACGGGAGAACTTTCAGAAATGCCACGGATTTTTCTCGCTTTGGCAATTATTGCTTCAATATTCGGCCTTACGGCATGCAACAGTCAGCTGGTTAACGAGGTTCAATTGCCCGACGACGTGGCAGCCGTAACCGCTCCATTCCTCACGGCGGTCAAACGCGGCAATCAGGCAGCGGCCGAGAAGTTCGTGTCAGACGGCTTCGTCGATGACAGCAGAGTTCAATTCGCAGAAATGTCGGAGGTCCTTAGAAAATCGCCGCCGCTCGTTCCGGCGATTTACCAGCCAAAACAAGGAATGGTTGGCCTGAACAAAAATGAGATCAACGTCACCTTTGCTACCAAGGACGGCAAACAATGGATAACGTCGGAAATCCGTCTATATCGGCCAGAAAATGGCAAGTTCGAGATTGAATATTGGGATGTCAGCGCTGCCGAAAAGCCGCCAGAATTGCTGGCTCACGCAGCGCAGATGCGGAAATTCACGCGCTGGTTCATGGGTGGTCTGGCGGTGATGGCATTGCTGAGTCTTGCGTTGCTGATCTGGGTCGCAAAACGCCGCACACACATCATTGCGCCCGAACCTGTCATCGAAACACGGCGCGTCGCGGCCACGGTGCGCGACAGCGTCGACTGATTATTCTGCAGCGAGTAGCGTTTCGACCGGTTCTGCCGCTTTGGCAGCAGTTTCGGGGCGGGAAAAAACCATGACGCCGTCGTCCACTGCATCCTGCGTCAGGATTTTCTTCTCCGCCGCGTAATTCTGCAGCACGCGCCACGGATGACGATCGCCGTTTTTGGGTAGTTTGTCGAAAGACCTAGCAAAATAGCCCGAGCTGAAATCAGTCACAAATGGCAGCTTGGGCATATCGGGATCGTCAAGATGCGGCGTCGCAACCAGCGCGTTCTTGTCGTCCATTTTCCAAAGTAGGCGGCATACATAGTCGGCCACGATGTCGGTCTTCAGCGTCCATGATGCGTTGATATAACCGAACACGCTGGCCAGGTTTGGAATGTCGTTATACATCACACCCTTATAGTTGAAGTGCTCGCCGAAATTAATCGCCTTGCCGTCGATGCTCATCGCGGTCTTACCCATGGTGACAAGATTCAGGCCCGTGGCCGTCACAATGATATCGGCGTCGAGATGCTCGCCTGATTTCAAGTGGATCCCCGTCGTGGTAAAATGGTCGATATGGTCCGTGACGACATTCGCCTTTCCTTCCGAAATCGCCTTGAACATGTCGCTGTCGGGAATGAGACAAAGACGCTGCTCCCAAGGGCCGTATTTCGGAACGAAATGCTTGTCGACGTCGACGCTGGCGGGCAGTTCCGTGCGCGCCATATCGATGAGCTTTTGGCCGAGCTTCGCAGGATTCTTGCGCGCATAATGATACGTGAACCGCTGCATGTTGATGTTGCGAAAACGGGTAAGCGCGTAGGCGAGCTTTTCAGGCAGGATCTTGCGAACGAACTTTGAAAAAGGGTCGATTGCCGGACGCGACACCATGTAAGTTGGAGAGCGCTGGAGCATAGTGACATGCGCACCTTCCTGCGCCATCACCGGAACAATAGTAACGGCAGTCGCGCCCGAACCGATCACGACGACATTCTTGCCGACATAGTCCAGACTTTCGGGCCAATGCTGCGGATGGACTATTTGTCCTTTAAAATCCTTTTCTCCGGGAAATTCGGGTCTGTAGCCCTGGTCATAATCGTAATAGCCCGAGCACATGAACAGGAAGCGCGCGGCAAAATGGCGGTCAGGCCCACCGTCGACTGCTTTGGCGGTTACGTGCCAGCGTGCTTCGCTGCTTGACCAGTCAGCAGACATGACGCGGTGGCCGAAATGGATATGCGGGTTGATGCCATATTCTTCGGCGGTCTGATGGACATATTCGTGGATGGCAGGCCCGTCCGCGATGGTTTTCTCGTGCAACCATGGTTTGAAGCGGTATCCCAACGTGTGCATGTCGGAATCAGAGCGAATACCGGGATAGCGGAATAGATCCCAAGTGCCGCCCATATCTTTGCGCTGCTCGACAATGGCGTAGCTTTTGTTAGGGCACTGCATCACCAAATGCGCAGCTGCACCGATGCCCGACAGGCCGGCTCCGACAATCAATACATCTACAACGGTGTCCGCTTGCGCCATCGTTTCTCTCTCCATTCGCACCGGCGAAAAGCTTACTGACATCGTTGCAAATTGCAACTGGCTTTCGCCACCGCGATATTCCGTCTAAAGCGCTTGGGCAACGCTATAAAAAATGGACCCGATAATGACCGGCGAAGACGACGATTATGTCTATGACGAAGCATCGGGCGAGTGGATCAGCGCCGCTGAGGCGCGCGAAAAAGTCGCGAAAGAAGGCGCCGTCGAAGTCCGCGACTCCGTCGGAAATATTCTTGCCGATGGTGATCAGGTAACTTTGATTAAAGACCTGACCGTCAAAGGCGCAGGGCAAACTCTGAAACGCGGCACTTTAATCAAATCCATTCGTTTGACAGGTGACCCACAGGAAATCGACTGTCGCTTCGATGGCATCAAAGGACTTGTATTGCGCGCCGAATTCGTCCGCAAAAGATGATGGTTAAAACCGGTCTCAGGCTGCTACTCGCTCTATTCTATTTGATCGCAGGCATACTGCATCTGAAGTCACCGTCGGGCTTTCTAGCAATCACCCCAGAATGGGTTCCCTTTCCCGAAATAGTTATAGCATTTACCGGTCTGGCAGAAATTGCAGGCGCCATCGGTCTCATGATTCCCCGTTTCCGAAAAGCGGCTGGTATCGGATTGGCGCTATATGCGTTGTGCGTATGGCCGGCCAATTTCAACCACGCGCTGAATGATATCGCGCTTGGAGGCAAACATCTGAGCTGGTGGTATCACGCACCAAGACTGGCTTTCCAGCCGGTGTTCATTTGGCTCGCACTTTGGGTTAGCGAAGTCATTCGCCGACCGCTGCGCGAAACAAATTAGCTTAGGCAATGTTATTCTGTTATTCTTCGAACGCTATCATGCTGACGAACTGGGAATAGGAGTTGCGACATGCATAAAGAAGGCGATCAAATCGACGTAACCGAAGAAGAAGCGAGCGGCGGGGTTAAGAACCAAGGTGTTCGCTATGTTTTGGCGATTTCATTAGGGCTGACAATCATTGTACTTTCACTGATGTGGATGACTGGTGCCGTTCTCAACTGATTTTCCGACTTGAAATAACCCCGGACCGCTCCCAAGTTAAAAAAGCGGGCCGGGCCCCTCTGATCATTCATGCGAGTGATGATGTCGGACCGCTTCAACCAATTGAAGAGGAGTCCCGCAAATGAACGCAGCAGTTGGAATGCCATGCCCGGTTTGCAAAGTCCCGCTTGTCATGAGTGATCGTCAGGGCGTCGAGATCGATTATTGCCCGCAGTGTCGCGGCGTATGGCTTGACCGCGGAGAACTCGACAAGATTATCGAACGCAACGCCGTTGAACAAGCTCCACCGCCCCGTCAAAGTGCACCACCGTTAGCAGAATATGCGCCGCAGGATTTCAGCCACCACCAAGGCTATGGCCACGGCCATCCGTATAAAAAGCGGAAAAAATCTTTTCTGGAAGAGCTGTTCGACTAGCGTCGGATTGCGCGGCCCTACTGCTCGCGCTAACCCGTGAATATGACAAGGCAATCGTTCCGGACCCGTCTGCGCGCATTCCGGCAAATGCGTGATGCACCCCCTGACGCAGGATTCGTAGCTGATCTGGAATTTCTGGAAAACCGTGATCTCGATCTCTCGGTCCGGATCGGCGGGATGCTGGCGTTTAACGCATTAATGGTGACGATTGGTACTCATCCGATTTCGGCCAGCCCGGGTGCGCCATTAAGTCTCGATGCGGCGACGCAGCCTGTTCTGACGATAGTCAGTCTGATTGGCATCGTACCGCTAATCGTCTCGAGCGCATTGTGTCTGCGTGCGCTCTTGCTGGGCGAGGAGTTTGACAGTGAAGGATTGGACGGCGATGACAAAGGCCTGCGTCAGCGCCTATTTGCGGCGTTTATCGCATCGATCGATATTCAAAGCCGGTTGCTCCGCCAATCGGTCATCGCGACTTTTACGGGCGGAATAATGACGCTTTTGGTTTGGGCGTGGATATTGGGCGAAAAGATGGCGTGATCCCGGCCACGCCAATTATAATACCAAAGTTATATTAATCTTTTTCAGGTAAAAATCAGCCTGTGTAATCCAAGCTTATCTGAGGGGTTGACTATGAACCACCTGGACAAAGACAATAGGGAACCCGCAGGCCGTCGCCAAGGCGACCGCAGAGTTGCAACCAACGACAGCTATACTGGCTCTGAACGCCGCCAAGGCGACCGGCGCGTGGGCCACAGGCGCATCGAACCAGGCGGCTAACGAAAAAGGGCCACCTTTCGGCGGCCCTTCTCAATTCTCAATGAATCGATCGATCAGTCAGCTGATGACAGGTTAATGGCCGAAGCCTTACCGTTCTTACCAACTTCGACTTCATAATTCACGCGCTGCTCTTTATCGAGCGAGTGCATGCCGGCAGCCTGAACAGCCGAGATATGGACAAAGCTGTCGTCACCACCGCCGTCGGGCGCGATAAAGCCATAGCCTTTGTCTGCATTGAAGAATTTTACGGTGCCAGTAGGCATAATGATGTTCCTTTCACGAAACAGGTAACCATATGGCAACAGCGCCATGTGGGGAGCCAAGTCGTGGTAGGAAAGACGTTACGCA
This sequence comes from Sphingomonadales bacterium, assembly GCA_031370535.1. Classification (GTDB taxonomy): domain Bacteria; phylum Pseudomonadota; class Alphaproteobacteria; order Sphingomonadales; family Sphingomonadaceae; genus Sphingorhabdus_B. The sequence goes on along the minus strand of JANMQN010000142.1, from coordinate 7,360 downwards.
TGTCGTCATTTTGCCGTCACGCGCCTCAAATTCCGTCGCGGTCGACGATAGCATGACGCCTTATACGCACATTCCCACGATTTAGCAAACTCGAACGGACCCAAGCCAGCTATTCCTTCTCACTGCCATTATCGCTGGCCTCTGCGACTTCCATCTCCTCGGGCTTGCGGCGGTCGAATTTAATTCCAAGCTCCTTTGCTTGTGCCTTGCTGAATTGAACCTGCGCGGCGGGGAACATTTCTTCTTCTTCCTCTTCGATATGATGCTCGTAACGATGGCGCATTTCCTTGAATTTTGTCAGCCAAGCGCCAGTTGCCATATCGGTATCCTGCAACTCCCCCAACATATCGTCGAGCTCCTTATGCTCCGCAACCGAATGACGGCCGTCTTCCTGAAGCTCAGGATCAGCAAGCATAGTTGCATAGAGCGATTGCTCTTCCGCGGCGGCATGCGCGGTCACCTCGATTCGAAATGCCTCGAACAAGTCGCGACGTTCTGCCGTATCTCCGCTGGTTTCTGCAATCGTGACCAGCATCTGGCGGTGCAGGTCGTGGTCGGATTTGAGGATGGAAAAAATATCTGTCATGTCGGCCTCCACTTTCGTTTCGCACATAACGCAGATAGCCAGCTCCGTGTTCCCTCTATCCGACAGGAGCTACATCGGCATGGGTTGCCAAAGCTCGATCTTGCGACCTTCCGGATCCATGATGTGAGCAAAGCGGCCATTAGCTTCATCGGGAAAGGTCTTCACCGGTTCCACGCCGTTCTCGGCGCATCGTGCGAGGATGCCGTCGAGATCGTCGACCATCAGGTTGAACATGAATTCCTTTTCGGACGGCGCGAAATAGTCTGTGTCGGCCTTGAAGGCCGAAAACACCGTGGCTGCCCCCGGATGCCCGGCAGCGGCTTCGGGGGTAAAAACGATACCCCAAGGTTCGACCTTGATGCCAAGCACACGCGCGTACCACTCGTTTGTCGCCTCAGGGTCAGCCGATTTGAAGAATAGGCCGCCCAATCCAAGGACATTTGCCATAATTATTACTCCTCCTGTTTCGACGGGCTGAATATGCGCCTCTCCTTTGCTTCAGTCCATCGCCCAAATAGGTGACTTGGGAACAAATGCGGCGCGCCGGCCATTATCGGTACGCCGGTTCAGGCAAATATGTGTATGGGCGGCGCGCGCACCGGAATGGATTTGGGTCAGCCGCAAACGGAGCCGCATCATGGAAACCCGATTAATCATAGCCTACGTACTTATCGCCATCATGTTGGGAATTGCCATTTTTGGTGGAACTATATGGCAAAAAAGACGTCTCAAAGCACGCAGCCGCGATGCCGGGAAGGGCTACTGATAGAATTCCACTAAATCCCAAAGATTTCCATAAAGATCCGCAAACACCGCGACCTTACCATAATGTTACGCTGCGGGCGGGCGGACCCATTTTATGCCAGCAAGTTGAATACGCGGCATAGCCACGATCGAAATTGTCAGTGGCCAGAACCAGAAATACCCGATCCTTCGGTCAAGTTCTGCAACAGGCGGTTGCGATGAGCCGCGATTTCCAGCTTTGATATCACAGTGGTCACAAAATGCAGCGAATAGCCATAATAATGGCCGGCAAAAGCGCGCAAAGCCTAATCGGTATCAGGCAAATCGCCAGAGCCCAACGCCCACAGATAAGAATGGTTGACCGCTCGTTGATTCAACGATTCTTCGATAATATCTTTGATGGAAACAGACACATGAGCTCCTAAAGTCGATTGTTATTTTGCAACTGACGGCCAACCCTACCTTGCCGAGGGGGATGATTTGCGGCAGCGTTCACCCGGCTTGTCGACTCAGGAAAGGGAGACCGACGATAATGGCACAAAGTGCGCGTGCGCCCGTTACGGTGGCGATGGATCTTTCCATGACCGATCTGCGTAGTGCGCTCTCGGCGGGATGGCGGGATTTTGTGGCGTATCCAGTATATGGGTTATTCTTCGCTGCCTTCTACGTTCTGGGCGGGCTTGGGCTGGTTTACGGTCTGTCTAATTTGGGTCAGGGCTGGTGGCTCATCCCGGCCATGGCAGGATTTCCGCTGCTCGCGCCGTTTACTGCGGTTGGGTTGTATGAAGTCAGCCGCAGGCGCGAGGCGGGGCTGCTCATCGGCTGGCGCGGCGTGCTCGGCGCGCTTGGCGGGCGCGGCGATGAGCAGCTGATCCTGATGGGCGGCATCGTTTTTGTCGCCTTCAGCTTCTGGATGATATTGGCGCATGGCATTTTCGCGATCTTCCTGGGCGAATCGGGGATAGGCGCGGAAGCTGGGGCGTTGCTGATGTCGACCGATGCACTTCTGATGATGCTGGTCGGTAGCGTGGTTGGCGGACTTTTCGCACTCGGGTTGTTCGCGATTACCGTCGTCAGCTTGCCGATGCTGGTCGACCGCGAAGTCGACTTCATCACTGCGATCATAGTCAGCCTTAGCGTCGTGGGTTCGAACAAGCGCGTGATAATGGGTTGGGCTACGCTGATTGCGGTCACGCTGGCGCTGGCCATGCTGCCGATGTTTGTCGGGTTGTTCGTCGCGCTGCCTGTGCTTGGCCACGCGACATGGCATTTATACCGGCGGGCGGTGGATGGAAGCCGCTAACTAAGCGCCGCTATTTCGCCAACCGCTGATTATTTGCCCGCACGCTCTTGGAATAATGCGCGATGCTTCCACTGACGATCTGCTCGGGGCTTGATCCCAGTTTGCCGGTCATCAGGTCAAAACCGAGCGTCATGTTCGCCGCGACCTTTTCACTTACCATCCTTTCGGCCTCCTTCGCCGCAGCAGGCCCGCCAAAGGCCATCGTCGTCAAACGCTGTGCGATCACCATGTTGGACTCGGCGGCGAGCGCCCACGCGTCCATGCCGATGCCGAACCAGTTCGGATTTTTTGTTTTGCGGGTCATGACGGTAAACTTTCCAGCAAGGTGGTTCGTTCCACATGCGTAAGCAACTGCCGCCCGCGTAGCAACAGATAAGCGGCAAAGCCGACTGCGACGCCGGGGATAGCGCCAAGCGCGATGCACCAGTAAGCGAACAGTGCGGTGAAGAATGCTGCCGCAGCGATGATGGTGGCTCTGAAAGTTTGTTCGTTCATAGCTTCCAACCATTCACCAATTTGCGCACTAGCGCCACCGGCATTATGGTCAGGTATGACTCCTGCCCCGCCGCGTTATTTCGGCCAGAACGCTTCCCGCTATTTAACCCGCGTCATCCGAGTGCGGTTGCGCGTTATCCATTCAGCCTTTTCATCGTCCTGAAAGTCGATCTGCTTTACCGTTTCGATACTGTCGCCGTCGCGCGTCGTGGTCAGACGCAGTGTTGCGGGCCGGTCATCGTCCTTGCCAATCGACTCCTCGACCATCGACCAGTGCGTTGAGTCGGCCGACGTGCCTTCGATCCTCGCCTTATAAGAATAGACCTCAACCGCGCGCCCCTTGCGGAAGGTGCCTGTAGTAACGGTACCGGCGGCGGGGTCGTACAGCTCGACCGAGGTTATCCGCACATTGCCGACCTTCGGCCCATCGTCGAAGTCGGATTTGCGGATCATGGTCACGCCATCGCCCTGATCCTCGATCAGCGTTTTTACCGGAATGCCGATCCATTCGTTCGCGCTATAATCGAGATATTCGAGGCTGCCTTCCCACTTGCCCGCGAGCGAAGCGCGTGCGGCAGCGACGTCGATTGGCGCAGGCTGGGCAATGGCGGGGGCGGCGAAGGCGATGAGCAGGAACGGAGCAAAATGACGCATGATGTTTGGGTCCCCTATTGACGGTGGCAGCATATACGATGCGCCAAGCCGTCCGGATGCGCGCGATTGAGCGTAGCCGCTACACAATCCATGCCAGCAATTTTGCAAAAAGCAGCCCAGCCATGCCGACAGGCAAACCATAGACCATGATCCAGAAAGCCATACGCGGGGGACGGGCGAGATCGGGGCGGCCTTCGGGATAATGCAATGCGCGGTCCGTGCCGACCTCGGGGCGCCGCATCGCGGTGTAGATGCCGTCGAAAACCTCGTGCGCCAGACCATCAGCGTTAAAGCGATACATCGCGGCATAGTCGGTATCGCCATCGGACATGCCCGCGCGATGCCCGATCACTTCCCCTGCACCCGCACCGATGGCCGCAAGAGCCGCAACCGGTCAGTCCACAGCATTGCTGTAAGAACGATGGCGAGCAGGGCATTCCCGAGCCAGATGAAGACGTCTTCCATAAAATCGATTGTTACCAGCGCAGAATGAGGGAGGGAAGCAAAAGCCGTGCTGGGATGTTACCCTAGGCACAGGCCCCCGTCCCCCGGCAGCGCCGCCGCATATTGCGGGTCCCGCCGTCTCGCGATATGTTGGTGCGATAACGCCTCTGGTCCTGCAACGCCTGATCGCCCTGCCCTATTTCGTCCTCGGCGGCTGGTGCACTTTTTCTGGTTCAATTACTGGTTCGTCTACGAAGTGCCGATATTCAACCGCTCAATGGCGCTAGATTTCGTGTCGAACGCGGCGATGATGGGGCTTAGCCTGTGGTGGTGGCGGATAATGTTGCGAACAGTTTAGAGTTTATCGCGTCTGTCCCAGTGATTCAGCGCATTTAGACGAAACGGCGGAGGCTTGCCCCGCCGCCGTTCGCCGGATCATTGATAAGTGTCGTAACTCGCACGCGAGATTTGCGTGCTGCAGGCATTGAAACGCGCTTGCAATTTTGCTTCGGTCGAATTGGGATTGGCCATCGCCGTGCGCCACACATCCCACGCCTTGCCGAAGGCTTGTGCCGAAGCAGTGTTGCCAACCCAGATAACCATGCTCGAATCGGAGCTATGGACGGGCAGCATCAGTTGGGCATTATAACCATGTGCCTTGCCCCAGCTGTCATTGAACTCTTTGGTGATGCCGAGATAGGTTTCAAAAGTGCAGCCTTCCTTCAGCTTCGAGGTAATAACGTCGAGCGTGTTGGCCATAGCGGGGCCGGGCAGCAGCAAGGCCGCGATCAAAAGCAGTTTTTTCATTTTGGGTCCTCTCAAATGCGTGCCGCCTGCCTCTTGTTCGCACAAGCACTGACACACGACAACTTCTCGACCCGACGCGAATATAGCACGATAACGGGCGTTTACCTAACGCCATTACGTCGTTGATGGGGCGGTGAAAGGCAAAAGCTGCGTGGGGCGGGCATCGGTTATCATGAGGTGGTCGCAGGACACACGACAGCGGGAGGGTTGCGGCGGCTCGTGGAGAAGTTGGTGCCGGGGGGTTAATTGGTATATTGCCCCCCGAACAGAAAATGACGTCCGACAGCCCCGATCCCCTGACCCATAGCTCGCCTCCCTTGTCGCCCCGCATTTTGGTCGATGCCGATGCGTGCCCGGTAAAGGACGAGATCTACAAGGTCGCCTGGCGCCGCAATGTGCCCGTGGTGCTGGTCAGCAATGCGCGCTTTCGCATCCCCGACCACCCGCTGATCACAAGGGCTATCGTATCGGACAGTTTCGACGCCGCCGATGACTGGATAGCAGAGCAAGCGGGGCCGCGCGGCGTGGTTATCACCGCCGACATATTGCTTGCGGACCGGTGCCTGAAGGCAGGGGCCATTGTCATCGGCAATAATGGCAAGCCGTTCACGAGCTCCTCCATCGGCAGCGCCATCGCCACCAGAGCCATCATGGCCGACTTGCGCGCAGGGATGGACGGCATCACCGGAGGCCCCGCACCCTTTGCCAAAGCCGACCGGTCACGATTTTTGCAGGCGCTGGATCAAGCATTGGCGCGGTTGGGGTGAGCGTCGAATTAATGTTGCGTCGACAGAATTTAATGGACGCGGTGAAAGGCACCCGCTGCGTGCGGGCGGGCATCGGCACTCATGAGGTGGTCGCGGGATGCATAACAGCGGGAGAGCTGCGGCGGCTGGTGGAGAAGTTGGTGCCGGGGGGTGGGTGATGACATATTCTCGAAACACTTAAGTCTAAATTTCCGCCCTGTCGTTCCCCGCTTCGGTTAATTGCCAGGCAGACTTTGGGCCTTCCAGTCCCGGTACTCGTTCAATAAGACCTTCATCACGGAGTTTATAGAACTCGACCTTTACAAGATTTTCGGAACGAATTCCTATAATTTCGCAGGCCTGCCGATTGGTAATGGTACGATTTGGCGTGGCGCTACCTCCCGAGCTTTAAAATCGAAAAATGATTTTCTTCGCGTTCAAGAATTTTATCTATTTCTTCTTTAGAAATTTCTTTAACGTTCACTGCCAAACTACCTCCTGATGTTGGCTTGTTATCACCTGAAATTGTTCAATTACAAGATGGTGTATCAATCATGCTCCCGATCACCAGCACCCATATATAGCTCGCGTCCGGATTGTTCTCGCTTCGCTCATTCGCGCCGGGCGCTAGCGCGCCCTCGGCACCGTCGTAGACCTTGCTCATCTCGGCCATGCCAGCTCGTACCTTCACTATGGCTTCGGCGGACAGGTCCGCTTCTCCTGCTGCGATAAACCTTTCGGATTCAAACAAAAAAGGACGCCGCGACATTGCAGACGCGGCGTCCTTGCGCTTCATTGCTGACTGCGGCTACATATCCCAGTTGCCGGTTCCGCTGCCTTTTCCGCCAGCACCGGCAAAGGTCATCGTACCGCGTTTGCCCGCATAAATGCCGGTCTTGCCAAATGCCCAGCCTGTGCACAGGACTGTTCCGGTGTCCTTGCCCGGGTCGGTGCATCCCCAAATTGTCGAACTGGTGCCTTCTGCACCTGTGCCTTCGCAAACAATGCGGAAGCTGTAGGTTGAGTCATTTGGCGGCATGCTGACACCCATGCATTTGTAAGTAGAGCTCATCTTCTTGCCGTCTTGCCACGTAGTCTCGGAGGTTCCGGTCGTCATTTGCCCAGCAAAAACAGTGCCATCGGGTCGTGTACCGCTAACAGTCTCGTTCGTTTTTTCGACCGTTTGAAACACATAGCTTCGTGCGTGCGCGACATTTGCGCTCGCGACCGCAGATGCAAAGATACAAATCTTGATTAACTTGTTCATGTCTCTCTCCTGTTGCAGGCCGAGATTCGAGGCGCACGGCCAAACGCCGGTGCAAACAACCAGTCGGGAACACTCAGCCCTGTCGCGTTCTGCCCAAAAAACTAAGCGAGTCGGAGGTCAGCAGTGCCGAGAATGTAAACCTTTGCAACAGTTTGTCACGGCAAAATGAAGGTTGCCGTAACGGCATGTGCATCAATCATGCTCCCGATCACCAGCGCCCATATATAGCTCGCGCCCGGTCTCGTCATAGACCTTGCTCATCTCCGCCATACCTGCCTCAGCTTCCTCCGCCGCGACGAAATCGCCGGCTGGCT
>JANMQN010000010.1:0-12358 GCA_031370535.1 Sphingomonadales bacterium | reverse complement strand
GGCGGTTGAGCTGATGGTATAATGCTGCGCTGCAGGGGGCGGTTGCAGCAATTGTTCCTTGGGGGTGGATTCGGCCAGCGCCATTGATGATGTGGTGAGCAATGACAGAACAAGCAGTGACGGGGCGAGTAGTTTGAGGTGCATGGGCAGGGGCCTTTCCGAAAAAGCTGTGCGGACGGGGGAGCACCGCTTTGGGTAAAGCAAATGAACCACAGCGCGTAGGGGGATGCAAGGGCGTGTATTGCGTCAGCGTCACGGTTAGCTATGTCTTAGTTTGCATAGCGGCTTAGTTAGAGGGAGCAGCCTCCAAATTTTCCCGGCCGAACGTCTGCAATGCCCAATTCAAGCCTTAAAGCGGACTGATTGCTCCCGACCCAATCGGAGCCCTTGTTTGACCCTGATTAACGATTCGGCTTATCGCCATATACTTTCTTTCCTCTTGGATAATGCCCTTCTTGGTTTGACTGGATCCAATAGGTTACCTCATGCCGCTTACAACATTTCTAAGAACCGGGAACCGTTACGCAACATTCGATACTAGTCTGCATTAGCAGGGCGTTCTGCATCATTCTCCATCTTCTTAAGGCAGTGCCGTGGAGCGGTAGCATTATAAAAAAAGCGAGATGCCGACGTGACCCCTTAATTACGATCTAATTATGTCGTTAACCACCTTGTGGGTCAGCGGGCCGTGTTAGGTACCCATTGTGGGAGCATTATATGCATGTAGCAACTTTAGGTCTCTATGATGCTTGGCGTCGTTGATCGATCAATAAAAACCGCGCTACGAGCGCTTATGCTGTGCGTGTGTTGCAGCATGATGGTTAGTGGCACCGCAGCCCTTGCCCAAACAGTTACCTGCCAAGGCCGACAGATCACCGCTTTAGATTTTAGAAATCCGGAGCTGGTTTCCGGATCACCCCTTGGTGTTGGTGCAATCTACCGATTTGCTAATGTGGCAACCGGCATTGATGCCCGCGTTCAAATCGATGCGTTGACCGCATCGACTCTGGGGACCATCGATCAGGACAGCGGATTGATCGACAATTTTCAACCTGAGTTGGTGGGAGCCAATGCCCGCAGCGCCGACTTTACAATTACATTTGTTGTTGCAGGCACAACTAATCCCGTAGCTCTTGATTTTGCGGCTTCAGGAATCGACATCGATGGAGACAGCGCTTCAATTCGCGAATATGCCGAATTTTCTAATACATTTGTAGCCTACGTTCTCGATACGCCAACAAATATCGATATCAATACATCTGGCCCCTCAATCGCGACAAACGTCCGCTTCGAAGCGCGAACCAACTTTACAGCACAGGGGATCGATGAGTTTGCTACTCAGAATATCGCGACAATATTCTATACGGCAACAAGCACGTTTCACTATCGGATAGGCACCCTGGGAACCGGCAATACAACGCGGCTAACGTCTCTTGATTTCAGTTGCCCCGTTCTGACGTTGCCTTCAACTACTTCACAGGTCCCGCAAGATTTTGGTGATGCACCTTCATCGTACGGCAATCCTGTACACGATATTGCGGCAGAAGTTCGGATAGGGGACTCCAACACCGCTGAACTTGCTCGTTATAATAGTCCATCAGCTAACGGAGACGCGGGCGATGACGGCGTCTCCATTTCTGTTCTCCGACAATCGAACATCGGCAATGCGACTGTGAACGTCAAAGGCAGTGGTGGACGCTTACAATGCTGGGTGGATTGGAACGGGGATGGCGATTTCGCTGATGCGGGGGAGCAATTGGCAACAGATATTGCAGATAATGGTGCGGGGGACACAAATGCAGCTGTAGGGACAATTGGTATCAGCATAGCTGTGCCAGCAACAGCGACGCTTGCTCAAACGTTCGCGCGTTTTCGGTGGTCCACAACTAGCGGCATTAGCGCGTCTTCCACGGTGTCTAATGGCGAAGTCGAGGATTACGCAATTAATATTCTAGGTGTAGCCGCTCTGAGTGTGGGTAAATCCTCAGCATCGTTTGAAGCTACAGGTGTCAATAAATTTTCGATCCCTGGTAGCGATATCATATACACCATCACGACTACAAATACGGGAACGGGACCGACAGACCCAAATTCCATTTTTCTTTTCGATAGCATTCCTTCGACCGTCGAATTTTATAATGGAGATATCGACGGGGCAGGCCCAGAAACAACATCGGTTGCGTTCACCCAAAACTCAGCAGGTCTTACGTTTACATCGCCCACTGATGTTCGGTATTCCAATCTAGCTGCATTGCCAGCCAGTTTTACTGAGTGCGTCTACGCACCCGCCTCAGGTTATGATCCCGCTGTCCGACATATTTGCGTGAACCCAAAAGGGTCAATGGCGTCAGGCAGTGCGTCGCTTTCTACTTTTGCCGTTAAATTTCGGGCGAGAATTAAATAGCGCCTGCTGATTATATATCGTTGCCGTTCAATATAAAGGGCCTCGCGGCAGGCTGGCGGCGAGAAAATCGGCCGGTTCTAATATACCGCTATCGATAACGCGACACGTGCCAGGGCGCTCAAAATCTGCCTAATTGGGCGGATTTGCAGTTGTGAATCGCGCCATAACCAGTGGCAATGTTGCAATCACTCTTGCCTGAACCAGAGTTTTGACGAGGCGATGCCGGCAATCGCACATTTTCGTTCCAACCAAGCTTCGACGAGCATGTCTCGGCCCTAAAAAGCTGATCAAACCAAAGCCCTTGAAACCCAACACGCCTTGCGCCATCACGCTTCCGAACGGAGGCCATGCCAGTTGGGATTATTTGATCGCTTCAAAAGGCGCAAAGCGGTTCCTCCGCCCCCGCCTCCGACACCGGCACAACCTTGGCCGCCTGAGACTCCGTCACGGTCGCACGATTATATACAATTCGGCCCCGAACCCGTCGACGAAACTCCCGCGTGGATGAAATACCCCGTTACGCCACTCAAGGGTCATATCATCGTCTTCGCCAATGAAAAGGGCGGTGTGGGCAAATCGACCTCGGCTTTCCACACCTGCATCGCCTTGTGCAACGCGGGTGAGAAGGTTGCGGCGCTTGATGTGGATCTGCGGCAATTGACGCTTCATCGCGCGCTCTGGGCGCGGATGGAAAGTGCGACCGAATATGGGGTTAGGCTCCCCGGCCCTGAACAGATCATGCTGGCCCAACAGAATGAAAATGAGCTTGAAGAAAAGCTACGTATGGCGCGGATCCATCATAGCTTCATCGTCATCGATGTCGGCGGCCATGACTCTCCGATCGCGCGCAAGGCGATTTTTATGGCCGACACCATTGTCACGCCAGTAAACGACAGCTTTATCGATCTCGACATGCTCGGGCGGATCGACCCGCGGACGGGAGAGCTTAAAACTCTGGGCAACTTCGCCCGATTGGTGGAGCATCTGAAAGAGCCCGGTATGGCTTTGCGGTCCAAGCCGCTTGACTGGGTTGTGATGCAAAACCGTTCACGCAATTTTGCGACGAAGAATGAGCGAAAAGTCCTAGATGCGCTGCAAAAAATCGCACCCGTTGCTGGTTTTCGCGTTATCCCCGGCTTGCGCGAACGCGTTACCTATCGCGAGCTGTTTCCAATGGGGCTGACGCTATTCGACCTTGATGCTATCCCCGATTTGGGTCGGCTGCAGCCCAAGGCTCGCGAGGAGATTTGGGCCATGTTGCGCGCGCTGAGGCTGCCGAGCGGTGCCCTTAACAAGGCGATAGCGCCACCGGATGATGCGGGGGACGAGGCAACCTGATCAACGAACAATGTCCTAACAGTGGAGTATGGGGGTATTTATGAGTTTAGCATTTGGTTTTGCCATGCTTGCGGTCGTGTTCAGCCTTGGTGTTGTTTTTATAAGTGTTCGGGCAAAAGCTGCGTCCAAAAAACGCGATGGGGGTGATAATGGTTCGGTGACTTCTTCCGACAGCGGGAACGATTGTTCGCCAGTCGACGGTGGCGGTTGTGACGGCGGCGGAGGTGGTGATTGAGCGCGCCCAAGATCATCGCAATCATTATCCTGCTATCGCTTGGCTTTCACCTGCTGCTTTATGGCTATGTAAAACGCCGCATTGCGGCTGCAAAGCGTGAGAAGGGAATAGACCCATGACCGAGAATCCTACTGCCACCGTTGAGAGCGCCAATGGTGCTTATGCGCAGCTGATAAAGGCACGCTTGCATGACTGGGCGGCAGGTGAGCCGGTTGACGTTGGCGGCACCGACAATGGTCCCACGCCTTATGAGCTTTTGCTTTCGGCGTTGGGGGCGTGCACCTCGATTACGCTTGAAATGTACGCCGCGCGCAAGGGGTGGCCGTTGGACAAGGTGCATGTGACGCTTGAGCATTCGAAGGAAGAACGACCGGGCGAAAATGATGGAAAACCTGTCGACATGATCGACCGCATCGTCCGGCTGGACGGCGCGCTTGATGACGAGCAGCGCACAAAGTTAATCGAGATTGCTGAAAAATGCCCTGTTCACCGGACGCTGACGAACCAGATCAAAATCAACACGCTGCTGGGCTAATATAACGGATTAACCCTTGCCGTTATCCGCAGGTCCGCCCACCAGCACAAAACGTCGGTCGCAATATCCGCAATCGACATATCCTTTTTCGTCGATTTGCAACCAGACCCTTGGATGACCCAACGCCGCAGGGATATCGCCACTGCCATCGCAAGCGACACGGTTTTCACGGACACGGATGGTTTCAGGTTCGAATTTGGTCATGCCCAGCGCCCTAGCAAAGCGACGGAGTGCCTGCAACGGCTCAGAAATAATTGAGCGTAATCGACCAGGTGCCGGTATACTTTCCGGGCGCCTGATTTGCGCCAACCTCCAAAGTCGCGCCAACCGGGAAGCTGAATATCCCGGTGGGGGCCGCAATAGTGAACCGTCTCGGCGCGGTAGTCAGGGGCGCGGTGGGGGTGCTGCCGATGACAAAATCCCTTACCCGCATCCGAACGCCGGGGCCGGTGATGAAGATGCTGTTTGCACCAAGCGAAATATCGACACGTTGATTTAAGGTGCCTTGTCCTGCAAAACTAGCCGCTTTGTGTCCGCCGCCATTTGCAAGGATCACGCCGCCAGCAGATGTCCGGGTGCCGTTTGGAGCAATCGTGACCGTACCCGCCGTAGTGCCACGGATGACCGTGCCGAAATCGAGATCATCATCGATGACGAACGAAAGCGGCCTTACAACGGTCACTTCGGCGTTGCCAACTTTGGTATCGGCATAGGCTGGATTAAAGCCGATAAAGGCCGTTATGGCAAATACTGCCGCGCCCAGCCTTTTCAGCTGCCTGATTTCTGCCCCACACATCGGAATTGCTATATAGCCGAAATAATAAAGATTGGGTTTAGAAGATGGTTAACAACACATAATCTTTTGACGTTAATTTGAGCATAATCGGGTCTGAAAGCAGAATGACAGCCGCCCCGCGATTGCGCCGCGTCGATGCCTTCGCTATCGCAGCCGTATGCCCGAACAAGCCATATCAATCAAAAATCTCTCAAAGCAATATGCCGGTGGTAAACAGGCGCTGGCCGATGTCAGCTTCGATGTTGCTCAAGGATCTATATTCGGGTTGCTTGGACCAAATGGCGCAGGCAAATCGACTCTCATCAATGTTCTGGCCGGACTCGTGCTGAAAACAGCTGGATCGGCCAGTATCTGGGGTTTCGATATTGACGAGCATCCCCGCAATGCCAAAGCGTCTATCGGTATCGTTCCGCAGGAAATCATGTTCGATCCGTTCTTCACGCCGAAGGAAGCGCTGGAGCTCCAGGCGGGGCTTTACGGTGTTCCCAAAGCCAAGCGTAAAACGATGGAGTTGCTTAAGGCCGTCCGGCTGGAGGACAAGGCCGATGCGTATGCCCGTACCCTGTCTGGCGGGATGAAACGCAGGTTGCTCGTCGCCAAAGCGATGGTTCACTCCCCGCCTGTCATTGTGCTCGATGAGCCGACCGCAGGCGTTGATATCGAACTGCGTCAGCAGCTTTGGGATTATGTTGTCGAATTAAACCAGCAAGGCGTGACCGTCGTGCTCACCACGCATTATCTGGAAGAAGCCGAGCAGCTTTGCGACCGCATCGCCATCATCAATCATGGAAAGCTGATTGCCAACAAGCCGACAAAGGAACTCGTTGGCATGGCTAGGGAGAAAGCCGTGGTCCTTACGCTTGATCGCGATGTGTCCAGTGCGCCGACCCACGCATCCTTCGAGAAATCAGAGTTGATTGCCGACCGAGTCGTGGAAATAACCTACAACAAGGACCGAATGAACGCGGGCGAGGTTTTGAATGCGATGCAGGGGCTTGGCCTGGGCATTGTGGACGTGACCACCAAGGAAGCCGATCTGGAAGACGTATTTCTGCGTTTGACGAGTAATCAATAAATGGAAACCGATATCCTCATCATCGGTTCGGGCGCGGCTGGACTCACCGCGGCCTTGCAACTGGCGCAAAAATACAAGGTGGCAGTGCTTGCCAAAGGCTCAGTGTCGGACGGAGCAACCGCCTGGGCTCAGGGCGGAATCGCCGCTGTCCTTGAACCCGGTGATACGTTCGAGAGCCATATCGAAGACACGATGGTTGCGGGTGCGGGCCTCAATAATCGCGCCACGGTCGAATATGTTGTCGAGCATGCACCGCAGGCGATTAACCGGCTTGCCGAGCTAGGCGTTCCTTTCAATCTCGATAGTCCCGAGGGAGGCGACTGGCATCTAACCAGAGAGGGTGGCCACAGCCATCGCCGTATCGTCCACGTTGATGATGCGACCGGCTGGGCGGTGCAGCAGGCGCTAGAGGCGGCTGCACGGGCTAATCCAAACATTACGCTGGTGCCGGAAATGGTCGCGATCGACCTGATAACGGGGCGTCATCAGGAGCGTTTTTCAACGTCCGGCCGAATTCATGGCGTGTATGCTCTGGATCGTACAAGCGGAAAAGTTGAAACTTTCTGCGCGCGGGCCACCATCCTTGCCAGCGGCGGTGCAGGGCGAACATATCTTTACTCCACCGCGCCACGCGGCGCGACCGGTGACGGCATCGCAATGGCGTGGCGCGCGGGTTGCCGCATATCCAATATGGAATTCATGCAGTTTCATCCGACCTGCCTGTACAATCTTGAGGTCAAAAACTTCCTGATTACCGAAGCGGTGCGGGGCGAGGGCGGCATCCTTAAAAACCCCAAGACCGGGCATCGCTACATGCCCGATTATGACGAGCGGGCCGAACTGGCTCCACGCGACATTGTTGCGCGCGCGAACGACGCCGAAATCAAGCGTGACGGGCTTGATTATGTGCATCTGGATATCAGCCACAAACCAGCCGAATTCGTAAAAGAGCATTTTCCCAACATTTACGACAAATTGATGAGCTTGGGCATCGACATTACCAAAGACCCGATCCCTGTCGTACCCGCTCAGCATTACACATGCGGTGGCGTGCTGGTGGATCTCGATGGCCGAACCGACGCGCCGGGGCTTTATGCGGCGGGGGAAGTTACGCAAAGCGGACTGCATGGTGCGAACCGCTTAGCGTCCAATTCTTTGCTCGAATGCTTTGTCTTCGGCGATGCCTGCGCGCGGCATATTGACGCAAATTGGGAAAGCTTGCCGCAACCACCTTCGATCCGGGCCTGGGACGAAAGTCGCGTTACCGATAGCGATGAAGAGGTTGTTATCGCCCAATGTTGGCGTGAAATTCGGCAGTTCATGTGGAATTTCGTCGGCATCGTCCGAACGACCAAGCGCCTCGAGCGTGCCAAGCACCGGATCGACTTGTTACGCCGCGAAGTCGAAGATTATTACAGTCATTTCCGCGTAACACCCGACCTCATCGAACTTCGCAATCTGGTCGAGGTCGCCGACCTCATTATCCGTTCCGCGTTATCGCGCCACGAAAGCCGCGGGCTACATTACACGCTGGATTATCCGGCATTGGCGGCAGAGGCAGTCGATACTGTCTTGGCACCGTGATTGGCACAAAAATAAAATCCTTTTGGTATGATGTTTAGGCATATTTTAGTATAAAATGAGGAAAGGTTTATGGGCATCAACTATACCGATTTGACTTTGCACTTACCAAGAATTCTGCGGGTTTCGGCAATTGCTGCGCTTGGCACGATAATTACGCCGGTGGCCGCGGCAACGCCTGAGCTAACCGCGCGTGAGGTGTTGGCAAAGACACCTGTCATTGACGGACATAATGATACGCCACACCAGATTGCCGAGCTGTTCGGGCGCGACTTTTCGAAATTCGACCTGAAGGGCTTGCCGCCCGTAGTTATCGCCAAAACCCACACGGACATCCCTACCGCGCGCGCCGGGTTTCTTGGCGGGCAGTTCTGGTCGGTCTATGTCGATGCGGCATTGCCCAAGTATGAAGCCGTGACGCGGACCATTCAGCAAATCGATGTCGTGCGGCAAATGATTGCGCTTTATCCCGAAGCCTTCGCGTATGCGTCGTCTGCTGCCGAGGTGGAAGCGGCGGTAAAGAAAGGAAAGATTGCATCGCTAATCGGCATGGAAGGCGGCCACTCCATCGGCAGCTCGCTCGAAATTTTGCGCCAGACTTATGCGCTTGGCGCGCGGTACATGACGATTACCCACAGCCTGACAACTGACTGGGCCGACAGTGCGACCGATATACCCAAGCATGATGGTCTGTCGCCTTTCGGTTTCGAAGTGATTGCAGAAATGAACCGCCTTGGGATGATCGTCGACATCAGCCATGTTTCAGAGGCAACGATGCATGATGTGCTGGACAAGACAAAGGCGCCGGTGCTGTTCACGCACAGCAATGCGCGCGCCGTTACGCCGCATCCGCGCAATGTTCCGGATTCGGTGCTGAAGCGGCTTCCCGAAAATGGCGGTGTGGTGATGGTGACGTTCGTTCCAGGCTTCACTTCGCCAGAACGACGGCAGTGGGAGTATGAAAAGGCAGCAGTGTCAGGTCGGGCAAAGCTGGAGTTCACCGGTAATCCGGAAGGCGAAAAAGCTGTGGTAGATGCATGGGTTGCCGGGCATGCGCAGCCCAAGGCTACGTTGGCGCAAGTAGCCGACCATATCGACCATGTTCGAAAAGTGGCTGGCATTGACCATATCGGTATCGGCGGCGACTTCGGCGGGGTGGACGAACTGCCGGTCGGGCTGGAGAATGTCTCGACCTATCCGGCGCTGTTCGCTGAACTGGTGCGCCGCGGATATTCGAAAACCGATTTGGCCAAGATCGCGCAGGGCAATGTGCTTAGGGTGATGCGCGGGACCGAGGCAGCAGCGGCCAAGCTGCGTTAGGCGTCGAACCCCTCAGCTAAAAACCGCTCGGCAATCGCTGCGTGCAATGCAGCGCCTCGCGCCATGACGCTGTCGTCGAGGACCATGCGGTTCGAATGGAGTCCGCAGCAAGAACGCCAGTCGTCGCCCTCATGACTCGCGCCAAGAAAGAACATCGCTCCGGGTACTTTTTCTAGGACATAGGCAAAGTCTTCAGCCCCCATGATCGGAGTATCGAGGCTGATCCAGCTTTCGCTACCAAACATGTCTTCCACAACGTGCTGCCCAAAACGCACTGCGCGTCCGTCGCAGACGGTGACCGGGAAGCCGGGTTCGATGTGAACCTCGGCCGAGCATCCATGTGCAGCAGCGATATTTGGTGCGAGGCGATGCAGTTCCTCCGCAACATTCGCCCGCTGGCGGGGCGACAAAGTACGGATCGTGCCGAGCATATTGGCAGTTTCTGGGATGATATTGTTGGTGGTTCCGGCCGTGATTTTGGCGATTGTGATAACCGCAGGGTCGAACACCGAGATTTTGCGGGTAACCATAGTCTGGATTGCCGAAACGATTTCACAAGCGACGGGTATCGGGTCAATAGCGTCATGCGGCATCGACGCGTGACCGCCGGCGCCCTTCACCGTAATAGTCAGTACATCGGATGACGCCAGCAGCGGTCCAGCCCGTCCGGTGAACACGCCGCGCGGTGCATTGGGCATGATGTGAAGCGCAAATGCCGCATCGGGCAGTGGATCGATCAGGCCGTCGTCGAGCATGAAGCGCGCGCCATGATGGCCTTCTTCGCCCGGCTGGAACATGAACTGTACCGTGCCAGCGAGTTGGTCGCGCTTGGCACAAAGCATCTTCGCCGCGCCCACGAGCATCGCGACATGGGTGTCATGGCCACAGGCATGCATCGCACCTACGGTGTTGGAGCTGTAATCAAGTCCGGTATCTTCGTTAAGTGGCAGCGCATCCATATCGCCGCGCAGCAATACCGTACGGCCGTTGGCCGGGCCTTTGAGTGTAGCAATCAGGCCGGTGGTCGAAGGCCCTTCGCGAAATTCGAGTGGTAATCCTGCAAGCGCAGCCTTGATCTTTGCCAGCGTCTTGGGGTTTTGTAATCCGAGCTCCGGCTCTGCGTGGATAGCACGCCGCAGTTCGATCAGGTCTGGAAGTAGTGTCTCGGCATCATCGCGCCAGCCGTTATCTGTCAATGTCATATACAGTGACTAACACCGGCTGGCGGTAATGGACAAGCTTATGATTACTCTTCGATGCGGATAGTCGCATATTGCGTAGTAGCGCCACGCCGCTTCACTCCGAGCAGGATGGCACCGCGACCGGCCGTCTTCGCACTCTTGATCGCAGCCGCAAGTGCTGCGGGTGTCGTTATCGGCTGATATGTCGCTGAAACGATCACGTCGCCGCGACGCAGGCCAGCCTGAGCAGCGGTGCCCTGGCCGGGAACGTCGATGACCACGCCTTTGGTATCAGCACCCATGCCCAACTGGCGTGCAATTTCGGCATCGAGAGGAATAACGCTTAGGCCGATTGCATCACGAATAACCTTTGCATCCGGCGTGTCTGTGTCCTTGTCGAAATCTTTATTTTCTTCCGGGTTGAAGCTGCTTTGGACAAGCTTCTCTTCCGGTGGTCGCGCACCGACAACGGCGTTGAGCCGCAATGGCTTGCCTTCACGCAAGATATCAAGCGGAATGCGTGTGCCGGGTTTTTTGTTTGCGACAATATAAGACAGCGTCTTTTCCGGCGAGACATCCTGGCCATCAACTTTCAGGACAATATCGCCTTCCTTAAGACCTGCCTTTTCACCGCCTTCGCCTGCAACGACGCGCGCAACAAATTCGCCCCGATTTTTCTCAAGACCAAGGGCATCGGCAAGATCTTCACCAACTGGAGTGATGCTGATCCCAAGATAGCCGCGCTCAGGACGCACGCCTTTTTTCAGCGATTCCACGACGGGCACGGCTTCTTCGGCAGGGATTGCAAAACCAACGCCGATATTGGCGCCAACAGGAGAGATCAGGCGGTTGTTGATGCCCACGACCTCACCCTTCAAGTTAAACAGCGGCCCGCCCGAATTACCTGGATTGATGGCTGTATCGGTCTGGATGAAACGGTCATAAGCGCCGCCTGCTCCTATATTGCGCTGCAATGCCGAGATAATTCCTGCCGTCACGGTGTTGCCTAGGCCGAGTGGATTACCAATAGCGATTACCCAATCGCCAACACGGCTGGCTCTGGAATCCGCCATTTTGACAAACGGCAGGGCGGTAGCGCGAATTTTCAGAAGTGCGATATCCGATGCTGGATCGCGACCTACGATTTCGGCCTGATATTCCTTGCCGTCGAATAGCGTTACGGTGACGCGGTCGACCGCTTCGCCTGCGGGGCCGCCAGCCACCACGTGGTTGTTGGTCACGATGTAGCCATCAGCCGAAATCAGAAAGCCGGAACCGCCGCTTTGCTGGTCCTGCGTTACCGGACGTCGTTCTCCGGTGAACGGGTTGAGACTGGTCGCAACCTGCACCTTTTGCCGAGTTGCGATGTTGACGACGGCCGGCTGCAATTGTGCGGCGAGGTCGGCAAAGCTCGACGGCGCACCGGCGGGAGCGAGGTTTGCGGATTCCGATACAGGCACACCTGTTTGCGCCGTGACCGGGTTGCCATTTACTAGCGCGACGGTGCCGCCAGCCATCAAAAGAGCTGTGGTAACTGCATAAGCGTAACGCACGGATTTCATTCCTCTTCAAACAAATGGGGTAAAACCCCGAAACTCGGTCATTCGATGGCGCGCGGTTGCTTAACGCCAATTGAATGGAAAACAGATCGACCGCCCAACGTCATTCAATGTTCGACTAACGACCGTTCCGGAATTTTTCCAGATAGGCGTTTTGCGGTGACAATATGATGTTGCTCGCGCCCTCACCATTTTGGAAGGTTTGACGATAGCTCTGCATTGCGCGGTAGAAATCGTAAAAGTCCGGGTCCTTGCCATAGCTTATCGCGTATATGCGGGCAGCCTCGGCTTCTGCATCGGCGCGAATGATCTGCGCCTCTTTCTGGCCTTCAGC
>JANMQN010000171.1:0-14798 GCA_031370535.1 Sphingomonadales bacterium | reverse complement strand
GCGCAAAGACCGCTGGCAACCGCATCGATTACGGTGTCACCACTTTCGAAACCCTTATCGACAGCCCGATGTTCGCCGGGCCGCATTATCGCAAATGGGATCTCGGTAACAAAGTCACCCTAAACGTCTGGGCAGATGAGGCGAAGTTCCTTGAAGCCAAGCCCGAGCAGATAGCTGCGCACAAGGCATTGGTCGATGAGGCGGTGATCCTGTTCGGCTCGAAACATTTCGACCGTTACGAATTCCTCCTAGGCCTTACCGAAGAACTCGGCGGCATCGGGCTCGAACATCACCGCTCCAGCGAAAACACGCGCGAGACTGACTATTTTGTCGAATGGAACGACAATATGTCCGAACGCGGCCTGTTGCCGCATGAGCTCATACATAGCTGGAACGGCAAATTCCGCCGTCCCGATACGATGTGGACGCCCAATTATTCGACCCCGATGCGCGATAATCTGCTGTGGGTTTACGAAGGCCAGACCAGTTACTGGGACCTCGTGCTTGGCGCGCGGTCGGGATTACAATCGAAAGAAATGACGCTCGCCGAATGGGCAAAATATGCCGGATTTTACGCGGAACAACCCGGCCGCGACTGGCGCAGCGTCGAGGACACCACGCACGACCCGATCTTCGGCGCACGCAAGCCAAAGCCGTTTTCATCGCAGGCACGCGGCGAGGATTATTATAGTGAAGGCTCGCTGGTGTGGCTCGCCGCTGACATGACGATCCGCGAACTGTCGCGCGGTACTAAGTCGCTTGATGATTTCGCCAAAGCGTTTTTCGGCGTGCGCGATGCCGATTGGGGCGTGCTTACCTATGATTTCGATGAAGTCGTTCGCACGCTGAGTGCGGTACAACCTTATGACTGGGCCAAATTTCTCGACACCAAGTTGCGCCAGCCCGGCCAGCCTGTACCGCTCACCGGGATCGAGAAAGGCGGGTATAAGCTCGTCTGGAAGGAAGAACCAAATATCTTCGACAAGGAGATTATGAAAGAGGGCAGCAATCTCAATCTCATTCACTCGCTGGGACTTACGATCGACAAAGATGGCAAGATCACATCAGTGTTCTGGAACAGTCCTGCATTCAAAGCCGATATCGTAAACGGCGCCAAGATCATCGCGGTAGGCGGCGTTGCCTACACTAAGGACCGCCTGACCGATGCGGTTACCGCGGCGAAGGATGGCAAAACGCCCGTCCGCCTGCTCATCGAACGCAACAAACGTTATGATCAAATAGACATCGCTTATTCAGGCGGGCTTCGCTATCCGCACCTCGAACCAACCGGCACCGGTGAGACGGCAATCGACCGCCTGCTTACGCCACGCCGCAACTAACCAAGGAAGCATTCTCCCATGCGTATCGACCTCATCCCCGCCGGTGACGATGTCCCCGAAAGCCTGAACGTCTTGATCGAAGTTCCTATCGGCGGCGAACCGGTGAAGTATGAATTCGACAAGGCATCGGGCGCTTTGTTCGTCGACCGTTTCTTGCACACGCCCATGCGCTATCCCGCGAACTACGGCTTCGTGCCGCATACGCTTGGAGAAGACGGCGACCCGCTTGACGCATTGGTTGTTGCGCGTTCGCCAATAGTTGCTGGCGCGGTAGTCAAATGCCGTCCTATCGGCGTGTTGATGATGGAAGACGATGCCGGCGGCGATGAGAAATTGCTGTGTGTCCCGGTCAACAAGACGTTTCCATATTATGCCGATGTCGTGACGTACAAGGATATGCCTCCAATCGTGCTTCAGCAAATCGAGCATTTCTTCACGCATTACAAAGACCTCGAGCCCGGCAAATGGGCGAAGCTCAACGGCTGGGGGGACGAAAAGGACGCCAAGCGAATCATTATGGAATGCATCGAACGAGCAAAGGTACACGGCATATGATGCGGAACATTTTCATTGTAGCCGCGGTGGCGCTGTCGCTATCGGCCTGCGCCACGCCGGAGACACGGGTGCGTACTGCGCTGATCGACGCCGGGCTGTCAAAACCCATCGCATCATGCATGGCCGACCGGATGGTTGATCGGCTTTCGCTGATTCAGCTCAACCGTCTTTCGGGTCTCAAAAAACTGCGTGGCCAGGATATGCGCAAGGTTACCGTGGACGAGTTCCTGAAGCGCACAAGGTCGCTGCAGGATCCCGAAATATTAGGCGTTGTGACCTCGTCAGGGCTGATTTGCGCGGTGAAGGCCTAACCCAGCAATTTTGCCAAAGCCGATAGCCAACGGCTATCGGCCTTAGGGGCTGCCTGATTTCCGAAGTCCGCACATTCAAGGCACTTCGCCTGAACGCCCTTCACACCCATCAGCATATCGAGATCGGCGGCAACACGCTGCACAAATAACTGTTGCTGCCATGCTGCATGGGCGAAAATGTCCATCGGCGCAGCAACATAGGCCCGCTTAGGCAGCAATCCGCCTAGCAAAGCTCCTGCAAAACTCGGCTGCGGCTCGATATAAAAAGCATGCCAGCCGTCGGCTTTGAGTCCTGCCCGCTTTGCTGCCTCGGCCAATGCCTCATCCATCCCGCCATTGCGGTCAACCAGCCCAATCTGCCGCGCAGTGCCGCCGGCCCAGACCCGGCCCTGTGCAATCGAATCGACCTGCTCGGGTGATTTCTTGCGGGCGGTCGCAACACGGGTGATGAAGTCGCGGTAGCCGTTTTCAATCGCGCTTTGTGCCACTCGGTCGAACTCGGGGCTGAACCCGCCAAGCACATTCGGTTCCCCCGACAATGGCGTCGTTTTCACTCCGTCGGAATTGACGCCGATTTTGGCGAGACCTGCTTCTGCGCTGGGGATCACCCCGAATATACCGATTGATCCTGTGATCGTCGAAGGTTCGGCGAAAATAACATCGGCAGGCAACGACACCCAATAACCCCCGCTCGCGGCAAGGTTCGCCATCGAAACGATCACCGGAATTTTCTTCGCCTTGGCGGCTTCGATCGCCAGCCGGATTTTTTCCGAAGCAGTTACCGAACCGCCCGGCGAATCGACGCGCACCACCAATGCCTTCAAATCTTTGGTATCTAGCGCCTCGTAAATCAGCTTGCTGACGGTATCGCCGGCAGCCGTGCCCGGCCCAGCCTCGCCATCGGTTATCGTGCCTGCGATCGTAACGACGCCAATCTGCTTGCCGGCACTTGGGGGGCCGTAATTGGCGAGCAGTGCGTTCATCGGCGTGGCGGAAAAGCCGCCGGTCGTTTTCTTCTCGTCGGCCCCTACCTTACTCGCCACGAATTTGCCAAAAGCGATGCGGTCGCCGAGCTTGTCGACAAGCTTGCCGTTGAGCGCCAGTTGCGACAGATTGCCCTTCACCCCTTCAACCGCGCCGGCCGGATCTTCCAGCAATTGCTCAATCTGAGCCTGCGGCCGAGCTTTGGCGACATCCGCTTTCCACTGCCCCCAGATTTCGTCATAAACGCCCTTGATCGCCGCCTTCGATTCGGGCGACTGGTCGGAGCGCATATAGGGCTCGACCGCGCTCTTGTACGTGCCTACCCGGTAAATATTGGCTTTTACCCCCAAACGATCTAGCAAGCCTTTGTAGTAGGGTTGCGATCCGCCCGGCCCGGTCAGTATCGTCCCGCCCAACGGGTCCATCCAGATCTGCGTCGCATGCGAGGCCAACTGGTAGCTGTCGTCGGTGTATGCAGTCGCAAAAGCGTAAACAGGCTTACCAGCCTTTTTGACCGCATCCAAACTATCCCCAATTGCCGCCAGACTGGCCTGTCCCCCGCCCATGAAGCGGTCCATATCGACAACGACGGCTTTTATGCGCTTGTCGGTCTGTGCGAGGCGAAGCGAGCGAATGATGTCACGCTGGCGAATTTCGCCAACTGGCATGGCGCTTGAAGTCAGCGCGGTCAGCGGATCGACCTCTGCGGGCTGTTCGGACACCACCCCATCGAGTTTCAGCAGCAACGCGCCGTCACGGACAATCCCTGGGTTCGGGCTGGCATTGAGTGCGGCAAAAAGCACCGCGAAGAACAAAAGCAGGAGCAAAAGAACCAGCAGGTCCTTCAGCCCAACGATGATTTTCCAGCTCACCCGCAAAAATGTCATATTGTCGCCCTTTGCATTGCACTATCGATGTAGGGTGTAGTCGCCCAATTTCCAGCGTTCATTCGACAAACAGCATTTATAACACAGAAAAGGGCCGCCGGATTTGCACCAGCGGCCCTTAAACATGGGTCAGCGGTCGGATGTCCCGCTGCCGGAAGTTGCTTTCATGCCGTGACCGGCATCGCTGATTTTTGAATCAGCGGCCGATCTCCCGAACGGAATTGCCCGACCTCTTAACTGAACCATGAGACATCGGATCACCTCCTTTCGATAAATGGAAATTGCTTGCATCAAACATTTGAACTGCCCTCCGCGACTCGGAAAGTGAATCAAACAAAGTTTGGAAACAAGTCTTGTAATATATTTTTTTTCCGGCAAACATTACGGTTCTGCGCCGGAGTATCTCAGACGCGGCAATCTTCCACAATTCGCGTTATTTCTGCCCATGACGGGATGGCTATTGACGGCTCCCCAGTGACCTGAATTGCAATCCGTCCACGGCTGAATGCCATTGCGTCCAGAATAGGATCATTGGGCATGATTTCCGACGCCAGATATGCCGGGGTTGCACCGGTTGGGATTGCGGCAAATTCCTTCATTGAAGAACTCGACCGCACAACCATATTACCGCCTCTTCCCGCACCTTCGCGACCAAGATAAATGCGTCGCCGTTGCGTGTCGCAGCGCAGGGTTACTATCGCATTCTTACCCGATGCCCCGAATAGCCCGATTGATCCCCGCTCGTCGCGCCGGTAAACCCAGTCACCTGCTGCGAGTGGCCAGTCGATCCACTCGGCCGTTCGCGGCGGGGGTTGCACAGGCGGTGCGACTTCAGGTTTTGGCGCTGGAACAGGCTGCGGCGCGGGCGGAGGCGGCGGTGCGGCGCATGCGGTAAGTGCAAGCAGAGCGGACAAGGTCAGATGGCGAATTTGCATAGCTGTACCTTATGGCCAAATCGGTGGTGGTCCGCTAGCGCGTTGCGACATGGCGACCAAGAAAATCCGACTGGACCAGCTCATCGTCGAACGCGGCCTTGCCGAGAGCAGGACCCGCGCACAGGCTCTAGTGATGGCTGGTCTTGTTTTCATCGGGGATGCAAAGGCGCAAAAGCCCGGTCAGCAACTCGCCGAGGATGCAGAAATCAGCGTCAAAGGCAGCGACCACCCGTGGGTATCGCGCGGCGGTATAAAGCTTGCCCACGCCTTGCACGAATTCAGCATCGAAGTGACAGACATGGTCGCAATTGATGTGGGGTCATCTACTGGCGGCTTTACCGATGTTCTGCTGACGAACAACGCGAAGAAAGTTTATGCTGTAGATAGCGGCACTAACCAGCTCGCCTGGAAATTGCGGCAGGATGCGCGCGTTATGGTGCATGAGCAAACCAGCGCGCGCATTTTGACCGACACGCATATTCCCGAAGCAGCTGATATCGTTGTTTGTGACGCCAGCTTTATCAGCCTTGCCAAGGTGCTTGAGCGACCATTGAGTTTCGCTAAAACAGGCACGCAACTGATCGCACTGATCAAGCCTCAGTTCGAGGCGGGCCGCGCCGAAGTCGGAAAAAGCGGCGTCGTGCGGGACCATTTGGTCCACAGCAGAGTTTGCGACGAAGTGGAAACGTGGTTGGTCGAAAAAAACTGGACTGTTCGCGGACTGACCATCAGCCCGATCACCGGACCGCAAGGCAATATAGAATTTCTAATCTGGGCGCAGAAAAACTGACGTCCGAAAAATTTCGGGGAGCATCAACATGAAAATACGTACGTCGCTTGCGGCATCGGCCGCTTTGCTAGCCCTCGCACCCATCGGCCAGAGCGCGGCTGCGCCTGCAAAGGCAACCGCCTTGCCGGTGCCCTCACAGCTTCCGCGCAATGCCGCGCCATTACATTATATGATTAGCGTAACGCCCAACGCTGAAAAACTGAGTTTCGATGGCAATGTACTGATCGAATTTGAGCTTAAGGCGCCGAGCAATAGCATTACCCTTAACGCCGCCGATATCGACTTTAAGCGCGTTACTGTAGCCAAAGGTCGGATGGCTGCCATGCCGGCTACCGCTTCGGTCAATGGCGCTGCGCAGACCGCCACTATTAGCTTCGGTCAAAAACTCGCCGCCGGCCGCTATACGCTCAATATCGACTATGCAGGCAAGATTTTGCAGCAAGCAAACGGCCTGTTCGCACTCGACTATAAAGATCCGAAGGGCGCCGAAAAACGCGCTCTGTTTACGCAGTTTGAGGCCCCCGATGCGCGCCGGTTTGTGCCCAGCTGGGACGAGCCTAACTACAAGGCTACGTTCGATCTGACCGCCACGGTTCCTGCCGACCAGATGGCTGTGAGCAACATGCCCGTTGCTGCACGCCGCGATCTGGGCGATGGCAAGGCCGAAGTGCGCTTTGCCCGTTCACCGAAAATGTCGACCTATCTGCTGTTTTTTGGGCTTGGTGAATTCGATCGTATTACCAAGCAAGTCGGTCCGACCGAAGTCGGCGTGGTCGTCGGTAAGGGCAATGGCGCCAAGGGCCAATATGCGCTTGATGCTTCTGCCAAGCTGGTCGCTTATTATAATGAATATTTCGATACGCCTTACCCGCTCCCCAAACTCGATAATGTCGCTGGACCAGGACAGAGCCAGTTTTTCAGCGCCATGGAAAATTGGGGCGCGATCTTCACGTTCGAACGCGTTTTGTTGAACGACCCCAAAATCACCAGCGCGCGCACACGCCAAGGCATTTTCAGCACTGACGCGCACGAAATCGCGCACCAATGGTTCGGTAATCTGGTGACAATGGCCTGGTGGGACGATCTTTGGCTTAACGAAGGCTTCGCCAGCTGGATGGAAAGTAAGGCAACCGCGCATTTCAATCCGGACTGGCAGAGCGAGCTTGATCGGGTGAATGGCCGCGAAGGGGCGATGGGGCTCGATTCCTACGTCACCACGCACCCTGTCATCCAGAAAATCAATACCGTCGAACAAACCAGTCAGGCGTTTGACACGATTACATACCAAAAGGGCGAAGCAGTTATAACGATGCTGGAGGCCTTTGCTGGCGAAAATGTATGGCGCGATGGCCTGCGCGCTTACATGAAAAAGCACGCTTATGCGAACACCCGTACCGATGATTTGTGGACGGCGGTCGAGGCGGCTGGCGCGAAAGGATTGATCCGCATTGCCCATGACTTCACCAAACAGCCCGGCGTTCCATTGATCCGCGTGAATTCGGCGAAATGCGTCAACGGGATGACGCGGCTGTCGCTCAGCCAAAGTGAGTTTTCGCGCGATCGTAAGGCGCAAACCACTGCCAAACCGCAACGCTGGAATGTACCTGTGATCGCGCAAATAGTCGGTCAGAGCCCTACTAGCGTTATCGTCTCGGGTGGCACCGGATCGATGCAGCTTGCCGGTTGCGGTACACTCATCGTGAATACAGGGCAAAGCGGATATTATCGCGTTCTGTACCAGCCGGACATGATGGCGGCTCTGCAGAAGGATTTCACCAAGCTATCCGCCATTGACCAGCTTGGCCTGCTGAATGACAGCCAAAGCCTCGCCTATGGCGAATATCAACCTATGCGAACTGCGCTCAATCTGGTCGATGCAGTGTCTGCAGATGCAAGCGCACGGATTATCGAGGATAATGTCAGCACATTTGGCTATCTTTACGGCCTGTATGACAACGACGCTGTGCGGCAGGCCCAAATCGCCAGACTGGCAACCGAGCGCTTCGGTCCCGCGCTCACAAAGCTCGGGATGAAGGAAAGGCCGTCCGACAGCATGCTTGATGCAAACTTGCGTAGTGCGCTGATCAGCACGCTTGGTTATATGGGCAACAAGGCCGTCGTTGCTGAAGCGAAGCGGCTATTTACCCAACTCGACCGCGATCCGGCCGCGCTTGACGGGCCGTTACGAACCACATGGTTAGGCGTCATCGCACAAAATGCCGATCAGGCGGCATGGGACAAAATACGCAAGCTCGGACAGTCCGCGGAAAGCCAACTGGTTAAATCCACCATGTATCGCCTGCTGGGTGGCGCGCGAGACGAAGCGCTTGCGAAACAGGCGCTCGAGCTTGCGCTAACCAAAGAACCCGGACCAACGCTCAGCAGCGCCATGATTGGGAGTGTTGCCGGTGACCATCCCGACCTTGCCACAGAATTTGCGTTGGCGAACCGTGAGGCGGTTGAAGGCTTGGTAGATGTTTCCTCTAAGTCGGAGTTTATCCCCGGGTTGGGCAACGCATCGAGCGATCCGGCCATGGTCGGAAAGCTTGAAGGCTATGCCAAGGCGCATCTGACACCTGAATCGCGCAAACCAGTCGATCAGGCGATTGCCGCAATCCAAACGCGCATCAAATCCGAGCCGCGTATTCGCAGCGCAGTGAACGACTGGCTTGATGGCAAGCCTTCAGGCTAATCCTTGTAAAGCCCGTTCACCCGCGCTGCATAGCGTTCGCGGATGATATGACGCCGGATTTTCATGCTGGGTGTCATCTCACCATTCTCGATTGAAAAAGGTTCGTCGGCAAATTCGAACTGACGGACCTTTTCAGTCACCGAAAGGTCGGCATTTACTCTGTCGATTGCAGCGCGGACCGCCGAACGAAACTGCGGGTTGCCGTTCAGTGCGGCAAAATCGCACTTCATATTCTGGGCACGGCACCAGTCGACCGTCCATTCAGGGTCGGGAACGATAAGGCCAACGACGTAAGGCCGCTTGTCGCCGCTAACCATCGCCTGCAAAATCTCGGGCTGAAGCGTGAGCATACCTTCGACCTTTTGCGGTGCTATATTGTCGCCCTTATCATTGACGATCAGGTCTTTCTTTCGGTCGGTAATCGCGATGCGTCCCTTGTCATCGATATGGCCGATGTCGCCGGTATGAAGCCAGCCATCCTTGATAACCCGATCTGTCTCTGCCTTATTGCGCCAATAACCCTTCATCACCAATGGCCCGCGCACCAGGATTTCTCCATCTTCCGCGATCTTGACCTCAGTGTTTTTAAGCGGCGGCCCGACCGTATCCATTTTGAGGCCAACCTTAGGCCTGTTGCAGCTAATCACTGGCCCTGATTCGGTCTGTCCATAGCCTTGCAGCAGGGTAATTCCGAGCGATTGGAAAAACACGCCGATGTCAGGGTTCAGTGGCGCGCCGCCCGAAACCATTGCCTTCATTCGTCCGCCAAATCGCGCCTGAATTTTTGGTTTGATAGTATGCGACAAAAGAAAACGCATGGGTGCATCGCGCAGCCGTTTGTGGCCGGAATAATCGCGTTCGCCAATCGTCAGCGCCTTGTCGAGCAGGTAGTTGGGAACTTTACCCTGCTTCTCCACAGCCTTGATCATTCGTTGCCTCAGCACCTCGAAAAGGCGCGGGACGACGACCATGATGGTCGGGCGCGTTTCTTCGATATTTGACGCGAGCTTCTCGAGACCCTCCGCATAATAAATTTGCGCTCCTACGCCAATGGGCAGGAATTGACCGCCGCTATGTTCATAGGCATGTGACAGCGGTAGGAAGGACAGGAACACTTCTTCCTCTTCCAATCCGAAATCCTCGCGCAGGACGGCGGCCGCGCCATCAGCATTGTGCAGGATTGCCCCATGCTGCTGCATCACCCCGCGCGGGGCACCGCCGGTGCCGCTGGTGTAAATGATGCAGGCCAGATCGTCGCGTGTGACAGTGGCCATCGCAGCTTCGGTTGCGCGAACGTCGACCTCGGTCCCTTGCACCATGTCGGCCCAATTATGAACCGATAACTGGCCCTGCTGCGTGTGTGGCAGTTGCTCCATCGCGATGATGAATTCTGCCTGAGACGATTTGATAGCTGCAGGAAGCAACAATTTTGCCAGCTTGGCGGATGAAACGACCACGGCGCGGGCGGCGCTGTTATCCAGAATATGCTGATGATCGCGTTCGGTGTTAGTGATGTAGGTTGGTACCGTTATGCAACCAGCAGCCATCACGCCCAGATCGGCGATGCACCATTCGGGACGGTTTTCGGACACCAGCATCACCCGGTCGCCTTTTTCGAGGCCCAGTTGCCGCAGCGATTTGGCAAATCCGGCAACGCGCCGTGCGGCCTCCGCCCAGCTTATCGATTGCCATTCGCCACCAATTTTCGCCCATAAAAACGGCGCGTCGCCGCGATGGCGGGCGCGGGCGAAAAACATCGTGACCAAATTGGGGAAGCTGTCAAAATCGTCGAATTGCTCGGCAGCCACAATGCTCTCCTTGGAATACCTAACCGGTCCGTTGCCCGAACTTTATTTCAGTTTTTACGCTAGCGTGCTGCGCCGCGCGGTGCAATCTACCATCCGTATCAACCGACGTCTTCGCTCGGTGCCTCTTCCGAAGCTCTTGGCTTCGTAACGGTAACTTTGCCTTTGGCGTCGATC
Organism: Sphingomonadales bacterium; assembly: GCA_031370535.1. GTDB lineage: Bacteria > Pseudomonadota > Alphaproteobacteria > Sphingomonadales > Sphingomonadaceae > Sphingorhabdus_B. Next base: position 4,322 of record JANMQN010000171.1, on the reverse strand, counting down.
GTTGCCGACGTGCCTTCGCTGCGCGGATCGGACGCGCCGGTCCAGCCTATTGCCATGAGCTGCGCGCCGTTGACTTTCGATCCGAGATCGACGGGGCGCACTTTCTGTCCATATTTGCCAAGATCATCGGCCATCGCTGCCAACGGCGTGTTTTGCTCGACCTCAAGGCCGCCACCACCAAAATAGATATTCGGCATGCTGATCGCCGCGTCAAGCGGCAGGCCGAAATCGATAACCCCGATCAGCGTCTTGGTGACGTGCATGATGATCCGCTTGCCGCCGGCCGATCCTAGCGCCAGCACGGCTTTGCCATTGCGATCGAAGACAATTGTCGGGGACATCGAGGACAGGGGCCGCTTGCCTGCGACCACCCGGTTGGCGACCGGCGCACCGTCTTTTTCGGGTGCAAAGGTAAAGTCAGTCAGTTCGTTATTGAGGAAAAACCCGCCCGCGACCAGCTGGCTGCCGAACGGGCCTTCAATGGTCGACGTCATGTTGGCAATATTGCCCTTGGCATCGACCACGGTGAAATGCGTGGTACCTGCAACCTCACTAGATATAGCGGCGGTACGAGGACCTGCACCGGGTGGATTCCCCGCCGGATACTCGGCGCGCGCTTTAACTTCGTTGATTAGCGCTGACCGCTGCTTCAGATATTCGGGATTCAGCAGCCCTGCGACCGGAACGTTGATAAAGTCGCTATCGCCGAGATATTTCTCGCGGTCGGCATATGCCAATTGCATTGCCTGCCCGATCAGATACCAGCTTTTGGGATTGTCCTTGCCCATTGCAGTCAGATCAAAGCGTTGCAATGTGCCCAGGATTTGCAGCACGGTAGTCGCACCCGACGATGGCGGGGCCATGCCGCACACCACATATACCCGGTACGGCGCACACACAGCCTGCTGTTCCTTGGCGCGATATTGCGCGAGGTCAGTCATTGTCATGTCGCCAGGGCTGAGCTTGCTCTTGCTGACTGCACCAACAATTTGGCTCGCGATTGCCCCGGTATAGAAGGCATCAGGCCCCTTCTTTGCGAGCAGTTTCAATGTGGCCGCAAGTTTCGGATTCTTGAACCTCGCGCCAGCCTTCAGTGGCTTACCATCGACCCAGTATAGCGAGCGGGCTTCATCGAAATTAGACCATAGCGGCTGGATAGCCTGCAACCGCGATTCCAGCGTCTTGTTTACAACGAAACCCTTTTCCGACAGGCGTATCGCGGGTTTGAATATCTTCGCCCATGATAGCTTGCCCCATTTTTTGTGCGTTTCAGCCATTAGCCGGACGTTGCCCGGGACGCCGACCGACCGACCGCCCTGAAAAGCAGCAAGGAAGCCCAGCGGTTTGCCGTCCGCACCGACGAATCGGTCAGGCGTTGCGGCAGCCGGTGCAGTTTCGCGGCCGTTGATTGTGCTCAGCACGCCCTTTTCATTGTCCTGATAAAGCAGGAAGCCACCGCCGCCGATGCCGCTGGATTGTGGCTCGACTACGGTCAAGGCCAGCATCATTGCCATCGCTGCATCGGCTGCAGAACCCCCTTGGCTCAGCATTTCCATGCCCGCCTCGGTCACGCGCGGATCGGCGGAAGAAGCAGCGCCAGCATTGTCGGCCATGGCATTTTGGGGGATAAATGTGAGAGCGACGAACGCAAGAACAAGCTTTTTCATGGAGATATCTCTAGCGGGGCAAGTCGGCCAACGCAAAGCACCTTTTTAAACGTCGGCGCCCACTGCGTCGGCAATGTTGGCAAACCCGTCGCGTGCCAGCAGCCGTGTCAGCCCGTCGTTAATCGTTCGCGCCAATCCTGGACCTTCATATACCAGCGCGCTGTATATCTGTATCAGCGAGGCGCCCGCCCGAATGCGGGCATAGGCGTCTTCGGCGGAAGATATGCCACCCACACCGATCAGGGGTATTTTACCGCCGCTCGCCGTTCGGAAATCGATTAGCCGTTGCTGCGCCAAATTGCGTAAAGGCGCGCCCGAAAGCCCGCCCGCTTCGGTCGCATGTTTCGATGCGAGCGGTGGACGCGAGATCGTTGTGTTCGATATAATTAAAGCGGCAATGCCGCGGGCCATCGACACCTCGACGATATCGTCAATATCCGCTGGCTCCAAATCGGGAGCGACCTTCAGGTAGACCGGCGTTGCGTCGGTCTTTTCCGCCATTGCCCGCGCGAGCAAATCATCCAGCGCGACTTTGTCCTGCAGCGCGCGCAATCCCGGAGTATTGGGGGAGCTAATGTTGATCGTCAGATAGTCGGCATAAGGCGCCATGTTGCGCACGCCCATCACATAATCGGCGATCCTGTCATCACTGTCCTTGTTCGCCCCGATGTTGATTCCTAGCGGACCGCAAAGCGCGTTGTCAGGAATGTTGCGGAGGCGCGCGATTGCTGACTGCTGCCCGTCATTGTTAAAGCCCATACGGTTGATGACCGCATTATCCTCGAGCAGGCGGAAAAGCCTTGGCTTGGGGTTTCCGCTCTGTGGCAGAGGGGTTAGCGTACCGACTTCGGCGAAACCAAAGCCCAATCGCATGATCTCGACCGGCACTTCGGCATTTTTGTCATAACCCGGCGCCAAGCCGACCGGATTTGGAAAGCAAAGACCCGCAACGTTTTGCGCCAACATCGTGTTGGCCCTGCCCAAAGCCGGTATCGGCACGATCTTCAATGCTGCCAGCGACAGATTATGCGCCGTTTCCGCATCCGCCAGGAACAATATCGGTCGAGCCAATTCATACAGCATATTCGCGCCTATCGACGACTATTCGTCAGGACGCAACGGGGGTGTAACAGAATTGTAAGAACCCTAGTTTTCCAGCACGTTAACGATAACAGAAAGTGATTTGGCCGAAAATGTCAAATGATATCGTTCATCATGACGATTCCGTGCAAGAGCATTTTACATTTTTAGCCGATATGGGCTGTGCGACCCGAAGGGCTCAACGTTGAAAAACGCAGAGTTCTTTTTCCTATTAGACCCGCTTTCATAGGCGGGTCTTTTTTTTGACCCGCAAAGGTGTATGTTGACGCTGGGTCCAATGCTGAATGTACAATATGAAGCCCCTGACGGCCGTTTGACAACACTCGTGTCGTCGCTCTACCGACTGGACTATGAAGGGCATGATTTTTCCGAGATAGAACGCGCTGACCGGGCGCAGTTCCGGTTCCAGTTACGCGGTGTCGGCGCGTATCACTTCGCGAATGGCGCCATCGTTGAAACCTTCCCGGTAACAATCATCGGTCCGACATCTGCCCCCGTTTTGGCAAAATCACAATGCCCGCTCAGTATATTTGGATGGGGGATGACGTCCGCAGGATGGGCCGCACTTATGGGCGGCGAGGCAGAGAGATTCGTGGACAGCGCTTTTGATGCGCGCTTGATTTTTGGCGACTGGATCATGGAGGTACGCGAACAGCTTATCAATATCCCGGATTTTTCCGATCAGATTGAAATTGGCTGCCTGGCGGCCGAAGATATCTTCCGGTTCAAGACCACGGCGCCATTTGAATTTACGAAAAAGGTCGATGCGTGGTTAACCGAACCGGGTGACCCAGACGTAGAGTTACTAGCTGAAATGACGGGGCTTTCGCTTCGGCAGCTCGAACGAATGACGAAGCGTTACTACGGAATACCTCCGAAAAAACTGGCACGTAAATACCGCGCACTGCGGGCAGCCCAAGCATTGGCCCACGGCGACAGCTTGGACGATGCCGGACTTGGCTTGGCATTTTATGACCAGTCACACCTAATTCGCGAGGTCAAACAATTTACCGGGTTGACGCCTAGCCAGTTACGCACTGGGCAGTCACGACTAACACAGGCAACGATGGACGGACGGCGTGCGCTTGGCAACAAAGTGGGCAGCCTAATATCCGATAGCTAGTCCTGCCCGTCCGATTCGCTCGGCACCGCACGAAGATCACGAGCAGGCGCTTTCCTGCGCCGCAAATTGGCACGTAGGGCCTCGCGCAGCCGCTCGGCCTTGATACGTTCCTTGTCTGCTGCGTCTTTTGCCATGCCAACCCGATGCCAAATGCAGGTGCGGCATGCAAGCCGCTTGACATTAACGCCCAGTCTTCGCATAGCGCCGCACCTTCGGTACAGGCTGCTGTAGCTCAGTGGTAGAGCGCGTCATTGGTAATGACGAGGTCGGGAGTTCAATCCTCCCCAGCAGCACCATAGCTTTCAGATCGGAATCCCAAAACTTAATGTGGAAGTGCCTTCCGGCTGGGAACGGCATTGGGTCCTCTTTGGGGCACCCTTAGATTATCGCAAGGCAGCCATCGGTATGGTGGCCCGGCTGAAAACCGGCTC
>JANMQN010000151.1:0-3449 GCA_031370535.1 Sphingomonadales bacterium | reverse complement strand
CTCGCGCGTTGCCTGCTGCAGGCGCGTGGCAAAAACCGCATCGCCGAGAGCATTGGCAAGCTTACGGTCGATGCACCGATACCCTATTTGCTGTCCGACCTGACCAACATCATCCAGACCGAAATGGGCAAGCTCGACAAGGCGACCAACAGCGCGCCGTTCATGCGCCTGAAGGGCAAGATCGACGAACTGAAAGCTGATCCGCGCTACAATTTCATGTTCTCCGGCATGCTGGTCGGCGACACGATGGCCGATTTCGTCGGCAAGATTTTCCGCCTGCCTTCGGGCGGCAAGCCAATTTCGATTATTGACGTCTCGGGCGTGCCATCAGACATCACTTCGACGGTGGTTGCGGTGCTTTCGCGTCTCGTATTCGACTACGCCATCTGGTCGCGCAACGAGGCGCAGCGGCCTATCCTGCTCGTTTGCGAAGAAGCGCACCGTTACATCCCCTCGGACCGCGTATCGAAAGACAGCGCGGTGCGCTCAATCCTAGAACGGATTGCCAAGGAAGGCCGTAAATATGGCGTGAGCCTTGGCCTGATTACGCAGCGTCCGTCCGATCTGGCCGAAGGCGTGCTGTCGCAGTGCGGCACGATCATCTCGATGCGCCTGAACAATGACCGCGACCAGGCCTTTGTCCGCGCCGCGATGCCTGAAGGCGCGCGCGGGTTCCTCGATTCCATTCCTGCGCTCCGTAACCGCGAATGCATCATCTGCGGCGAGGGTGTCAGCATCCCCATCCGCGTCGCGCTCGACAATCTTGAAGAAGAAAAACGCCCGGCGTCCGAAGACCCGCTGTTCAGCGAGCTATGGCAGGAAACCGGCGGCGAAGCCGAGATATTGGAGCGGGTTGTTCGGAGATGGCGCGCGCAAGGGCGGTAAATCTAAGGCTGCCGCCGCTCGAACGGTTTCAACCCCCGCCCCAACCGGTTAGCGCCAAGCGCGATCCGGTCGCCTGACCAGTCTGCCAGAAATACCGTCTCGCGCTCGACGCCCGGCGCAATACTCGCTTCATTGGCGCTGATCGACAAGCCAACGCTCGACTGCGTTCGGCCTTCGGGCGCGACGGTGATGAAGGCGCTGTAATTTTCCTTGTTTGCCCCTTGCACAAAGATGTTGCGCGCGATGCTACCGACCGCGCCACCGGGCAGGTCGATCATGTAGTTGGTTTCTTTGCCCCTTGTGTCGTCGAACGCGTTGTCGGTGACCGAAATCCGCGCCGCACGGCTCTTCACATAATGCCCGCCATTGCCGCGTTCAAAGCGGCTGTTTGTCACGGTGAGCGAGCCATATTCTCCGATATAGATGCTATGAGCACAGCTTAATCCGCGATCGCAGCGTCCCAGACCGGAAAAGGTCGAGCGGTCGATCCGGATTTCACCATTCCGATCCTCTGCGGTCAGTATCCCCTGCTCGCTATTGCGGAAAATCGCACGGGTTACGGTGAGGTCACCCTTTTCGAGGCGGATGCCTGCGCCATTGGCGTCGGGCACACGCATATTCTGAAAGATGATGCCATCGATGCTCGCCGCCTCCCCGCGCAGGACCAAGGCAGCCTTGCCCTCGCAGGTCGCGCTGTCGAAGATGGTCTGGCCGGGAACCGACGCGCGGAAGGCAATCACCCCTGCCTTCTGGATGGCGCATTGGCGGAAGGTGCCGGGCGCGATGATGATCGTGCCTTCTCCCTCGCCGATAGCATCGACCGCCGCTTGCAGGTTGCCATAAGAGCGGCCGGTTTCGGCGTTCTGGAACGGCGCGGCGTTTTGAGCCGATGCTGAGGCAGACAATGCGGCAACGAGAAGGAATGAGGTTTTCTTCATGGGTCTGGCTCCTGAACTCAACCTAATGCTATCGCGGACCGGATGGCCAGCCGATTAACCAACATCGAGGCCCGCCGTCCCTTTGGGGGACAGCGAGACATCTATTGGTTGAGGTTGGGCCGCAGCCAGCGGGTTGCGGTGTCCATGTCGACGCCCCGGCGCGCTGCATATTCGGTGACCTGATCCTCGCCGATCCGCGCCACACCGAAATATTCGGATTGCGGGTGACCGAAGTAAAAGCCGCTAACCGCTGCGGTCGGCAGCATAGCGAAGCTTTCGGTCAGAGTGATGCCGGTCTTGTGGGTGGCATCGAGCAGGTCGAACAGGATTGGTTTCAGACTATGGTCGGGACAGGCGGGATAGCCCGGCGCAGGCCGGATACCCCGATATTCCTCTCGGTTAAGCGCTTCCATAGTGAACTGCTCGTCCGGCGCATAACCCCACAAATCCTTGCGGACATGCTCGTGCATCCGTTCGGCGAAGGCTTCGGCTAAGCGATCGGCCAGCGCCTTCAGCATGATGTCCGAATAATCGTCGATGTTAGCCTTGAACTGCGCCAGGTGCGTGCCGATGCCATGCCCTGTCGTCACCGCGAAACCGCCGATCCAGTCGCCGTTCGGGCTGATAAAATCGGCCAGACACATATTCGCGCGGCCTTCACGCTTGGCTACCTGCTGGCGCAAAAACGGCAGCTTTACATGGCTCTCGTCGTCGAGGTGGATGACTACATCGTCGCCCTTGCGCGTGCACGGCCAAAGCCCGGCCACACCCTTGGCGCGCAGCCATTTTTCATGGACGATCTTGTCAAGCATCGCCTGTGCATCGGCAAACAGGTTAGTCGCGCTTTCGCCGACAACGGGGTCAGTCAAAATTTCGGGATAGTTACCATGCAATTCCCACGCCCGAAAAAATGGCGTCCAGTCGATATAATTACGCAGATCGGACAAGTCCCAATCGTCATAAGCATGTACACCCGGTTGCAAAGGCGCGGCGGGCTTCAACGCCTCGTCCATCTCGAACGCGTTGGCGCGCGCCTCTTCAAGCGTCGCCAATGGCTTGGCGGTCTTGCCCGCGCGCGCGACGCGAATATGTTCATATTCGTTTCGCGTATCAGCAACAAACTTCTCGGCCATCGTATCGCTGACCAGTGTCCCGGCGACCCCAACTGCGCGGGAAGCATCAAGCACGTGGATGACCGGCCCCGAATAAACCGGCTCGATGCGCAATGCGGTGTGCGTTTTCGAAGTTGTCGCGCCGCCAATCATCAGTGGCATTGTCATTCCTGCCTTCTGCATTTCTTCAGCGACTGTCACCATTTCATCGAGCGATGGGGTAATGAGGCCGGACAGCCCGATCATATCGGCATCATTCTCGTTCGCGGCTTTCAGTATTTCGGACCACGCAACCATCACGCCCAAATCGACAATCTCGAAGCCATTGCACTGAAGCACGACGCCGACGATATTCTTGCCAATATCATGGACGTCACCCTTGACCGTCGCCATGATGATTTTGCCCTTGCCCTTCGCGCCAACCTCTTTTTCGGCCTCAATATAAGGGAAGAGATGCGCGACCGCCTTCTTCATAACCCGCGCTGACTTGACGACTTGCGGCAGGAACATCTTG
>JANMQN010000110.1:0-7242 GCA_031370535.1 Sphingomonadales bacterium | reverse complement strand
ACCGCGCCAACTGGGGCTTTATGCCGTCAGCGCGGCGTTGATGCCAGTTTTGTTGGCCTGCGCAGCGATAAAAAGGCAGCCGATGTGCATATCGAGAAAGCGGTCACTGCGCCGGATGCAGCGAAAGTCAAAATATCCAACCGCGACCGTGTGATTTTTCCCGAAGTGGATATCACCAAGGGCGAGTTGGCAGACTATTATGATTCAATGGCGGGACTGGTGCTCGCTACCGCAGCGGGTCGCCCTTTAAGCCTAGTCCGTTGCCCGCAGGGACGGGCCAAGCAGTGTTTCTTCCAACGGCACGGAGCCGAGGATCTGGGCGATGCGATCCGGACAATCAATGTGCTTGGGAAGGACGGAAATACGCGGGCCTATATGTACATTGAGGACAAAACGGGCTTGATCGAAACCATACAGATGGGATCGATCGAGCTACATGGCTGGGGTGCGAAAGCCGATGATATCGAGCATCCCGACCGGTTGATATTCGATCTAGATCCCGATGAGGGTCTCGATTTCGACGATGTGCGCAGGGCTGCAGTGGACCTCAAACAGCATCTTTCCGATCTTGGACTGGTGAGTTTTCCAATGTTGTCGGGGGGTAAGGGCATTCATGTGGTAGTGCCGCTAACGCCCAGTGCGGAGTGGGCAGAAGTCACGGATTTTGCGCACCGTTTTGCGGCGGCCTTGGCAGGGGCCGACCCAGATCGCTATACCGCAACCATGTCAAAGGCTAAGCGCAAGGGTCGCATATTTATCGATTGGTTGCGCAACCAACGCGGGTCGACGGCAATTATGCCTTACAGCGTCAGAGCACGCGAAGGTGCACCGGTAGCGGCACCTGTTGCGTGGAGCGAGATCAGCGAGTTGACTGGTGGAGCGCACTATAAATTGGAGGACCAGGCGGTCCTGATCGAGCGCGCGGAAAGTCAATTGTTGAAAGGCTGGGGTATGGCTGATCAACCACTGCCGCAATATTAGCCAATGAAGGTCGGTATGGCCCCGATCGCCACGCCGGACGCCCGCATACTTATCTTGGGCAGCCTGCCCGGCGACGTGTCGCTTGGGGCCGGCCAATATTACGCGCATCCCCGCAATCATTTCTGGATGCTTGTTGGCCTGGTGATAAATCGTGATTTAGTTGGAATGGATTATCCCGACCGGATTGCGGCACTGCAATCGGCAGGCATTGCGTTATGGGATGTTGTTGCTGCTGCGGACCGTCCGGGAAGCCTCGATATGCATATCGCCAATGTCGAATTAAACGACATATGCTCGATAACGCGAAGTTTGCCCGATCTGCGGTTGGTTGCGTTCAACGGCAAAAAGGCAGCCTTGTTAGGGCGTCATGCTTTTAAGGATCTGCAAATCGAAACCATGATTTTGCCGTCAAGCAGTCCTGCACATGCGGTGTCGCTGACAACCAAAGAAGGCGCGTGGAGCTTTATCAAACCTTTTCTATCCACTGCCGCGTTTAAGTAACCTGACGGGAACAGGCTTGGTATCGGGCTCTTCTCCTTTGAGAAGAGCGATTAGCGCATCGACCAGCATTTCGCCCGCCCTGTAATAGTCTTGCTCAATTGTCGTCAGCGGTGGCTGTGCATATCCGCCAGTGGCAATGCCATCGAAACCGACAACACGAACATCCTTGCCCACGCTGATACCAGCTTCATCCAGAGCACGCATCGCCCCAAGCGCGATAAAATCATTTGCGCAAAAAAGCCCGTCGAATGCGACTTTATCGCGGATCAGCCCACAAACAGTTTCATAACCCTGATCTTCCCGCACCGCATTTTCCGGGAGCGGCGGGCTAATTGCGGTCAATCCCTTTTCGCGCATCATGGTCCGGTAGGTGTTGATACGATCCTGAAATTGCGGCTGCTCGCTTTCGGTTGGGCCAATATAGGCGATATTTTTGCAGCCCTTCGATAGCAGATGGTCGATGGCAAGCCGCGTGCCCTGCGCGTTATCGCTTTTGATTGAAATCAGATCCTGCATGCTCGCGCCCCAGCATATCATCGGGGTTTTATGCTTAGCGTAGTCCCCGAAAAACTGCCATCCTTCGACATTCTGTCCGCTGCCAATGACGATCAGGCCATCGGCTTGGCGGCTACCGGTGTAGTTTGCAAAGAAGTTTGCTGGGGCATCCTGAAATGAGATGATGAGGTTATAGCCGCGCTCCGAAGCCGAGGCCGCGATGCAGCCGAGAAGCGAGAGGTAGAACGGATTGATGTTCGCCTTGTTTTCGCCCCGGCGGCACAAAATGACGAGCGCGATTGAATAGGTCTGCTGAGTCCTCAGCCGCAGCGCGTTATGGTCAACCGAATAATTGAGTTCGTTGGCCAGCGCAACGATCCGCGCGCGGGTGTCCTCGTTTACCTTTTTGTCACCGCGCAGCGCACGCGAAACGGTGGGCTGAGAAACCCCCAGCATCGCCGCAATCTGATGTGCTGTTATCCGCCCCTCTTTTCCCATGGAGGGCGGGTTAGCACTGCTTTCGCCTTAAGTCACGCAGCGAGCGCCGTGTCCGGAGCGACAAACTCGAGGTCGAGGCTCTCGGCAACGGCCTTGCTGGTAACTTTGCCTTTATGAACATTGAGGCCAGCCAATAGCCCGCGTCCGGTCTCGGAACGGGAGTCCAGCGCTTCGATGCCACGGTCCGCCAGCGCCAACCCATAAGGCAGGGTAGCGTTGTTGAGGGCTGCTGCGCTGGTCTGCGGCACTGCGCCGGGCATGTTGGCGACACAATAATGGATGATCCCATCGACGACATAAGTCGGCTCGGAATGGGTGGTGGGCTTCGACGTTTCGAAGCAGCCGCCTTGGTCAATGGCAACATCGACGAGCACAGATCCGGGCTTCATATGCTTGAGCATCGCGCGGGTAACAAGCTTGGGGGCGCTCGCACCGGGGATGAGCACTGCACCGATTACCGCGTCAGCAATGCTGATTTCATTGTCAATGGTTTCTAGCGTCGAATAGCGTGTACGTACGCGGCCCTGAAACAACTCGTCCAGTTCGCGCAGCCGGGGGATTGACCGGTCGACGATGGTAACTTCAGCCCCAAGACCAACCGCCATACGCGCAGCATGGGTGCCAACGACCCCGCCGCCGATGACACATACGCGTCCGGCCGGAACGCCGGGAACGCCACCCAGAAGAATGCCCGCACCACCTTCGCTGCGGCGCATAGCCTCGCCTGCGGCTTCGATTGCGAGGCGGCCTGCAACTTCGCTCATCGGCGCGAGTAACGGCAGCGTGCCTTTGTCGTCGGTGACGGTTTCATAGGCAATGGCGGTGCAGCCGCTTGCGATCAGGCCCTTTGCCTGCTCAGGGTCAGGCGCGAGATGGAGATATGTAAACAATAGCTGGCCCGGGCGAAGCTGCACCCATTCGTTCGGCTGTGGTTCCTTGACCTTTACGATCATGTCGGCCCTGGCGAATATCTCGGCGGCGTTGGTGGCGATCGTGGCCCCTGCCGAACGGTACGCGTCATCACCCGACATGATACCGGCGCCAGCGCCCGATTGGACGACAACCTGATGACCGCGAGCAATATATTCACGCACTGCGCCGGGTGTGAGGCCGACCCGATATTCGTGAACCTTGATTTCACTTGGAACGCCAACCAGCATTTGTCTTCTCCACCTGATTCTACATAACGCACAATTAGCACTGGCTTGATCAGGATAGTTAGCAAAGATTGGACTTAATCAATCAAATCGCGCATAAATTGAGCGTAATCTGTCAGAATAATGAGAATTTTATGCAACTTGATCGAGCCGACAGAAAATTACTTCGTGCACTGGTCTCAAACGGGCGAGCGACACAGCAAGAGTTGGGTGAAGCCGCAGGCCTTTCCCCAAGTGCAGCAGCACGGCGACAAAAAGTCCTAGAAGATGCAGGCATACTGCGGGGTTATCGCGCGGATGTGAATTTGCGCAAGCTGGGGATGGGCGCGACGGTGATGGTAACGATTGCGCTCGACAGCCAAAGCGAAGAGGCGATGGTGGCGTTCGAGGCAGCTGTTGGAATCAGTCCCTCCATTATAAGATGCCATCTTATGAGTGGTCGAAATGACTATCTGTTGGTTGTCCGCGCCGCATCGATCGAGGATTATGAAGTAATTCACCGTCAGGAAATCGCGCGCCTTCCAAGGGTCGCTCGGATAGAAACAGCCTTTGCCTTGCGCGAGGTCGTAAATCGTGCCGTACCCCCGCGGCTTTTGGAATAGCTTTGGAACCTACGTGCAACCTATACGTTACCAGTTTTCGAAAAAGGAGAATCTCATGGGACGTACAGTCGGTATCAGCGTTGGCGGATTGATTTTGCTACTCATCGCGGTTGCGATTATTTTTTAACTTAGCCCTTGCGAGGGCAAGAATAGGTCGACGTCCAACGGTAGGCCGGAGAACTGTGTCATGCTCGTTATGAATGCCGGTCGAGACGACGATTTGACCGAGAAATTCGAAAATTTCGTTCGCGAAGCTTCTTTTCCGTGTGTGGGTGCAAAATCTGCGCTGAATAAGGGACAAATGCATTTCGTGGTGGCGGACGATATCCGGTCGGCTTGGGACGATCTTCGTATTTTGCCGCACATCAATGCGCTTGCACGACATTACCGTGATACTCCCGACCTATTTCAGACTCTGGTGGTCATCTTCCGCAAATCGGATTCGCTTTCTGAAGAACGCTTCGAACGCGCGGTTTGGGACCGGCTTCAATCGTTGAGCGACAAAGATGAATGGTTAGGTCAACCTGTCGATTCACGCATAAGCACTGATCCCGAAGACCCGCATTTTGCGGTCAGCTTCGGCGGCGAGGCATTTTTTATCGTCGGCTTGCATCCGAACGCCAGCCGTCCTGCGCGGCGTTTTGACCAACCTGTGATGGTGTTCAATCTTCACGATCAGTTCGAACGCTTACGCGCCGAGGGCAGATATGATCCTTTGCGGAACACCATAATGAAACGGGACGAAAAACTGGCCGGATCGATTAATCCGATGCTTGCGTCCCACGGTGAAACATCCGCAGCACGCCAGTATAGCGGTCGCGCAGTGGAGGACGACTGGGTTTGTCCCTTTTCCCGGAAAAGCGAAGCGGCATGAAACAGCACGAAATTGCACCCCGTTCCGGTGTGGCGTTCACGATGAACAGGGGTGATCTGTTGACCGTAATTGATCCGCAGGGCGAACAAGTCGCGGACTTGGTTGCGTATTCGCAGACAGACCAAAGGGAAGTGATATCATCCGGGCGGACGCTGGATTATGCGTCGCGCCTGTTTCTCACTAAGGGCGACCCGTTGTATTCAAACCGAAGCAATATCATGCTCACAATCGTCGAAGACGATGTCGGTCGGCACGATTTCCTGCTGACTCCATGCTCTAAAGATACATTCCGCATCATTTACGGCGATGAACATCCTCATCAGGGATGCTTCGGAAATCTTGTTCAGGCATTAAAGCCTCTCGGCATCGAGCCCGATGACATACCCGTAGCATTCAACTGCTTCATGCATGTGTCTATCAACGGAAAAAGTGGCGAAATATCGGTGCAGCCGCCACTCAGTCGCGCGGGTGAGCGCATCGTATTCCGCGCTGAGATGGACTTGATAATCGGTCTGACCGCGTGTTCCGCGTTACAATCGAACAACGGATCGTTCAAACCCATCCATTATGTGGTTTCACCGGCCGAACACTGAGTGGTCGGATTTGCCCGCAGGCTTGAGTGTTTACATCGCGAGGGTGATCGCTAAAAAGCATATAAAATACATATATTTAAATTGATATTGACCATAAATCCGCATTCCTACTCCAAACGATGGTGGCGGGCACAGTGCGATGGTGTCGCCTCTGTCGTGGCCTAACAATCGGTTATCCCGACAAGCATACACCAGTTGCAAGCCTTTTGCGCATTGTCCGACTATTCCATCTTTCAACTGGCGGCGGCCCGCGACAGCAAAGATCGGTACAGCGGCTTTAGACGGGCCTTTTGTCGGGCAAGGGATGTCCCGCTTCACGCGACAAGTTTGCGGCGCGGTCTATCCGCGGACCCGTTCGGAGCGGCTAATAGGCTTGTCGAATATCACGACAATGCTGGTTATTGCAGATCTCGCGTAGGCGCTGAAGACGTCCCACCGCGAAACCAGGCCCCCTGTGGAGCAACGCAATGCCAGGACCGACTTGAAATCCTATCGGCGGTTTAGTGCATCCGAAAGGTCCCGAAAGGGTCATTTTCCAGCATAAGTGCGTTATGCAAACACTCTTGCGTCTGCTGGAAGACTGTGACGAAATTGTCACATTTGTCAGAAAGGACAACAGCACTGACAGAATATTGCTTGATTGCACTGCATTTTGATGTTTGTGTGCACTTGCACAATAAATGCGCTGGTAAATAAAAATTAACCACGGCGCGGGCATTAGGGATAGCGGGAAGAGAACGGCATCTGCCGACGGGGGCGCAATGCGTCGACCACCGGCTCACTATTTAACGCACCTAAGAAGGGGTAATTATATGCGTAAAACAATTTTGAAACTGGCCGCAATTAGCGCATTGACGATGTCTGTACCAGCGGTCGCTCAAGATGAAGCTGCGACCGAAGAAGCGTCAGGTCCAATCACATTGACAGGCGGCATCGCCGTTGTTTCAGACTACCGTTTCCGTGGCGTTTCGCTTTCGGATAAGGATTTTGCGGTTCAGCCATATCTAACCGTAAAACATGAATCGGGCTTCTACGTCGGTGTCTGGGGTTCGAACCTTGCAGAAAATCCGGGCGATGATGTCGAAGTCGACCTCTATGCGGGTTTCTCGGGCGGCGACGCGGTAACCTATGACATCGGCGCGACCTATTATCTTTATCCCGGCGTATCTAGTTTCAATTACGTCGAATTCACTGGTAAGCTTGGCACCACTGTCGGCCCGGCAACTATTGGCGGTCAGGTCAGCTATGTTCCCAGCCAGGACAATACTGGTAACAACGACAATATTTACGTGGCAACTAACGTGGCGTTTGCCATTCCTGACTCGCCGATCACGCTGACCGGCTCAGTTGGTCTGGAAGACGGAGCATTCTCGGGCGGAACCAGCAAGATCGACTGGTCTTTGGGGGCGACCGCCGCGGTTAAGGGCTTCACCCTTGGCGTAGCTTATGTTGACACCGATCGTAACACGACCTTTGCGCCCAGAGATAGCAAAGCTGGCGTCGTTTTCTCGTTGAGCTACGGTTTCTAATAGCAAAAATGC